>JAKLKA010000185.1 GCA_023150915.1 Polyangiaceae bacterium
GGCGGCGGCGGCTCGACCTGCGACGAGGCAGCGGACTGCGCGAACCCGACCACGATGGTCTGCGATCCGGCGACGGCAAAGTGCGTCGCGGGGCAGTGCTCGGACAACCTGAACTGCCCCGGCGGAAAGACGTGCGTGGCCCAGGCCGACAAGGCGACGGTCGGCGCTTGCTATCCCGAGTGCGTCTTCAACGGCGCCCCCTGCGCCGGCGGCGCCACGTGCAAGGCATCGCAGACCGGCACGAGCGGCTTCTGTTGGGGCGCCGGCAGCGCCGCCGAGGGCCAGACCTGCAAGGCAACGGCGCTCAACACCGGCTGCGCATTCGGGCTGATTTGCGCGAAAGATCAGGGTTTCGACCTGTGCCGCAAGCAGTGCAGCTTCTGGTCGACCAGCCCCGGTTGCAGCGGCGGCCAGCACTGCGCGTCGAACAGCGTGTGCTTCGCCGAGAGCGGCGACGCGGCAGCCATCGGCGGAACGTGCGCCGGCAGCTCCAGCGCGGGCGCGGTGTGCGGCAGCGACGGGAAGGCGTGGCGGGGCGCGTGCGTGAGCACCGGCGGCAGCGGCCTCACCTGTCTCAAGATCTGCCGCGCCAGCGTCAGCGCCGATTGCCCGAGCGGCAAGACGTGTCAGGTGGGCACCGGCGAAGAAGTCGGCGTCTGCAACTGACTCAACTGCCGATCACTCGCAGCTTGCCGCCCGCCGTCAGCGCCGTGGGCTCGGCCCGCGGGGGCTCATTCCAGACGGCAAAGTCGTCCGGCAGTGGCCCCGGCAAGGTGGGCTGCGCGTTCTTCTCGAGCAAGATGAACTCGTGACGCGCGTCCAGCTCGAGCGGCGCGTTGCACTCGGGCCCTCGCGCTTTGAACCAGGCGCGAGCACGGTGCACGTTCTGGATCAACACGTCGTGCTGAGGGTCCGTCTTGGCCGCACGCAAGAAGAAGTCCTGCATGGCGGGGACGTCACCGCGACGCCAGGCGATGCACGCCAGGGTGTTCAGGCACAGCCCGGGGCACGGGTGCCCCAGCTCGAGCGCGCGCATCGCGTGCCGCGCGGCGCCGTCCAGATCGCCCTCGTCGTAGAGGGCACCAGCCAGATCCAGGTGGGCGGCGTGGTGGTCGCCCAGCTCGGCCAAGATCCGACGGAAGTCGGCGGCGGTCTCCCGGAAGCCGACGCGCAGGCCTTTGTTGTGGGCGAACCACTCGGTCATCCGCTGGGCCAGCGCGGGGCTGGCGTCGAACGGTGTCTTCAGCTCCTGGAAGTCGCCGCGGAAATACACTTCGGGGTCCAGCCAGCCGGCGCGCCGCGCATCGTCGAAGTCGAGGGTTCCAGGATAGATCGAGAGGCACGAAAACAGGTACTCGTGCGGGGCCGCGCGCTCGAGAAAGGCCAGGGTCTCGCGGAAGGTCTCTGCCGTCTCGCCGCGGTTGCCCAGCATCATGTAGAAGCGCACGCGAATGCCGACCTTCTTGGCCATGGCGGCGGCTTCCACGATCTCTTGCACGCTGATCTTCTTTTGGATGGCGTCCAGGACGGCCTGCGAACCGCTCTCGACGCCCAGGCTGAGCCGCTGACACCCGGCCAGGCGCATCTCGCGCAGCAGATCTTCGCTCAGCACGTCCACCCGGGTGTCGCAGCTCCACAAGAACGACAAGCCGCGCGCGCGAATCGCCTGACAGAGCTGGCGCACGCGCTTCTGGTTGGCCGTGAACGTGTCGTCCTTGATCTGGATCATCTTCACCGGCAAGCGCTCGAGGGCGCTCGCCAGCGCGTCCACCACGTAGGGAATGCTCTGCGAGCGATAGCCGCGACCCCAGCTGGTCTCGGCGCCGCAGAAGGTGCATTGCCACGGGCAGCCTCGCGACGTCATCACGATGTGGGTGTCGAAGTGGCGGTGCGGCGACTCGAGCAGATCGAGATTGGCGATGGCCGGCCGCTTCGGCCCGTACACCGGCTGGCCCGCGCTGCGAAAGACGCTGCCCGGGATCCCTTCCAGCGATTGCCGCGACTCGAGGCGATGGATGATCTCGCGGAGTGTCTCTTCCGATTCGCCCACGGTGATCAGATCGATCTCTGGATGATGCGTGAGCATCTCGCCGGCCAGCGGGGTCGCGTGCGGCCCGCCCACCACCACCGTGGCCTTGGGGCGCAACTGCTTCACCAGCCGCGCCACGTAGCCCACGCCGCGGCGGTTCGCCGTCCAGCACGACAGCCCGTACACATCGGCATCGAGCGCGCCGATCACTTCTTCGACCCGCGACCAGGCGAAACCCGAGAGGTTCAACACCTTCGCCGAATGCCCCGCACGGATGGCCTGCGCGCCCAGCGAGAACAAGCCGTACGGGGTCTGGTAGAAATCCGAGTCGAGATCGCCGTCGGCATGATCCGCCGGCGGCCCTTCGCCCGAAGGCGGCGGCGCCTCGCCCGGCCGAGAGATCTTCCACGGCGGGGGGTAGAGCAGGGCAATGCGAAGGGGCACTCGGCCGCTGAGCATAGGGCCGGCGCCGCGCGCCCGGGAGCGCCGGGTGAATCGCCCGGGAATTCGCCGGCCTAGCGCGGCGCACGCGTCAGCGCGCGAACCCCACGGCGAACCCCATCGAGAACCGCGCGTTGATCTCGCTCCGCGGGTTGAAGCAGAGCTCGCTGCCCACGCGATGGGTGTAGGCATCGACGCCGAACGGGCCGAAGTAACCCGCAGCGTGCAAGGCGCGAGCGACCCCCCGACCCTCTTCGGACAGTGCGTCACCGAACGGAGGTGGCTCCGCCAGAGCCTCCGTCGCGAGCCACGCGCCACGGGCGTTGCAGCGCTGCTGGACGATCGCGCCGAAGGTCGCCGTGCCGTCGGGCGCCAGCCAGCCGTGGATGGCGTACTCGGCGACGACGGCGGCATTGGGCTCGATGCACAGGCCATCGCGGCCGAGCCCCGCGCGCACGAACGCCGCGTCGGCCGCCGAGAGCGGACCGGCGGGGACGACGTGCTGCCCGCGCCCGGCCATGCCGAAAGCGCGCTTCACACGCCAGGCGCCGAAGCCCGGCGGAGGCGCGCTCTCGAGCAGCCGGGTGGCGTCGGCCTCGGTGCAGAGCCACGCCGCGCCGGGGAGCGTGGGGCCCAGCGAGAAACAGAACGCGCGCCCGTTGACCGCCCTGAGCACGTGCGGGGGCGGCGCCGGCTCTGGGATCGCGCCGGCACGCTCGAGTAGCGCCCGAGCACGCGGAGTGGGGCAGAACGCGCGACCCGGCAATCCGCGCGCGCAGCCCGGCCCTGAATCCTCGTCCACCAAGACGTCGCCCGGGCCCAGCAGCAACGGCGAGAGCCGAGCCCGCCAGGTGCGGATGGCGCGCAGCACGCTGTCGGGGGGTGCGTACGGCGAATCGAGCACGGCAAGCTCGAGATCGGCGTCCAGGTTCAGGGTCCACGCTCGTCGGGCGTCCATCGCTCCAGCTCGTCGATGAATTCGGCGGGTTGCGAGCTCCACGCGTCGGGGGGCGGCGGCGGGCTCAGCTCGTACGCGAGCGACGTCGACAGAACGTAGTCCCAGGCCCAACGCTCGACGGTGTCCGCCTCGGGCGCGGCACTCATCGCGTGGCCTCGCGCGCGACGTCGAGGGCCGCCACCAGCTGGTCGATGTCACGCTCTTCGGTGCGGTGGCTGTTCACGCAGGCGCGGAGCACGCTCTCGCCGCTCGCCAGGCGAGGCACCGAGATCCACCCGCCCGCCGACGCGATCACCGCCCGCGCAATCGCATCCAGCACGCGGCGCGAGCCGTCGCCCCGCGAATCGACGAAGCACACGATGGGCAACGGCGTGTCGTTCACGATCTTCCACCCGTCTTCACGCAGCCGCTCGCGCAAGCGGTCGGCGAGCCGCACCTGCCGAAGAAGCGAGGCGGCATACCCGTCCCAGCCGATTGCCGCCAGGGGCAGCAGCACCCGCAGACCGAGGAATCGGCGCGACCACTGCATCGACCGCGCATACGGGTCGCTCGAGCCGTCGCGCGGCATGTAGCCGGTGGGGTCGGCGAAGACCCGCTCCAGAACGCCGGGGCGCCGCACCAGGATCGTGCCGGTGCCCATCGGCGCGGACATCACCTTGTGCGCGTCGAAGGTGATCGAGTCCGCCCGCGCCACGCCGTCGAGCACTGGCCGGAGCTCGGGCACCAGGGCCGCCAGGCCACCCCACGCCGCGTCGACGTGCAACCAGCAGCGTTCGCGCTCCGCGACGGCGGCGATCTCGGCGATGGGATCGATGGCGCCCGAGGCCGTGGTGCCTGCGGTGGCGACCACCAGAAACGGAACCGCGCCCGCGGCGCGGTCCCTGGCCAGCGCGTCGCGCAGCGCCTCGGTCTTCATGCGCTGGCGCGCGTCGGCGGGGATGACGCGCACGGCACTGGCACCCAGCCCCGCCAGGCGCGCCGCCCGAGCGATGGTGGCGTGACCTTCGGCAGAGATGTATGCCCTGGGCTCGCCGCGCAGCGACCGGAGCCCGGCCTCGCCGAGCTCGGGAAACGCCGCGACCAGCGCGCAGTGCAAGGCCGTGGCGTTGGCCTCGGCGCCGCCCGACGCAAAGGCTCCGAAGGTGGACTCGGGTGCCCAGCCGAAGCGCGCACCCAGGGCCCGGAGCAAGCTCTCTTCCACCGACACGGGCCAGGGCGCGTGCCCCCGGGTCGCGAGCTGCGGGTTGAAGGCCGAAGCCAGCACGTCCCCCAAGACCGCCAGCGGCGCCGGCGCGGGATTGAACAAGCCGAAGTAGCGAGGGTGGTCGACGTGCACGATTCCGCTCTCGAGCGCCGCCGCCACCCGCTCGAGGAGAGCGAGCGGCTCGGTCGGAGCGTCGAGCAAGCCGTGGGCAGAGGGCAGATGGCGCTCGGGCACGATCGGCGCGTCGGGGTCGTCGCACACCCGCGAGATGTGGGCTTCGATCAGCTCGCCCGCGCGCCGCCACAGCGCGTCTCGCGTCGCGCGGTCGTGGTCCAAGATCGGTGAAGCCATCCGGGCGCCGAGCATAGACCGTGCATTCCGTGTGCCAAGGGCCGTGACCTCTGCCACGGCGCGACACCAGGCGTCGCAGACGCGAAAAAATCTCCGGGTTGCTTTGCGCCGCCCTGCTTGCCGGTGCCCCAGCCGCAGCGTAGGGTCGAAGGCCTTTCCAGGGCGGTGGATGGATTCGGAAGAGCTGATCGACGCCGAGTGCCGCGTGCGAGTCGGAACGAGGCTGGCCGGCAAGTGGCAGATTGACCGGCTGCTCGGGGTGGGCGGCATGGCGGCGGTCTATGCCGCGACCCACCGGAATGGCCGCACCGCAGCGCTGAAGGTGCTCCACGAGAAGTACGCCGCCGTCCCCCAGATCCGCGAGCGCTTCCTGCGCGAAGCGCTGGTAGCCAACAAGATCGACCACCCCGGCGTGGTCCGGATCGACGACGACGGAACGACGGCAGAGGGCGTCCCGTTCCTGGTGATGGAGCTGCTCGACGGCGAGTCCCTCGAACAGGTGCGCCTGCGCCGGGGGGGCACCGTGCCCACGTTGGAGGTGATGCGGCTGATCGAACGCATCATCGACGTGATGGAAGAGGCCCACGCCGCCGGCATCATCCACCGCGATCTGAAACCCGAGAACGTCTTTCTGACCCGCGATGGCAAGGTCAAGGTGCTCGACTTCGGCATCGCGCGGCTGATGGAAGCCAGCGAGGGCCAGAGCCGCACGCGCACCGGGCTGGTGATGGGGACCCCGGCGTTCATGGCCCCCGAACAGGCGCTGGGGCGCTGGTCCCAGGTCGATGCTCGTACCGACCTCTGGGCCATTGGCGCCATCGCCTTCAACTTGATCACCGGGCGCATGGTGCACGAGGCACCGAGCGGCAACGAGACTCTGGTGCTGGCGGCGTCTCGCCCAGCACCGTCGCTCGCACGCCATGCGGATGCGCCGCTCGCGGTGGTGCGCTGCATCGATCGGGCGCTGGCCTACGATCGAGACAAGCGCTTCGAAGACGCCGCGACCATGCACGGCGAGCTCTTGTTCGTGCTCGCCGAGTTGACACGAGCGGTGAGTCAGGCGCCGGCCCCCGCGGCGCCGATCCCGGATCTGGAGCGCGTGGCCGCGCCACCGGCCCGGCCCCCGTCGGCTGCGCCGCGGCTGGAGCCGGAAGCGCCGCCCGAGCCGCCAAAGGCCCAGCGCGACGCGGCGGGCGCCGAGGTGCTCGACGCCTTCGACGAGCGCTTCGTGGGGCAGGGCGATGCGGCCGCGCTGACCGAGGCGTTCCGCCAGCTGGAAAACGCCCTGTTCACCCGCCAGCAGTACGGCGCGAAGCACCCCGAGACGGCGCGCCACTTCGAGCGGGCGTTCGCCGCCTGCGAGCAGGCACTGTCGAAGAGCGACGACTCGCTGGTGTGGCGCGTCACGCCCTACGCCTTCACCTTGGGCGAGAGCGTGGTCTGGGAGCCACGCTCGCCGTTCGATCGCGTCCCCTATCAGCTCTTCGCCGACGGGGTGCGCCTCTTGGGCTTCGTGAGCGCCGTGCTGCCCTCCGAGATCATGGAGCTGCTTCGCATCATCACCCTCGACCGCTCGCGCGACCTGGCTCCCGACGACGATTTCGTGACGTTGCTCTGGGACGCCGGGTTCGAGCACATCGTCTACCAAGCCATCGACACCTTCGCCGAGGGGGAGCAGACCAGTCGCGCCGCGTTCGAGCGGGCGACCGCCGAGATCACCGCGCTGGCCCGGTTCGATGCCGGCTTCCAGCTGGAAGAGTGCTGGAACGAGGCGCGGGGCGGCGTGGTGAAAGAGACGACCGAGGCCCGACAGCGTCGATTGAGACACCTGCTCTCGCTTTCGGAGACACGGGATCGCGAAGCGCTGGCGCAGGCCGACCAGTTCCACATGCGCGACCTCGGGGCCGAGTCCGCCATGGCCCAAGCGGTCGACGTGGAGCCGGCCGCGCTGGAGGTGCTCCGGGCGCGGCTGGGCGACAGCGCTCGGCTCGACGAACGCTTCGTGGGCGTGCTGGCCGACGCCTATGCCGCCGGCGTGAAGCTGGGCGCAGCGGGGGCGATCACCGTGCCGCTGCGCGCCGCGCTGGACGGGCTCTCGCAGACGTCGCTCGGCGGGGCCGTGCGGCTGGTGAGCGCCATCATGGCGGCCTTCGAGGACCGAGACGCGCCCGGACAAGCGCGAGCGCTGCGGGGCTCGCTGGCCCGCGCGGTCATCTCGGAGCGCGCTCTGACGGCCCTCTTGGCCGAGGCCACGTCGCCGGATGCCAGCGCGGCAGTCGTGGCGCTGGTGAGCGAGGTGCTCTCGGTCGCCGGCGACGCCTTCGTTCCGCCGGTGCTCGAGCTGGTGGTGCAAGGCGGCGCCAGCGCGCTGGGCGACGCCGCGTTCGAGTATCTGGCCAGGAACGCCGAAAGCCACGAAGAAGAGCTGGCGGCGGCGCTGCCTCGGGTGGGTCTCGACACCGGCCTCGCGCTGGTGCGCATCCTCGCCCGGCTGGGCACGGCCGCAGCCCAGCAGGCGGTGCTCCGCGCTGCCGAGAGCCCCCATGCCCTCTTGCGCATCGAGGCCCTGTCACACGCCGACGCCGGAAGCGAGCGGCTGCGCCTCGAGCTTCGCGCCTTGATCGAAGACCCGACGCCCGAGGTGCGCAGCGCAGCCCTCCGGACCATCTCCGAGCGGCACATCCGGGCGGCGGGGCCCTACCTGGTGATGCGGGTGAAGCACGCCGGGTTCGACAAGTTGCCGCTCGAAGAGCGACGGCAGGTCTTGTACACGCTGGCGGCGCTGGCGCCGGCGCGCGCCGAAGAGATCTGCATCGAGCTGCTGGGGGACGCCCGCCTGCTCACCCTGGGCCCCCACGAAGAGAGCCGCGCGCTGGCCGCAGAGCTCTTGGGGCAGCTGGCCTCTTCGCGAGAGTCCTTGGCCGCGCTGGAAGAGGCCGCCACCTCGCGCTTTCGCTACAGTGAACGCGTCCGAAGCTCGGCGGTCTTCGCCCGCGAGCAAGCGGTGGTGCGCCTGTCGGGGCAGCCGCCCCCGCCCAGTGGGGCGGCTCGCTCAGGCCCACCGCGGCGCAGTGATTCGCCGGCGCAAGACGTGGATCCGGCGCGTCGGAGGCGATCGTGACGACCGGCGCGCAGCCTCTCTTCCCCAGCCTGGCGCCGAACGTGCTGGCCGAGCAGATCCAGGATCGCGGGGCCGAGGTCGCACTGGCGGTCTTCCGGCTGGCCAAGAACGCGATGCTCCACTCGATGGACAACGACGCGGTGACCGAGGCCATCGCTCGCGCGCTGGAGATCCTGGTCGGCTTCTCGCGCGAGGTGGGCAGCGCGGCGACGGTGACCTTCGCCGACGACACCATCTTCGTGTGCGGTCAACTGCTCCGGGCGTCCCGTGGCGTGTACGAGTCCGCGAGCGAGCTGGGCCGGATCCTGGGGCGAGTCGGGGTCTCGGAGGTGGCGTTCGAGCCGGGCGTCACGCGCGAGGGCCTGTACGCTTTCGGCCAGGCCCTCGCGGACGCCCTTCGGGATCCCGAGCGCCGAGCGGCCCTGCTCGAAGCCAAGATCCCGGCGGTGGCCGTCCGCGCGGTGGAGCCCACGCTGCTCCAGCGCAAGAACGACGACGACGCGCTTCCGACCGAACGCGCCGTCCGCTTCTACGCCACCGCGTTGGTGGTGATGCGACGCTTCTACGACGACGTCGCGGCCGGTCGGCGCTTGGTCCCGCATCGGGTCAAGCGCCTGGCCCAGCGACTGGTGGTGCTGGTCGAAGAGAAGAACCCGACGCTGCTCGGGGTGGCCGCGCTCGCCGCCGCCCACCGCGACCCCGCGGCGCGGGCAGTGCAGTGCGCCATCGTGGCGACGCTGCTGGCTCGAGAAATCACCACCGAGCGCCAGCCGCTGGTGCGCCTGGCGACCACGGCGCTGATGACGGACGCAGGACGGCAGCGGCTCGCCGCTCGCGCCCCCTCGCCGCTGGGCGAGCTGTCGGACGCAGACGAGGCGTCGGTCCCGGCGGTCACCGCGCTGTTCTGCATCGCCACCGGCGGCATCAACCCCCACAGCGCCGAGCGGACCGTCACCGCTTTCGAGACGACGGCGCTCGAGCGTCAGCACGTGCGAGGCGCGCCCCGCCTCGGCGCTGAGCCCCTGCCCCAGGCCGAAATCCTGGCGTTCGTCCGCAAGCTGGTCGATCACCTCGCGCCCCAGGGCACTCGAGCCGCGCTCTCGCCCGCCGAGGCGCTCGACGCGCTGGCCAGCGATCGCGGCACTCATCGCTTCTTGCTCAAGCTGCTGGTGCGCACCCTGGGCCTGATCCCGGCCGGCAGCGTGGTGGAGCTGGATTCCGGCGAGTGGGCCGTGGTCGTCGGCGCGTCGGCGCGTTCCCCCACGCTGCCCCGCGTGCGCGTGGTGACCGATGGCCGCGGGCAGCCCCTGGCCGCCGGCCTGGAGCTCGATCTCGGCGCGCTTTCGGCGGGGCGGCGCCCGCCGCAGATCCGCCGCGTGCTGTCGTCGCGTGAAACACGGTTCAACGTCGCGCGCGCGTTCTTGTGAGCCTTGCGCTTGCCCCCCGCCGGGCGCCGATCTACGCGCTCGGTCCCCATGAAGATCCACGAGTATCAGGGCAAGCAGATCTTCGCGAAGTACGGCATCCCCGTTCCCAAGGGCTACCCGGCCTTCAGCACCGAAGAGGCCGAGGCGGCAGCCAAGCGGCTGATCGACGAAACCGGGATGCCGGTGGTGGTCGTCAAGGCGCAGATCCACGCCGGTGGCCGCGGCAAAGGCGGCGGCGTCAAGGTCGTGAAAGACGGCCCGAAGAAGGCCCGCGAGGCGGCCGACGCGTTGCTGGGAATGCAGCTGGTCACGCACCAGACCGGGCCCGCTGGTCAGAAGGTGCGGCGCCTGTACATCGAGCAGGGGCTCGACATCGCCCGTGAGCTGTATCTGGGCATGGTGGTGGACCGCGAGAAGAAGCGGATCGCGATCATGGCCAGCACCGAGGGCGGCGTCGAGATCGAGAAGGTCGCGGCCGAGACCCCGGAGAAGATCCTGACCGAGCACATCGACCCGGCGCTGGGCCTGGGTGGCTGGCAGGCACGCAAGCTGGCCTACGGTCTGGGGATCGGCACGGGCAGCCCCAAGCCGAAAGAGACCGTCAAGCAGTTCGCGGACATCGTCGGCAAGCTCGGCCGGCTGTTCGAGAAGGAAGACTGCTCGTTGCTCGAGGTCAACCCGCTGATCGTCACCAAGGCGGGCGACGTGATTGCACTCGATTCGAAGATCAACTTCGACTCGAACGCCGAGGGCCGTCACCCCGAGTGGAACGAGCTCGAAGACAAGGACGAAGAAGACGCCGTCGAGCTCGAGGCCAAAGAGGCCGGGCTGTCTTACATCAACCTGGACGGCGACATCGGTTGCCTGGTGAACGGCGCCGGGCTGGCCATGTCCACCATGGACATCATCAAGCACTTCGGCGGCGAGCCGGCGAACTTCCTCGACGTGGGCGGCGGCGCCACGAAAGAGCAGGTCACGAAGGCCTTCAAGATCATCCTGCACTCGGACGAGGTGAAGGGCATCTTCGTCAACATCTTCGGTGGCATCATGAAGTGCGACGTCATCGCCGAGGGCGTGGTGGCGGCAGCCAAAGAGATCGGGCTTTCCGTGCCCTGCGTCGTCCGGCTGGAAGGCACGAACGTGGACCTGGGCAAGAAGATCCTGAGCGAGAGCGGGCTGAAGATCGTCCCGGCCGGCACCATGGCAGACGGTGCGCAGAAGATCGTGCAACTCACCCGCGGCGCCTGATTCAAGGACTCGAACCATGGCAATTCTCGTCAACAAGAACACCCGCGTCGTCATCCAGGGCATCACCGGCTCTGCCGGCTCGTTCCACGCCAAGCAGTGCGTCGCCTACGGCACGCAGATCGTGGCCGGCTGCACCCCCGGTCGCGGCGGTGAGACCTTCGAGGCCGACGGCCCCGACGGCAAGAAGGTGAAGATCCCGGTGTTCGACACCATGGCCGACGCCGTGAAGCAGACCGGCGCCGATGCCTCGTGCATCTTCGTGCCGGCCCTGGGCGCCGCCGACTCGATCCTCGAGGCCGCCGATGCCGGCTGCCGCTTGGTGATCGCCATCACCGAGGGCATTCCGGTGATGGACATGATCCGCGCGCGCCGGGCGCTCGAGGGCAAGAACGTGCGTTTGGTCGGCCCGAACTGCCCCGGGGTGATCACGCCGGGCGAGTGCAAGATCGGCATCATGCCGGGGCACATCCACAAGCCCGGCAAGATCGGCGTCGTCAGCCGCTCGGGCACGCTCACCTACGAAGCGGTGGGTCAGCTCACGGCCCTGGGCATCGGCCAGAGCACCTGCGTGGGGATCGGCGGCGACCCGGTCAACGGCACGGACTTCGTCGACGTCTTGAAGATGTTCAACGAAGATCCGAACACCGAAGGCGTGATCATGATCGGTGAGATCGGGGGCAACGCCGAAGAGCGCGCCGCCGAGTACATCAAGGCGCACTTCAAGAAGCCGGTCGCCGGCTTCATCGCGGGCACCACGGCGCCGCCGGGCAAGCGCATGGGTCACGCCGGCGCGATCATCAGCGGCGGCAAGGGCACGGCCAAGGACAAGATCGCCGCCCTGAACGCGGCGGGCGTGAAGGTGGCCCCGACCCCCAGCGACATGGGCACGACCCTGAAGAGCATGCTCTGACTCGTGTTTCGCCCTTTCGGGCGAAACACGAAG
>JAKLKA010000186.1 GCA_023150915.1 Polyangiaceae bacterium
ACGAAGCGCCGCTCGGCGCGGCGGACCCGAGTCCCGAGGACTGGGGTTCGTACTACGGCGTGGCCGAAGCTCTGGCGACGCTCGAGCTGGCCACCGGAAAGCGGTGCCAGCTGCAGAACGAGAACTTCGGCAGCCTGTTCCACAAGTCCGTGCACGGCCGCCACGTGTACGCAGGGTGGTTCGACAAGAAGACGGTGGAGACCTATCTCGTCGACATCGACCTCGACTACGCGGGGTTCAAGTGGCAGTGCCAGGACACGCCCGGCTGGGTGCAGTGAGGGAGGCGGCGCGCGTCCCCGCCGCTTCGCGACACCTCTTCAGCCTTGCCATCCCGCGCCGCGTTCACCACGATGGGCGCGCCATGCGCCACGCTCTCGTCCTTTCCCTCGGCCTGGTCGGCTGCGACCAGCCGGCCGCCCCGGCGGCGACCACCGCCACCACCGCCACCACCGCCGCCAGCGTCGCGCCTGCGGCCAGCAGCAGCCCGCCCGTCCCCACGTCGGTGACCCACGGCGCAGCCAGAGAGCTGGGGGTCACCTGGAGCGAGCCCGCGGGGTGGAAGAAGGTCGCGCCCAGCTCGTCGATGCGCAACGCCAGCTACGAGATCCCGCCCGCGGGGTCGGACACCGAACCGGGTGATCTCGGCGTATTCTACTTCGGACCGGACAAGAGCGGCTCCGTCGAGCGCAGCGTCGAGCGTTGGCTCGAGTCGTTCGAGGGTATCGATCCGGCAAAGGTGCTGAAGAGCGAGCGCACGGCCAACGGGCTCAAGCAGCGCATCGTCGAGATCCCGAGCGGCACCTACAAGAGCGGTATGCCCGGCGGGCCCACCACGCCCAAGCCGAACCACGCCTTGCTCGGCGCCATCGTCGAGACCCCGGTGGGGAGCCACTTCTTCAAGCTGGTCGGGCCCAAAGCCACGGTGGCCCAGGCCAAGAAGGCGTTTCTCGAGCTGATGGACACGGTCAAGCCCAAGGGCCCCACGCCATGAGCCAGCGCAAGCTCTGGTCGATCGCGGGCAACTCGCAGCGCCTGGATGGCGGCGCGATGTTCGGCAACGCTCCGCGCGCCGTCTGGGAGCGGTGGATCGCGCCGGACGCGCAGAACCGCATCCCTCTGGCCTGTCGCGCCCTGTTGATCGTCGAGCCGTCGGGCCGAACGGTGCTGCTCGAGACCGGCATTGGTGCGTTCTTCGCACCCAAGCTGCGAGAGCGCTTCGGGGTCGAGCAGGCCGAGCACGTGCTCTTGGCCGAGCTCGAGCGCGCCGGCGTGCCGCACACCCAGGTCGACGTGGTCGTGCTCTCGCACCTGCACTTCGACCACGCGGGCGGGCTGCTCGCCCCCTTCGCCGAGGGGAAGTCGCCCGAGCTGCTGTTCCCCAAGGCGCGCTTCGTGGTGGGGCGGGTGGCGTTCGAGCGCGCGTGCCACCCCCACGTGCGCGATCGCGCTTCGTTCATCCCCGAGCTGACCGGTCTGCTCGAAGCCAGTGGTCGCCTCGAGCTGGTGGATGGCGCGGGTTCGGACTTGCTGGGCCCGGACTTCCGCTTTCACCTCTCCGACGGGCACACGCCCGGCCTCTTGCTCACCGAGGTTGCCGGCGATCACGGCCCCATCCTGTTCGCCGGCGATCTGGTCCCCGGCGCCGCGTGGGTGCACCTGCCGATCACCATGGGGTACGACCGCAACGCCGAGCTGTTGATCGACGAGAAGACCCGACTGCTCTCGGATCTGGCCGCGCGCGGCGGGCGACTGTTCTTCACCCACGACCCCGCCATTGCGCTTGCCCGAGTCGCCGTCCGTGACGGCCGCTATTCCGCGACCGACGCCTGCGAAACCCTGTCGGGCGTCGACGCCTGAAATCTTGAGAGAATCGCCGCGGCCGTTGACGCCGGGCTTGGCAGGGGTAATGCGGCTCGGTCATGCCCAACGCCTACATCTCGGGGACCGGCTTCTACGTACCGCCCAAGGTCGTGACCAACGACGCGCTGGCGAAAGAGTACGGCATCGACACGACTCACGAGTGGATCGTGCAGCGCACCGGGATCGAGGAGCGGCGCTTCGCCGAAGAGGGGGTCGGCACCAGCGATCTGGCGGTGCCCGCGGCGAAGCAGGCCATCGAGCGGGCCGGGATCGAGGCGCGCGATCTGGACATGATCGTGTTCGCCACGCTCTCGCCCGACCACGCCTTTCCCGGCTCGGGCGTGTACCTTCAGCGCAAGCTCGGGCTGTGCGACGGTGACTCGCCCAAGTTTGTCCCGGCGCTCGACGTGCGCAACCAGTGCTCGGGCTTTCTCTATTCGCTGACCGTCGCCTCGTCGATGGTCCAGGCCGGGACCGCGAAGCACGTGCTGGTGGTGGGTGCCGAGACGCACTCGGCGGCGCTGGATCTTTCGGCGCGCGGTCGCACCGTGGCCTCGCTGTTCGGCGACGGCGCCGGCGCCTGCGTGGTGAGCGCCACCGACGAAGACCGCGGGATCCGGGGCACCTATCTGGGCGCGGACGGGCGTGGCGCCGACGTGCTGTCGCAGAAGGTGTGGGACATCAAGAAGCGACCGTTCATCCAGCTCGATGCCGGTGGCGTGGGGCACGTGCCCGCCGAGGACCTGTGGGCTCAGATGGACGGCAAGCAGGTCTTCCGCAACGCGGTCGAGCGCATGATCGGCGTCCTGATGCAGGCCTGCGCCGACCAGGGCTTGACCCGGGACGACATCGATCTCTTCTTCTTCCACCAGGCGAACCTGCGCATCAATCAGTACATTGCGCAGCAGATCGGCATTGGCGAAGACAAGCTGGTCGCGAACATCCAGCGTTATGGCAACACCACCGCCGCGACCATTCCGATTCTGCTGGCCGAGGCCGAGCAGAGTGGCCGCCTGAAGCGGGGCATGAAGGTCGCCATGGTGGCGTTTGGCTCGGGGTTCACCTGGGGCGCTGCCATCGCCGACTGGTGAGGTTTCACGCTGGGCCGTGCCGGTCGAGGCCGGGGTCGCCGAAGCGCCTCGGACGCGCTAGACTGGGGTCTCCGATTCAGGAGGCCGCATGCGCTCGCTTTCCGCTTACTTGGTGCTCGGGTTGGGTGTTCTCGTCGCCTGTGGCAGCCCGAATGATGCAGGGCTGAAGGGCGGCAGCGGCGGCAGCACGTCCGGCGGCGGAACGTCGAGCGGCGGAGCCAGCGGTGGTTCGACCAGCGGTGGCTCGACCAGCGGCGGCGCTGCGGGGTCGCCCACCGGCGGCGCGCCGGCAGGCGGCAGCACCAGCGGCGGCAGCGGTGGCGCGCCGGCGGGCGGCAGCACCAGCGGCGGCGGCGCCCCGGCAGGTGGCGGCATGCCCGGTGGTGGCGGCATGCCCGGCGGTGGTGGCATGCCTGGCGGCGGCGGCATGCCCGGTGGCGGCGGCGCGCCCACCGCGTTCTGCGCGGGGCACTGCGGCAGCGGCAGCCCGGTGCCGGGGCCAGGCGGCAATTGCTACTGCGACACCGACTGCGTCTCGAAGGGCGACTGCTGCCCCGACTACTCGAAGACCTGCGGCACGGGCATGGTGTCGTGCGACGGCAACCTCTGCGATCGAAGTGCCAAACAGTTCTGTTGCCACAACTACGGCAGCGGCTGGGACTCGAACTGCGCCGGCGATGGCAAGGTGTGCACCGCGTCGTCGTACTGCGACGGCCCCGAAGACTGCGAGGGCGGCAAGGTGTGCTGCGGCAAGGTGAACACCCAGTACAACTACTTCAGCAACATGAGCTGCCAGGCCGCCGGCAGCTGCAATTACGACCAGAACTACCGCGTGATCTGCGGCCCGTCGAAGCAATGCCCCTCCGGCTTCGTCTGCAAGCCGTCGAGCTCTCCGAGCGGGTACTGGTACTGCGGCAAGCCGGTTTGAGCCCTACAGCTCTTTCAAGAGCGCCACGAGTCCGCGCCGTTCTTCCCCGTCGGTGACGTCTTCGAGCGCGCGGTTCACTTCCGAAAGCGCGTGGGCCGCCAGCAGGCACAGCGCGCCGGGGTCGTCCCGCCGGCTCAGCAGCGCCGTGGGCGCCGCGTCGACCGAGCTGAGCACGATCTGCTTGTTCGCGCCGTCGTAGCGTAGTGGGCGCTTCCCTCGCTCTTGCGCCAGCGTCTCGACCGGCGAGCCGCTGAGGCGCAGCCCCACGATCAGGTCGAGCAGGGCGCGATGCTCGGGTCGGCTCGCGTCGACCAGCACCTCTGCCGCCAGGCCCTTGCGCAGCGCCGAGGTCAGCTTGTCCCACCAAGAGTCCTCCGCCGGCAGCTGGGCGACGTCGGGGGGCACCAGCACCGGCGTGCCCGGCGCGAGCGCCGTCGTTTCCGGCGGCGCCAGGCGGGTGGCGGGGGACCCCAGTTGCCGGAGTGCGCCCTGCGGGGCCCGCGCTGCGAGCACCCGGGCGAGCGCCGAGCCGTCGGGCAAGAAGAAGCTGGGCGCTGCGCCGGGGAATGCGCCCTCGGAGAAGCCGCGCCCATCGCTGAGCCAGAGCATGCCGGTGCGATCGAGCTCGGCCCGCACCGCGGCCGGCGTCAGCGCGGCCCCGTCTGCTGCGACCAGCGCCGGCGCTGGCACGTCGAAGCCGAGCAGCGCCAGCGAGAGCGCGTGCTCGTCGAGGACCGGCGCATCCAAGCCGCCAGCGCGTGTTTCGCGGACGAGCGCCAGGGCCACTTGCTCGCCCAGCTCGTTCAGCGCGTCCCAGGTCTGAGTCAGGCTGGCGAGTGTGGCCAGGGTCGCGGCGATGTCTGCCGCGATGCCCCCGCCGCCCTCGGCGCCGTCGCCCACCCAGCGGACCAGCAAGTCGCCCTCGAGCGGAAGCGCGGTGCCCAGGGCACCTCTCTCGCCCCGGGCCTCCAGGCAGCGCACGATCGGCGCTGCTTGCTCGCCGACGTACACCCGGACCTTGGGCGCCGCCGGGAAGGTGCTGCCCAGCCACAGACAACCGCTCACGCGGTACCCGCGGATCGAGACCTCGTCGAGCCAGCGGGAAGCGATCGCGTGATTTGGTGAGAACGCACGCTCGAGGGCGCCTCGGGCCGCGGCGCGCGCGCGCTGGGCGAGCACCGGCAAGACGCCGCGGTCGGCCGGCCCTTCGAAGTACCGATCGGGTTCGACGCTGTCGTCGTTCAGCGCCATCACCAGCGGAAAGCCCTCGCCGCACTCGAAGCTGCACAGTGGGCGATGCGTCACGAACAACGTGCCGCCCGCGAGGTCTGCCCGCGGCGGCAGCAGCACGCCCACCTCGCCGGTGGTTCCTTCCACGCTCACCGGGGCCGTGATCAGGCACCCCGCGCGCTGCTCGTTCGAGAGCAGCACGGCCGGCACCTCTGGTGCGTGCTTCTTCCGCTCGCCCTTCAGCGCCCGCTCGATCTGGGCGTCGACTCGCACCAGCTCGAAGCTGGCCGCGAGCGCCTGGGCTTCATCCAGCTTCAGCCGCAAGGTCAGCTTCTTGATGGTGGGGTACGGTGGCTCGAGCGAGGTGAAGAGCCAGCGCTTCTGGGTGGCCAGAGCGGCGTAGCTGTGGAATGTGCCGCTGGTGTCCTCGAAGACGCACGCCGCTGCGAGCGCCGGGTCTTCACACGCTGCCGGCCGCAGGCAGAGCAGGCGGCGCGCCGATTGACGGGCGAACCCCGGCAGCTCGTCGAGGCGTGGGGCCGCCTCTTGGAGAAGGCGCAGCGATGCTTGCTCGAGATCCGCCAGCAAGCGTGGACGCACCGCCGCCGGGTCGATGGCATCGACACGCACCACGACATGCAGCGCGCAGGGGAGGTCGGCGTGCACGGGCTCGGCGCGCCCGTCCAGCATGAGCAGGCTGATCTTCGACTCGGTGCCGGCCACCAGCTCGATCTCGCCGTCGCCAGCGCCGAAGCTCAGCTCCCAGGTGGCCCGGCGCAACACCGGATGGGGTGGAACGCCCTCCAGCTTCGGCGCGGCCACCACGCTTCCGCCGCGGCGCTGCTGCAGCAAGAGCAGCGGTCGACTCACGTCGTCGAGGGTCGACCCGAGCCGGGAGAGCAGGGCCGCGATCTGGGCGCCGAGATCGCCAGGCGGCAGGAACAAGATCGGCTGATCGAGCTCGGACTGGCGGCCCTCTTGCGTGAGCCACGGCGAGAACCGAGCCGATCCGTAGAGCAGGCTGCCTTGATGCAGGCCCAGCTGGCCCAGCGCGGCCTCACTGCCTTGCACGGTCGGAAAGCGAAAGTCCGCGTGGGCGACGATCTCGCGAACGCGATCGGTGAAACCCAGGTCGCACAGCGACAGGCACAGCGCGAGCGCTCGAGGATCGGACAGGAGCCCGCGGGCGGCTGCCAGCGTTCCGAGCAACGTGAAGCTGCCCTCGCGGACGCGAGCGCCGATGCGTGCCAGCCCGCCGGGGGTCGGGGGCCCGAAGCCCACGAAGTCGTCGATGTTCGACGAGCTGACGTTGGCGACCACCGGCAGCCCCACCTGCCGAGGGTCGAGGCCGTGAATCGGCCGCCCCTCGAAGTGCAAGCTCACCCAGGGCGAGCCCGGCGGAAGCTCGTGCGTGGGCAACGTCATCGCCAGCTCGAGCCCGCTCTCGTCGGACGGAACGTGGATCGCGACGTCACCCACCCGAGCGCGGGCGCCGAAGTCGCTGATCGCCACCGCGGGTCGCGCGCGCACGGCCTGCCGCTCGCCCTCGATCGAGGCCCGTGCCCGCCGCACCGCCAGCTCGGAGCTGCTGCTCGTGGACCGCGGGAACAGCCGCATCACCAGCTCGCGCTCGCGGTCGTGACGAATCACCAAGGGTCGCCAGTCGCCGGTGGCGAAGCCCGGCGCGGCGTCGAGCAACGGCACGCTCTCGCCGTGGTGCTGCCGGGCCCCGACGATCGACTCGCGCGCCGGCATCCCGAGCTCGTTCAGGGTGGCCAGCAAGAAGAGCGCTTCGATCCGTCCGAGCGCCGCGGTGGTCTTGGCGTCGGGCGTCTGCGACGCGCGTGCTCGAAGCAGCGCGGCGTGGGCCAAGAGACACAGCGACAGGCCCAGCTCGTCCAGCGCCGCGCCGGGCACCCCCTCGAGCTCGCGCACCGCGCTGGCGTCGCCCTCCAGTGCCGATAGCGCCTTGTCCAAGAAGCGCTGCTCGAACCACGAGCGTGATCGCTTCGGCTTCCAGTGGATCGCGTTCCAGTCCGGGTGGGGCACCGTGCGCGGGTCGTCGATCGCCACGATCAGCCCCGACTGGGACTTCTCGCGGCCCTCCCAGGTGAGCACGACGCCGCGGTGGCTCTCGATGTTGGCCGCGGTGACGCCGGGCGCGACCAGCACCAGCGCGCCGTCGCGCTCGAGCCAGAGTTGGGCAGAGAGGGGCGCCAGGCCTTGCCGGGTCCGCTCTTCCGCCACCGCTGCGGCCAGCGCGGCCCTGCGGCCCTCGGGTGAGCCGGTGCGGGCACCGTCGTCCGATACGCCTCGCACGTACGGGATCCGCGTCACGTTGTGACTCAGCGCGGCCCCGATGGCCTCGGCATCGTGCGCCGTTGCGACCACCACCGGGCGCCCATCGGGTGCCGGGTGGCACGGTCCGTCCGGGACGGTCGATACCACGCACAGCGCCTTCTTCTCGTCCACGTACGCCGCCAGGCTCTGCAGGCTGGCGCGCTCGCCGGTGTGCAGCGGGATGATCTCGGCGCGGTACAGCTTGCGCAGGTCGCGACGGAAGTGGCCCGGGCCCGGCGCCAAGAGGCCCAGCTTCGCGGGCACGATGCTCCACGCAGCGACGGCGTCACAGAGCACGCGCACCAGCACGGCGCGGTCGGGCGGCTCGAGTTGTTTCAGGCGCTCGGCGGCGCGATTCGCCATCCCTATGGCGACCATGCTCACCGCGTGCAATGCCTGATTCAGGCGTGCGTCGCGCTCCACGCCGTCGTAATCGAAGCGCGGTCGAAGCCCACCGGGCCAGGTGACCGCAGCGTCGAACGCCAGCGGGCAGAACGCCGGCTCGATGGCAATGGCCTCGAGCGGGCGGTCTTCCACATACACCCTCAAGAGCGAAGGCCGCGGCGCTGCGCCCGGCAAGGGGACCATCAGCGCGACCTCGCCCGAGAGGCCCGCGGTCGGCCCGGTGGTGAGCCCGAAGCGCTCACGCGCCAGCACCCCGGCGGTTCCGGCAACCGTGGGCGTGCTGGCAGCGTGCGACAGGAAGCGCGCGCGGCGGGCGGCGCCCTCGCGGGCCCGCTTCACCAGGCTCGAGGCATCTTCGATGTTCGATCCGCCCAGGACGCGCTCGACCCCATGGCCCCGGAGCCAGACCACGTCCGAGAGCCAAGGCGAAAGCTCCGGTGGAAGCGGCCTTTCGCTCTTCCACACGCGGACCACCGGGCTCGACACCACGCTGCCCACCGGGATCCGTCCGCCGCCAGCGGCGTCGAACAGCGGAACGTCGAGCAGTGCGCGCACGTCGGGATCGAGCTCGGCATTGGCGCGCAAGGCTGCGACGCACGCGCAGGCCATGACGCCCAGCGCCTCGCGCCACGCCGCGGCGTCGTCCAGCACCACCTCGACGCCTTCGGGGAGAGCCGCCTCGCCGTGGCGGGCCACCAGCGCCGCCAGGGCCTTGCGAAACGCGGCCTCGGCGGCGGGCCTGAGCTCGCGGGCCAGCGGCGTGTCCTCGCGCAGGGCCGACCGCGAGGCGTTGGTGGGAAGCTCGTCGGCGTCGACCACGACCCGGGCGGGGATCACGGTATCGGTGGTGTTCCCCAGACCAGAAAGGGGCACCCAAGCGTAGGCCAGCAGGCGAACGCCGCGCTCCATCAGCTCGACACCCTGCGGTGCGCTGGCCAGCGCCACCTCGACCGCAGCGCGCCGTGCCCCGGGCAAGGTGAACGGGACTCGCAACAGCACCGGCGCTTCGGGAGGACGCACCACCGGTGAGCCGTTGCACGAGAGCGCAAGCGGTGCCCCGCGAGTATTCTCCACCAAAAGCGAGATCTCGGGCGGGGTTTCGGTCGAGACCGCGCGCCGCAGTACCGCAAGGCCGAGCTTCCTCCGCACGTGGATGTGGGTGCCGTGGGGAAACGCGCCCTCCGGAACCGCGCAAGCGACCGCTCGGATCTCTTCGGATTCGTCGTCCAGCGTCTGGGGAGCGAAACGCACCGCCCACGCCTGGGAGCCGTCGGTGCCGGTCACGGTGACCGAGGCCACGCCCAGGCCCAGCGCCGCGTTCACGCCCAGCGCCAGGCAGCGCAGGGGCGCGGCGTGCGCGTCGTCCGAGTCGCTCAGGGCGAAGTCGAGCAGGTGCTCCAGCCGACCGGCGCTCAGAGGCGAGCCGTCGAAGGCGAAGCGGACGTCGTCGGCGTCCCAGCTCACGCTCATCGCGCCGGCCCCCAGCGCCACGGCGGCGCGGGCCAGCTCCAGGGAATAGCTCCGAAGATCCACCAGCAGGTGCTCGCGCAACTTGGCGCGCGCACGGCGCGCATCGACCCGGATGCTGCCGCGGAGCACGACCTTTCGCTCGGTCACGCGCCCCCCCCGGCATAGTCGCGCAGCAGGGCGTCGTTCAGGCTCGCCTTCAGCGGCCCGCGGCGCTCGAGCAAGAGCACTCGCGCCAAGAGCTGCGACGCCGCTCGCAACTGGCGGCCCGCGCGATCGCGCGCCACTCGTACCGCCTCGGCGCGGGTGTCCAAGAGCAGCACCGCGCCCGCGCCCCAGCGGCCAGCCGCCCGGGCTGCGGCCTCGAGTGAGACGATGCCCGAGGTGGGTTCGCGGGCCAGCACCACGTGGCCCGGCACCACGCCCTGAGCCCGTGCGAACGTGATGCGTTCGAGAGCGATGCCTGCGAGCGCGATGCAGCGCTGCGTCTCGGCTGCCAGCGCCAGATCCGACGCGGACAGGTCGCTGCTCGGCAGCTCTTCCAGCAAGAAGTGCCGGCCGTGCGCCGGCTCGACGCTGCCCCGCCGATGCAGGTTCGCCACCCGGTGCACCATGCTGGCATGCAGGCACAGCACCGTGGGGCGCCCTTCGGCGGCGAAAGCCGCGGTGACCACGTTCGGCTCGGCGGCCGTGAGGATGGGCGCGCGGCGCGGTGTGTGCGCCATCAGCGCGGCCATGGACATCGCGCGTTGCCCGTCGACCGGGCTGGCCAGCGGAAACCAGACCTGCGCCGCCGAGAGGCGGCACGGGTCGTGCGCGCTCGCCTCGAGCAGCGCCAGGTATTCCCCGAGGTGGGTCCCCTCCACCGCCCGCTCTGCCTCGGCGCGCAACGCCGCGGCGACCGCCTTCGGCAGGCTGCGCTTGGCCAGGCTGCGCGCGCGGTCGAGCAGGTCGTCGAAGCCCTGCTCGCGGCGTACGTTGTCGCGTGAGAGCGTGTGCTTGAGCTGCGAGCTCGAGATCTTCACCCGCAGGCCCTCGAGCCCGGGGAAGGATTCGCCGCCGCTCTCGTATAGCGTGAGCCCGCGGTTGTAAAAGCCGATGAAAGGGGTCGTGTTCTCGTGGGGCCAGGCAGGCGTTTCCAGGTGCTCGGCGCCCATTCCGGGTCCGAGCACGATGGTGTCCTCACCGTCCAAGTCGGTCACGCTGACCGCAGCGTGGACCGCCAGCGGGCGATCGAGCTGGGAACGCGATGACCCCTGGGGGTTGGCATAGTCGGTGATCGAAAGCCAGATCGGGACGCGAGCGTGCCGGCACCAACGCAAGAGGCTCTGCCGAACGCTGTCGGCGTGCAGGTCGAAGGCGCTCGACTCCAGGGTGTGGGTCAAGGTCACGCTGGTGCCCGACAGCGGGCGCGGCGGGATCTCTTCCACCACATAGGAATGGTCGCGCAAAATGGTGGCGCGCCAGGCCCCGCCCTCGCGCCAGGTGTCGACGATCACCTCCTCTGGCTCGATGGCCAGCACCGAGACGAAGCCGACTCCGTACTTCCCGATCTTGGTGCTGTCGCCCTCTTTGGAGGACGAAAACAACGTCAGCAGCGCGCTCTCGATGATCGCGGGCGTCATGCCCGTGCCGCTGTCGGTCACCCGCGTCCGGGTGTCGCCGTCGGCGCCGCGGATCACGTCGACCTCGATGCGAGTGGTGCCCGCATCCATGCTGTTCTGGACCAGCTCGCGCAGGAAGGCGTACGGGTCCGCGAACTGCCGCACCATGTCCGAGACCAGCCCGGGCTTGCTTTCCTCGGGAGAACCAGGCCGGTCCTTGCGGGAGCGGTAAGGGCTCACGGGACCGAGCTTCACCCATTTCCGGGTCCTCTGTAAGCTCGGCGCTCCCGTCGGCGTTTTCGCCGGGCATCGCCAGATTTCTTCGAATCCTTTTCGTTTCTGATGCGTCTCTTCGGTCGCATCTCGAGGGCAAACTCATGAAACACGGAACATCTGTGCCCGCGTGGCGGGCGGCCGTCGTGCTGGCTGCGCTGGCGCTGCCCGCATGCGGCGGCAAGCCGCCCGAATTGGCCAAGGGCGGCGAGTTCGCCGGGCCGTCCAAGTCGGCGGCCTCGAGCGCGAAGCAGCGCGAGAAGGTGGCGATCACGGTCTACAACCAGAACTTCGGGCTGGTGCGCGAGATCCGAAAGCTCGAGCTGGGCGACGGCAAGGTCAGCCTGGAATACCGCGACGTGTCGGCGCACATCCAGCCCGAGACGGTGCACATCAAGTCGCTGGACGGCGACGACCTGCTCACGGTGATGGAGCAGAACTATCGCTACGATCTTCTCAGCCCGCAGAAGCTGCTCGAGAAGTACGTGGACAA
>JAKLKA010000187.1 GCA_023150915.1 Polyangiaceae bacterium
CCACCGCCACCGGTGGTTCCGCCCGTTGCGCCGGCACCACCGCCGCCGGTGGTTCCGCCTGCGCCGCCGCCACCGCCGCCGGTGGTTCCGCCTGCGCCGCCGTCGGCGCCGCCACTGCCGCCCCCACCGGTCGAGCCGCCCGCACCGCCGCTGCTGCCTCCGCTGCCGCCGCCGCCGCTGCTACCGCCGCCGCCGCTGCTGCCGCCTGTGCTCGAGCCGCCACCGGTTCCGAACTGGAACTCGTCGTAGTCGTTGCTGCACGCGATGGCGAGCGAGAGCGCCGCGCCACAAACCCAAAGCGAGTGACGTCGAATCATGTAAGGCCCGGAGGTAGAATCGCATGCGCGGCGCGAAAGGACCAGCCGAGCCGGGCCGCGCACCTCGGAGCACACGGGAGCTATTTCTTCTTCACGGTTGGCGGTGGCAACGGATCCGGTGGCGGCGGCGGTGGCGGCCTCCGGCCGGTGTTGGTGCTGGTGGGCGGGGGCAGAGGGTCCATCGGCGGAACCGG
Source organism: Polyangiaceae bacterium (assembly GCA_023150915.1). Classification (GTDB taxonomy): domain Bacteria; phylum Myxococcota_A; class Polyangia; order Polyangiales; family Polyangiaceae; genus JADJKB01. Next base: position 512 of record JAKLKA010000187.1, read on the forward strand.
ATCCGGCGGCGGCTGCGCGAACTCGGAGGCGTCGGGCTTGGGCTGGATCTCGAGGGGCTGACCGCCGTCCGGATCGTCGTAGCGCGGACCCTGGTGCTGCTCGCGCATGTGCGGCGGCGGCAGCGGATCGGGCGGTGGCGGGGCCAGCGGATCACACGCCAGCGGCGTGAGCGCGATGGCCGCTGCGGCCGCGGCGCCCCAGCGCGGCAGCGGGCGGGGCCGCGCCACGCCGCGGACGGCGTTCGAGATGGCCTGACTCACCTCGGCGACGCGCGGCTCGAGCTTTCGGTTCGCACGCTCGACCTCTTCGAGCACGATCTGGGTGAAGTCCTCGAAGGCCGCGGGATCGAGCGAGCGCGGCGACTCGGCAAACTCGACGATCTCGCTCATGCGGGCCACCGAGTCCAGATTCACCTGGCGAATGGTCTCGAGGGTGCGCGCGTGCAGGCTGGGCGACATCGCCTTGGGGTGGAACTGTCGCAAGAGGTGCCAGTAGTAGCCGAGCGACAGGTTGCTGTTCATCAGCCCGTCGCAGCGGAAGTTTCGGTCCAAGAAGGTGCGGGCAAAGACCCGGAACGCGCGCTCGGCGGCCGGGTCGCTGATCTCGTAGTCCCAGCCGAAGACGTCGCCCACCAGCCGCCCCTCGCGCTCCAGCTTTCGCATCAGCGGCGTGCCCGGATAGATCTCGGTCCGGCAGAAGTTCATCGGCACGTCGGCGTTGCGCTTCAAGAACCCCAGGCTCTCGCGCAGCGACGCGATGCGCGTCTCGGGATCGAAGATCAGCATGTTGAAGCAGGCGTACACGTCCACCGCGCGCAGGAAGTCGAGGGCACGCTGGTTCGCCGCGACGTCCACCCCGCGCCCCAGGGTCTTCAGCCCCTGGCTGCTGCCGGCTTCGATACCGATGTAGATGCGAAGCAGGCCGATCTCGCGCAGCACCCGGAACACCTCGGCATCCAGGTCGTCGGGGCGGGCCTTGAGCACCAGCGCGACGTCGTTCACCCCGCGCCTGCGGAAGGCGTCGCGCAGCCGGGTCACCCGCGCCAGATCCCGCTGGGCATCCCGCGTGAAGAAGTCGTCGTCGTGGAACACCAGCATGCGCGCGTCACGCTCGCGCCGAACCTGCGCCACCTCGTCGGCCACGTTGTCCGCGCTGCGCGCGCGATAGCGTTCGCCACCGGCGTCGGCGATGTAGGCGTTGATGCAGCAGAAGGTGCAGTGCCCGTAGCAGCCGCGGGTGCCCACCAGGAACGCCGCCGGGATGCCCAGGTGCAGCTGCGGATCGCCGACGCGCTTCGGAAACGCGATCGCGTCCAGGTCCGACGCCAGCGGGCGCGGCGCGGCGGCGTGCACGCTGCCATCGGCACGGCGATGAACCAGGCCCCGCACGTCGTCGAGCGGCGCGCGACCCGCCAGGCGATCGCACAGCTCGACCAGGGTCACCTCGCCCTCGTGGCGCACCACGCTGTCGATGCTCGAGTAGCGCTCGAGCACCTCGCGGTGAGCGAACGTGGGGAAGTGACCACCCACCGTCAGGTGACCGCCGAAACCTCCGGCGCGGAGCTGCCCGGCGAGGTCGCCGAACTCCTCCGCGCGGCGCTGGAAGGTCATCGACAGACCGATCACGTCGGGCGAGAAGCCCCGCGCCCTTTCCAGCACCTGGCCCGCGTCGTTGGTCGACGAGAAGGCCGCCAGCTCGGCGCGGTGCCCCGCGCCTTCGAGCGCCGACGCCAGGTAGCGAATGGCCAGGTTCTCTTCCAGCTCGGACCCCACCAGCAGCACCTTCATGTGACGACCTCCGGTTCGGGGCATTCTGCCAGATCAATCGACCGGTGAGTCCAATGACGGCGCGCGTGGGGGCGAGTCACCGAGTCGCACCTGCTGCGCACCTGCTGCGCTCCCGCGCGCGCGCGGTGCATGGAATGCGCGCGGCCTGGGGTGACTCGCCCTCAAACTGCCCTGGCACGCATCGTGCTGAAGCCGAAGGGCCGACCATGCGAGCCGCATTCGCCCTCGCGATTTTCACGACTGCCAGCGCTGCGGTCGCCGCACCGATCCGCATGGACCTGACCGATGCCATGCGCCGCGCGGAGCAGGCAGCGCCCGCCCTTGCGGTCAGGCGCGTGGCGGCTCGCGCCAGTCGCGACCTGGCGCACGCCGCGGACCAGAAGCTCTCGCATCCGCCGCGGATCGAGATCGAGGTGGGCCCGCGCTTCCGCTCTGACCCGAGTCGGGTCGGCGTGGATGCCACCCTGGGCGCCTGGCAAGACTTCCCGCTCGGCGGGCTCGGGGCGTCGCGGCGGGCGTGGGCCTCTGCGGTGGGCAGCGAGGCCGACGCCCGGCTCGACGTGACGAAGCACGACGTCCGAGCAGAAGCCGCGCTGACCTGGATCGAAGCGCGGCTCGCGCGCGAGCTGATGCGCATCCGCAAGCAGTCTCACGAGCACGCGCTGGCCATCGCGAAGGTGGTCGGTCTACGCGTGCGTGCCGGCAGCACGCCGCCGTCGGACGAGGCCACCGCCAAGGCGCTGGTGGGTGCAGCGCGCGCCGAGGTGATCGACGCCGAGGGGCGGGCGTTCGTGGCAGAGACCGCGCTGCGACACCTGACCGGCACCCGCGGACGAGAGCTCGTGATCAGCGGTCCGCTCGAGACCTCCGATCGCCCGCTGAAGCTGGCGCCGCTGTTGATGCATGCCGGCGCTCAGCCCGACCTGCGGGCCGCCGATGCCGTGGCCGAGCGCGCCGAGCGCGCGGCCGACCTCGCCCGCTCGGCCGGCAAGCCATCGCTCTCGATCGGGCCCAGCGTCACGCGGGAAGCGACCGGTGACTGGATCGTGCTCGGCCGGGCGTCGTTCCCGCTGCCGCTGGTGAACCCCGGTGCGCTCGAGTCGGCGCGTGCCCAGGCCGAGGCTCGCGGACAGCGCGCCGAGGCGCAGCACGCGCGTGCGACCCTGGCGCGCGAGATCGAGCTCGGGCTGCACGAGCGCCAGCACGCGCGCGAGCTGCGCGACGCGCTGCGCGGTGGGGTGATCGGCCCCGCGCGCGAGGCGCTGCGACAGACTCTGGCGCAATACGAAGCCGGCAACGGCGACACCGCGACCGTGCTCTCGGCGCGGCGCGAGCTGCTCTTGGCCGAAGAGCGCTGGGCCGAAGCCGCCGCGGACGTGCGCCGCGCGGACGTGCGCCTGATGCGCCTCTTGGGCAGAGATCCGGCAGAGCTGTCCGAAAGGGCCCAGCCATGACTCGACACTTCGTCCTGGCATGCCTGCTCGCGGTCGCCTGCGGCAAGGCCGAGCCCCCGCCGCCGCCCGCCGCGGGCGAGCCGAAGTCCAAGCTCATCACGGTCGACCCCGCGCTGCAGAGCTCGGGTCGCATCACCGCGGTCGTGGTCGAGCGCAGCCCCGTGATCGGCTTCATCGTGGCCACCGGTCAGATCGAGCCGCCGCCCGACGGCGCGGCCGCGGTGACCTCGCCGATCACCGCCCGCGTGCGCGAGATCACGGTCCGTCGCGGCGACACGGTGAAGAAGGGCGACAAGCTGGCCGAGCTCGACGCCGGCGAGATTACCCGGGTGCGCGGGGAGTTGGCGCGCGCCAAGGCCCGCCGCGTGCACGCGGAGCGCGTGCTGGCCCAAGAAGAGAGGCTCTTCAAGGACGCCGCCACCAGTGAGCGCGCACTGTCGGACGCGAAGAGCGCGGCCGAGACCGCGCGTGCCGACGAGCGGGCGGCCTCGTCGCTGCTCACGAGCTTCGGGGCAGCAGGCGGCGGACGGATGCAGCTCGTGGCGCCCATGGATGGAACCGTGGTGGCCGTCGAGGGCGTGGTCGGGGCGCCGGTGGAAGCCACGACGCTGCTCCTTCGGCTCGTCGACACCAAGCGGCTGCTGGTGCGGGCCGACGTGGCCGAGAACGACGCGGACCTGGTTCAAGACGGTGCCGCGGCCACGATCGCCATCGCTGGCAAGGTGCTGCCGTGCGCCGCCAAGGTCGAGTCGCACGCGCCCCACGTGGACGCCGCCACCCGGACGGTGCCGTTTCGAATCAGCCTGGGCGACAAGTGCGGCGACTTCCACGCAGGCGCCTTCGTCGACGTGTCGATCGCGAAGCCCGCCACCGGTGACAAGAAGCTGGTCAGTCTGCCGCGGGACGCGGTGGTCAGCATCGACGAGGTGCCGACGGTGTTCGTCGTCAAGCAGCCGGGCGAATTCGAGCCACGCAGCGTGCGGGTGGCCGAATATGCCGGCCTCAGGGTCTACATCGAGTCGGGCGTGAACGACGGCGAGAGCGTGGTGAGCCAGGGGGCGCTGCTGCTCAAGGGCGAGCTGATGCGCTCGCGGCTGGAGTGAGGCGATGATCGGCCGCGTCGCACGCCTGGTCGTCGAGTACCCGCTGCTCACCATTCTGGCGGTGGTCGGGCTGATCGTGGCTGGCGTGCGCAGCTACCAGACGCTGCCCATCGACGCGGTCCCGGATCTGACCAACGTGCAGGTCCAGGTCTTGACCAGCGCGCCGGGGCTGTCGCCGATCGAGGTCGAGCGGCTGGTCACCGGGCCCGTGGAGCTGGCCATGACCGGCGTGCCGCACGTCACCCGCATCCGCTCGGTGTCGCGCTCGGGCGTGAGCGCGGTGACCCTGGTGTTCGACGACGAGACGGACCTGGCAGCCGCGCGGGAGCTGGTGGCGCAGCGCCTGCCTGCGGCCCGCGAAGAGATCCCGCCGAGCGCCGGGCGGCCCGACCTGGGGCCGCTCACCACCAGCCTGGGCGAGGTCTATCACTTCAGCGTGCGCTGGCCCGGGCACTCGCTGCGCGAGATCCGCACCCTGCTGGACTGGGACATCGCCTATCGACTGCGATCGGTTCCGGGCGTGGTCGAGGTCAACTCTTGGGGCGGTGACACGCGGCAGATCGAGGTTCGCCTGCGCGAGAGCGCCATGCTGGCCAACGGCGTCACGGCCGAGATGGTCGAAGAGGCCGTGCTGGGTTCCGGTCACAACGTGAGCGCGGGCTTCATCGAGCGCGCCGACGAGGGCACGTTCGTGCGCGCCGAGACGTCTTACCGCACGCGCGAAGACGTGGAGCGCCAGGTGGTCACGACCCGGAAGAAGGACGGCGCGGTGCGCCCCGTGCTGGTGGCCGACGTGGCCGACGTGGTCGACGGCAGCGCGCCCCGGTTCGCTGCGGCCACCGCCGACGGGCAAGGCGAGAGCGTCTACACCATGGTGCAGATGATCGCGGGGGGGAACGCGCACCAGGTGGTGGCGCGCGTGAAGGGTCGCCTGGCAGAGATCGAGAAGAGCTTGCCCGAAGGCGTGGTGGTGGAGCCGTTCTACGACCGCAGCGCGTTCGTGGACGAGGTTCTGGGCACGGTGAAGAAGAACCTGCTCGAGGGCGGAGCCATCGTCGCCATGGTGCTGCTGATCATGCTGGGGAACCTGCGTGCTGGGCTGGTGGTCGCGTCGGTGATCCCGCTCTCCATGCTGGGGGCGTTCATCCTGATGCGGTACTTCGGCGTCAGTGGGAACTTGCTCAGCCTGGGCGCCATCGACTTCGGTCTGGTGGTCGACGGCTCGGTGGTGGTGATCGAGGGGGCGCTGGCGGCCATGGCCGCCCACCACCTGACGGGCAAACAGGCGATGGGGCGCGTGGCGAGCGAGATGGGCCGCGCGGTCAGCATGGCCGTGCTGATCATCGCCATCGTGTACGCGCCGGTGCTGCTGCTCGAGGGCGTAGAGGGCAAGATGTTCCGGCCGATGGCACTGACGGTGCTGTTCGCGCTGGGCGTGGCGCTTGTGCTCACCTTCACCTGGGTACCGGCCATCGGAGGGTTGCTCTTGCGCGACGCTCACCACGACGAGCCGCGCATCGTGAAGTGGCTGAAGCGCGGCTACCGACCCGTGGTCACCGCCCTGGTCGACCGCTGGCGGCTGGCAGCCCTGGGCGTGCTGGTGCTGATCGTGAGCGGCGCGCTGGTGGCCAGCACGCGCGGGGCCGAGTTCTTGCCTCGGCTGGAAGAGGGCGATCTGGCCATTCAGGTCACGCGACCACCGAGCGTGAGCCTGGCCGAGGCCGCCCGGGGCACGACTGCCGTCGAGCAGGTGCTGAAGCGCTATCCCGAGGTCGAGCGGGTGGTGAGCCGCACCGGCAGCCCCGACATTGCGACGGACGTGATGGGCCCCGAGCAGAGCGACGTGATCGTGACGCTGAAGCCCCGCGAGCAGTGGGTGACCGCCAAGGACGCCGCGGGCTTCGCCGACGTGCTCGGACCCGAGCTGAACAAGGCGCTGCCGGGCGCGGCATTCGGCTTCACACAACCGATCGAGATGCGGGTCGACGAGCTGATCGGCGGGGTGAAAGCCGACGTGGGCGTGAAGGTCTTTGGCGACGACCTGGCGACGCTGCGCAAGGTGGCCGAAGAGCTGGCGCAGGTGATCAACACGACCAGCGGTGCGGTCGACGTACGCGTCGAGCCGATGAGCGGGCTGAGCATGCTGACCATCACCCCCGACACGCGCGAGATGGGGCGCCGCGGGGTGAGGGCCGTCGAGCTCTCGACGTTCGTCGAGACGCTGCGTGCGGGGCGCCACGTGGGGCACCTGATCGAGGGCCAGAAGCGCTTCGACGTGGTGCTGCGCTCGGCCAACGTGCCAGCGGCCGACGACGGCCCCCTGCAGCGCGTGCGGATCCCGATGGCAGATGGGCGCGCGGTCTCGCTGGGCGACATTGCCCACGTGAGCAGCTCGGACGGCCCCGCCCAGGTGAGCCGCGAGCAAGGGCGGCGGCGCGTGCTGATCGAGGTCAACGTGCGCGGTCGCGACCTGGCCAGCTTCGTCCACGAGCTGCGCGCGCGCGTCGGCGCGGTGAAGCTGCCCGCGGGGTACTATGTGGAGTACGGCGGAGAGTACGAGAACCTGGCCAGCGCCACGGCGCGGCTCGCGGTGGTCGTGCCGCTGACGCTGGCCGTGGTGCTGGTGCTCTTGTACCTGGCCTTCGGATCGATTCGGCCGGCGCTGCTCATCTTCGTCAACGTGCCCGCCGCTGCCACCGGTGGCATCGCGGCGCTGGCGCTCCGCGGGCTCGATCTCAGCGTCAGCGCCGCGGTGGGGTTCTTGGCGTTGTTCGGCGTGGCCACGCTCAACGGCGTGGTGCTCTTGGCTTCGGTGCGGGGTCGCCAGCAACATGGCGAGGCCCCCCGCGAGGCGGTGCTTGGCGCCGCCGACGAGCGCGTGCGTCCGGTGCTGGTCACGGCGCTGGTCGCGGCGCTGGGCTTCGTGCCCATGGCGGTTGCCACCGGGACCGGCGCCGAGGTGCAGCGCCCGCTCGCCACGGTGGTGATCGGCGGGCTGGTCACTGCGTCGCTGGTCACACTGCTGGCGCTGCCGGCGCTGTACGTGCGGTTCGGCGGTCGGCCCGAGGTGCCCGAAGAAGAGCCGAGCTGAATCAGTCTGGGATGCAGACCGAGCGCGCCAGGCCCGTACCGACCTGCTTGCGTGTCACGCACGCCGAGCCCGCCGGGCACTCGCTGGCGTTGCTGGCGGGCGTGCAGCGCCGCGCGCACGCCGCGCCGCCCAGCGCCGGATCGTTCACACAGGTGGTCATGGGGAAGCCGGGCTGATCGGGGCAGGTGCTGGTGCAGGGTCGGGTGCACACCCCGGCCGCGCCGCTGGTCGCACCGAAGCAGACGTTCCCCGCCGCGCAGTCCGACGCGATCAGGCACTGGTCGCCGATCCAGCCGGGGGTACCGGGCATGCACACGTTCGCGGTGGTGGCCCCGCCCAGGCGCTTCTCGACCCGGGGCTCGAAGTGATCGAGGGGCCGGCAGGCGTAGTTTTGCGCCGACTCTTTCAGCACGCACATGCCCTTGCCGGGCGCGTCGGGATCGGCCACGCAGAACGAGGTGGGGTACCCCGGCTTGTCGGGGCAATAGGTGGTGCACGCGCGCGTGCAGAAGCCGCGCTCGGACCAGGGGTTGGTCTTGCAGGTCAGGCTCGGGTCCACGCAGTCGGCGTCGTCGGTGCACTCGGCGCCCAGCCACGGATCCGCCACGTCGACCTTGGTGCCGTCGGGCCGCCGCTCGGGCTCGCGCTGCACGTGCACCGGCACCTTGGCCACGCCCTTGATGCGCGCATAGACCTCGAGCACGTCTTCCGCGCGCATGCGGATGCAGCCGTGCGACACGAAGCCGCGGCGCAGGCTGCCGCCGTTCGCCGCGCGATAGTTGTCGACCGGCCCGTGAATGGCGTACGGCCCGCTCCACGACAGGAACGGCAGGCCCGCGAACACCGGCAAGGTCTCGCCCGTGGCCTTGTCGGTCCACCAGATCTTGCAGGCCGTGGTGGTAGCCGGCGTGATCTCGAAGTCTTGCTTCCCCTGCGCGAGCAGCGGATACATCGACCGCGACTCGAGGTGGGTCTTCTCGCCCGGCGTGGTGTTGATCGAGCCCGGGCCAATCGGGAAAACCTTGTCGTAACCACCCGCGGAATCGGTCAGGCGCAGCGTCAGCCCGTTGAACGAGATGGTGATGCGCGGGCTCTGGAGCTTCGGCAGGTTGGGGATGGCCTTGCAGGTGGTGGCGGCGCCCCAGTTGCCGTCGGCCTTCAAGTCGTCGGCGCCCAGCTCACCCAGATCGATGTCGTCGTCCGTCAGCTCGGACCCCTCGGGCGCGTCGACGGCGTCGTCGCTGCCACAGGCGGTGGGGGTCAGGCAGAAGAGCGGGAGCGCGAGCAGCAAGCGCCGGGGCTTCATCACCGAGCTAGCTCAGCAGATCCCCGAGCGGGGCGCCAGCTACAGCGGCCGCCACACCGGGCCGCCATTGCGCCAGACCACGCCCACCGCGCGCCCCAGGACTGCCTGGCGCGCGACCAGGCCGAACACGCGGCCGTCGCGGCTGTCGCCGCGGTTGTCGCCGAGCACCAGATAAGCGTCCGGCGGCAGCGTCAGCGGACCGAAGTCCGGCCCGCCGTCGCCGTCGTGGCGGATGGCGTACGTGCGCGGCGCGCGCCGGCCATTCAGCTCGACCTCGCCGCCCTGCACCGAGACCACGTCGCCCGGGATGGCGACCACGCGCTTGAGCAGCACCGTGCCGTCTTCGGGCGAGTCGAGCACCACCACGTCGCCCCGCGTGGGATCAGCGCCGCGCAGCACGTAGGCGTTGCTCATGGGGGCTCGCAGCCCGAACGCCAGCTTGTTCACCACGATGTGGTCCCCGACCTCGACCGTGGGGCGCATCGAGCCGCTCGGGACCTGATAGTGATCGGCCAGCGACGCGCGCGCAAACAGCAGCGTCGCGATGCCCGCGGCCCAGGCCAGAGACTCACGCTTTGCCATGCGCGCGAAACCTGCCCGGGCCGGCGAGTATTCCCCAGGCTACTCAAGGCGTGCAGGTGGTGCTGCCCGCGCAGCACGCCGGCGGGTTCAGCTTGCAGGTGGCGGCGGCGTCCATCGGCTTGCCCGCCCAGCGATCGCGGATGAACGAAAGCGCGTGGGGCACCGACGAAAGCGCGCCGTTGGCGTGGGTCTCACCCTTGCACGACAGGTGCTGTACCGAGTAGCCCTGCGCACAGAGTGTGGCCACGTCGGGCTCGTTGTCGGGCGCGGGGATGAGCTCGTCGTTCTCGGCCACCGCGTACAGCGTGGGCGCCGCCTTCTTCGCCGGGTTCGAGGTGGTCGCGATGCTGCTTTCGCCGAAGTAGCAGCCCCACGGGTCCAGGGCCGGCACGCCGGCGCGGGCTGCTTCGAGGAACGGCGGCTGGTAGATCTGCGCCGGGTCGGCGGTAGAGAGCTGGTTCGAGCCGCACGAGCCTTCGAACACGATCTCTTCGGCGCGCGACGCCAGGTGATCGGGGTCGGAGTCGGTGAGCACGCCGCTCAGGCTCTTGGGCGAGCCGTACCAGCTGCGCGCGGCCACCAGCATGGCTGCGGTCAGACCCACCATGGTGGCGCCGGGTGACTTGCCAACCCCGCGGCTGAAGGCTGCGGTCACGCTCGAGGCCGGCACGATCGCCGCCTGGGCCACCACTTCCCACTCGGGAGCGTAGTACGCGCCGAAGCGCTGGGTGAACAGCGTGGCGTGTCCGCCCTGGGACGCGCCCGCGATCACGACACGCTTGCCGAGCGCGAGGCCGCCGCCGATCTGGGCCAAGACCTCGCCGGCGGCGGGCATTGCGTCCCACGACGCGATCGCGGTGGGCTCGGCCACCATGTACGGGTGGTGCACCGTCGACGAGTCGCCGTGAGAATTCATGCCGATGAAGTCGGGGGCGACGACGATGGTGCCTTGCCCGGCAAGGAACGCGGCCATCCCTTGCCAGTTCGTGTTGGCACCCGGCGAGCACGCGTCGCTCCAGCCGGTGGTGCCGTGAAGCCACAGCACCACCGGTGGGTCCTTCGGCAGCGGCGCGCCGCCCGAGGGATACGCCAGCATCGCGGTGGCCTCGACCGCTCGGCCCTTGGCTTGGGTGGTGTAGCGGAACAAGAAGAGCTTCGCGCCGTGCGGGGTCGGGTCGGCCTTGATCTTCGCCAGCTTCACCAGGGCGTCCAGGCCCGCCGGGGTATAGCTGAGGCCGTCGGGCTCGTGGGACACCAGCTTCCCGACCTCGGCGCTCGGGAGCAGCGCGTACGCCGGCATGCCGCAGGCCGCCACCGTCAGGCCGGTGCCGGGATCCGTCACCGGACCGCGCTTCACTTCGGGTTCGTCGTCGCCACCGCCGCAGCCCAGCGCGAGCGCGCCGACCAACCCGCCTACGAATTCCCACCGCATGGCGAACCCATGCCCGAGTCGTCGCCCGGCAGCAATCAGCGGTGGGCGCGGAACGGCTGCGGCTTCAGCGGTACGCCGGCGCGAGACCGGCGAACAGCGGAAGTGCTTCACGCCGAGCGGGGGTGAGCGAGGTCTGTCGCCGCCGGGACCGTGCCCGCCGCCCTACAGGTAGGGAACGCGCCATCCCCGCCCGGAAGTCGGGCCGGACGGTTGCGAAAAGGGACGCGTCTTCGATCAGTTGAGGCGTGGCGCGTGTCCCGTCGTGCCGGTCCTGCCCGGGCGTGCCCGTGACCACCACTCGGTCGCCGCCCGCGTGCGTGGCGTGTGCTGCTCACCCCCGCTCCGACCCCGAAGCGTCGCGCCGCCTCGCGAG
>JAKLKA010000188.1 GCA_023150915.1 Polyangiaceae bacterium
CGACCCGCAAGGCGTCGAGACACCGGCGTCGCCCGCGGAGCCACCGCTTCCCGCAGAGCCGCCGCTTCCCGACGTGCCGCCGCTGCCGCCTGTCCCTGACGTGCCGCCGCCGCCCGACGTGCCGCCGCCGCCCGACGTGCCGCCGCCGCCCGACGTGCCGCCGCTGCCGCCACCGCCGCCCGAGCTGCTTCCGCCACAACCGAAGAACAGACCCGACGACAGAAGGAAGGCCAGCCAGCGCATGCCGATCACCATAGCGCAACTCGACCAACAGAACGAAGCACGCTCGCTGCAGGCCCCCCGAGCCCGCAGCGAGCGTGTCCCCCGCCCCGGCTCGGCTACTTGTGCACCTGAGCGATGGCCGCGATCTTGCTCGGGCCGTGGCACATCAGGCACGACTCTTGGGTCTGCAGAGCCGTGCTACGCGGGCTGTAGAACGAGCCGCCGTTGTCCGCGAAGTGCTTCTTGGCGATGGCCGAGTCGTGGCACGCGGCGCAAGCCGCGGTGATGGGCGAGCTGACCAGGGTGGCGCCTTCGGCCTCGCAGGGCGCCGCGAGCGTGCACACGCAAGGCGCTGCCGTGGTGCAGTCCACCCCGTTGCGCTTGCCCGAGGTCTGGTTCGAGGTGGCATATCCGACGCCGTAATAGGCGGTGTTCGGCGTCACGTAGGGCGAGATGAACGGCCCGACGGTGGCCGGTGCGGTCGGCGTCGACTTGTAGGTCCCGGTGGCAGCGGTGCTGTAGAGCAGGTTGGGCAAGGCGCTCTTCGACGCGCTGGCGCTGAAGTCGTAGCTGCCCTCGACGTGGCACTGCGTGCACGTGTTGAGCACCCCGGGGTAGGTGACCTCCCAGGCCTTGATCTCGCCATGCCACGTGAACGGCACGGTGCGCTTCGACCCCGAGTGAATGGCGTGGACGATGTCCTTGGAGTTGACGGCCCAGCCGCCGTTCACTCGGTTGGTGTTGTGGCAGAACGCGCAGGTGGGCGCGTCGTTGCGCTGCCCGCTGTGGAAGGTCGGACTCACGCCCAGACCGTCGTGGCACTTGTTGCACCTCGCCGTCTCCACGATGGGCCGGCGCGCGGTGTGTCCGGTCGCGGCCTTGTAAACGTTGGGTGAGGGCACGATCAGACCACCGATCTTGGTCGTCGCGTTGTAGGGGAACTTCGGCAGATCGACCTGGGTGAGCGGCGGCGCGCTCGACATGTTGTAGGTGTATCCGATGCCACCGGTGAGCATCTTGGCGCCGGCGGGCAAGACGACGTTCTTGATGGTCAGGGTGTAGTACCCGGTCGTGGCGTCTTTGGTGAGCTCGGCGTTGGTGTTCGACCCGTTCCACACCCCCTTGATGTAAGCGCTGGCGCTGGCGTTGAAGTCCGCGGGTGACGCAATACCATCTTGCGGCAACGACCAGGCGAAGTAGGCGCTGGGTGAGCCGACGAAGCCCGAGATCAGCTCCTTCTTGTTCGCGGCGTCGTAGGTCCCGAAATCGACGTCAGTGCCGTCCTTCTTCAGCTTGAAGACGATCTTCGGGTTCTTGGTGGTCGCGTCGACCAGCACCTCTTTCACGTCGTAGGTGATCTTCGCGGCGCCGGTGGGGACGCTGCCCGCTGCCGCCATCCACGCGGCCGCGCTGTTGGCGCTGGGCAGACAAGGCGCGGTGGTGGTGCAGGTGCACGGCGAGGCGGTGGTGCACGACTTGCCCGTTGCCGTCCCGTCGCCCTGCCAGCCGCTCATCACGTACTGCCCGTCGGTGGACGCCGGCAGCGTGCCAGAAGTGATGGTTCCGGGCGGCTCGACCGGATCGTGCTTCGGCGGGATGGGCGCGGTCGGTCCGTGACAGGTCAGACAGGTCGAGTCGTCGGCAGCCGGACCCCCGGTGTGGGCCTTGCGGCCCAGAGGGGGCGCCACCTCGAACGAGATGTCGTCGTGGCACGACCCGCAGGCGCGCCGGCTGGGGCCGGTCTTGAAGTTGTCCGCCTTGTCGGCGTTGTTGTGACACTTGACGCAGTTCCGTACGTCTTGCGGATACGTCACCTCGTCGACCTGCACACCGGCGTATCCACCGCCGCCCCCCTTGCGATCGGGCAAGAGCTCGAGCTTGTGGCCCATGTGGATCTTGTGGATGAAGACCGGGAGGTTGATCACCGCTTCGCCGTTGATGACGCTGGCCTTGCCGGTCCACTTGTAGGTGCCCGGCGTGCTGCCGGCGGTCATCGCCGGCTCGGTCACCGGGGTGCCGGTGCTGCTGAAGCGCCGCTGGTCGTTGTGGCATGCCACGCAGGTGTTGACCTCGTAACGGGTGCCCCCGTGGAACGCCGCCGTGGCGTTCGCCGGGGCGCGCCAATCCGAGTGGCAGTTCATGCACGAGGCCGTGTTGACCTTGTCGTTCTTCCCCGAAACGTCCGCGCCAGACTGAGGCACGACGTCCTTCCAGGCGTCCATCGGCCGGAAGGGGTTGTCGGTCTTGGACACGAACACGATGACCCGGTGCGGCTTGTCGGCCTCGTATTTCGTCCCGGCATTCGGCTCGTCAGTGATGTTCTTGCCGAAGGTGTACACGTACGTGCCGTCGCCCTTGTCCTCGAGCGTCCCCTCGGTCGCCGCGGGCGTGGCCGTCGCGGCGGCGCTCTCGGCGCTGGCCGAGCTGGTGGCGTTCGCCGCCAGGTAGCTCACCCAGGTGTCGTTCGCGCTCTTGTTCACCCCCGCCGCCAGCTTCAGCACCGAGGCCCGCCAAGAGATCCCCGCGGCGGTCCCCAGCGCGCTCATCCCCTTCACGGGGGCGCCGTTCTTGTCGGTGACCTTCACCGTCACCACCGGCTTCCCGCTGGTCGGGAACTTCACGTCGGTGATGACCAGGGTCGGGTCGAGGGCGGCCTTCTCAGCGGCGTTGAGCAGCGCGTAGTCCCTCAGCGCATTCGACACCGTGACCTGCGTCCCGTCGGTGCAGGTGATGGTCTTGGTTCCGTTGTTGTTGTCGACGATGGTGCATGACACGCCGGCGTCGCCGGGCGGGCCTGCTTCTCCCGGGTCGCCGGGGAGCCCGGCGTCCCCGGGCTTTCCGTCATTGACCGTGACCGACGTCCCGTCCGGGCACGAGATGGTCGAGGTGCCGTCTCCGTTGCTCTCGACACTGCAGGGCTTGCCCTGGGCCCCGGTTCCGCCGTCGTCCCCCGAGCACGAGGCCACCACCATCAGCCCAACACTGGCTACTGACCAAAACCGCGATCGGACCATGGGAACAAACCTCCTACCCACCCGGGACCATCCGACCGGGCTCTGCAAGCGCCGCGCCGCGGAAGACCGGGCCTAAGACGCGGTTTTCGCGAAGATCCTGCGCGCGCACCAGACCAGACCTGGCGTCGCCGGCGCTGCGGCCAGCGGCGCCGGGCGACCCCGGCCGCTCGTGTCGAGCGGTTGCCCTGGTCGCGCGTGACCCCCACTGCGCCCCCAGCGCCACGCGGCACCATTCGCGCCTCTGCCGGGTGACAGCGCAGGGTCTGCGTGGGGCAAGGGCCCTTCACGCTCACGCGGCGAGCGACTGCTCGCCCTCGCGGCTACTTCTTCTTCCCGCCGCCCGTGGCCAGGTGGCAGGCCGAGCAGGTCTCGAGGAGCTCGGCGTAGAGCTTGGCCCGGTCTTCGGGGGACTTCTTGGAGCTCATCGTGGGGACGAGCCCGGTGAAGCGCGCGGCCGCGCTGCGCGCGTGCACACCGCCTTTGGCAAGCACCTCTTTCGGGAACGGGTCCGCCGACAGTGCGTCCGCGCCGGCCTTCCAGGCCGCATCCGACGGACCGTACAGGCCGTCCCACATCCGCTCCGTCGCCCAGGCGTGTCGCTTCATCTGGCTGGCGACGGTCTTGTCGACGGCCGGCGGGGCGTCGACCTGGATCTTCGGCCCGCCACCCGTCTTGTGGCACGAGCCGCAGGCCACGCCGATGTCGGCAATGGCCGCAGAGGCCGCGGGCAGATCCGGGCTCTGACCGAAGCGCTTGGCGGCCGCCGAGAGCGCGTCGAGCGACGGTTGCCACTTCGGCGGGATGGTCCCGAGCGCTTGCGTGTTGCCCAGGGTCTCGGCCGGGCCGATGGTCGCCGACATCGCGCCGTCGATCACGGCCTTGCGGAGCGCGTTGACCTCTTTGAAATGCGAACGCATCAGCCGCTCGCGTGGCGTGCCCGAGGTGTCCTCCTTCGGAGCCGGCGGATCGGCCTTCGCTTCCGCTCCGCCGGCGTCAGCAGCTTCGGGCGGTGCCACGGGCGCGGGTGGGGCGGCCGTGGGCTGTGCGCTCGCAGTGGGGTCGGGAGCGGTGGCGGCTGGCGCGCTGGGGCCGCCACAACCGACGAACACGAGAGCAGTGAGCAAGGCGGGGCGAGAAACCATGGTGAGATCTCGCTATCACGATGCGGCCGCCCTCGCGGGCGAAACTATTTCGCCCAGGTTTGGGCCAGCTGAGGCCCGCGCTCGGAGGGCCGCCCCCGCGTCACGCTCCGAACGAGTCTTCACCGCCAAGGGACCACACCAGCTGCGCGGCATAGCTGGCCAGCGCCACCGTCCCCAGCGCGATCATCGCCAGGCCCACCGGCCCCGCTGGCAGGTCGACGCCGACCTCGGTCGGGGTGCGCAGGGCGGCAAAGAACCCCAGGGCCCCCAGGGTGGCGAACACGGCACCACGGACGGTGCGGCTCCGCAGGCGAGAGGCGCGCCCGCGGCGCGCCTCGAAGTCGTCGTCCCACGCTGGCGGAAGCCACCCGAAGGCGCCAAGCGCAAGTCCCGCCCCGAGCAACGCGAGCCCCGCGCCCCCGACCACCAGCGCGCCGAGGCGATCGGACAGAACCTCGCGACCGAACAGCGCACCGAGCCCCACCCCACCGACACACGCGTGCAAGAGCGCATCACCCAGCCCCGGCGCCCGCGCGCTGGGCCGCGGCCCCAGGACGGCATCGCCCACGACCAGCAGCGCATAGCCAGCCGAGCAGGCGAACAGCGCGGCCAAGAGCGCGGTGCCCAGCGGCTGCTGCGCGATTCGTCCGACGGCGCCGGCGCTGGCCAGCTGCATCAGCGCCAGCAGCGCCAAAATGGAGTAGAGCGCGACGGCCAGCGACCGCGCACGGCGCGATTCGCCGTCGAAGCAGGCGAACAGCAGGCGGTCGAGGCTGGTGGGTCGTGGGCTCATCGAGGACTTTCGCTGGCGAAGGCGTTCCACCCCTATGACATGGGTGCGACCCGCACGACAGGCATTCACCCCCATCGGGCCAGAAACGCCGTCAGCCTCGAAAACGCGCCAAGTCTCGGCGTATCTTCCGCCGGGTGGAGACAGACTCGCTCTGGGCACACCTCGAGCCAACCGGCGTCGCCCGAACGATGCTCTTCAGCCACGCGCCGACGGGGCTGCGGGCGCTCTTGGTGATCGACGACCTGACCCTAGGCCCCGCTGCCGGTGGCGTCCGCACCCGCGCTTACCCGAGCTTCGACCACGCGCTGGAAGACTGCGCCGAGCTCGCCCGCGCCATGACTCTCAAGTGCTCACTGGCTGGGCTCGCGGCTGGGGGCGCCAAGCTGGTGGTGATCGATCATCCAGGTCTCGACCGGCAACGCGCCTTCGTGCGCCTGGGCGAACTGGTGGACGAGCTCGGCGGGCTGTTCCGCACCGCGGGCGATCTGGGGACCACCGCGGCGGATCTGGCGGCCATGGCCACGACCTGTCGCTTCGTCCACCTCGACGAAGCGGGTCTGGCAAGCGCTGTGGCGCGGGGCGTGTTGCGCTGCATCGAGGTCTGCGCCGAGATCCGCGGGGTGGCACTGACGGGCCTGCGCGTCGGCGTGCAGGGGGTCGGCGTGATCGGTGAGGCGGTCGCGCTCACGCTCGCCCAAGCCGGTGCGCGCCTGGTGGTCGCAGACATCGACCGCGAGCGGGCGACCGGCGTTGCCCGGGCGGTGGACGCCGAGGTCGTCGACCCGCGGGCGCTGCTGACTGCGCCGGTCGACGTGCTCGCGCCTTGCGCCGTGGGCGGCGTCATCGGGCGCGCAGAGGCCCGGGCGCTTCGCGCCTGGGCGGTGTGCGGCGCCGCCAACAACCTGCTGCGCGAGGCGAGCGCGGCCCGGGATCTGGCCGAGCGCGGCGTGCTGCTCGTGCCCGATCCGGTCGCCTCGGCGGGTGCCGTGATCCATGGCATCAGCGCTTCGGTGATGGGCCTGCCGGATCCGACCGCGCTGATCGACGCGCTGGGCACCACGGCCCGTGAGATCTTGCAGGAATCGCGGAGCACCGGTGAGCCGACCCCGAGCATTGCAGAGCGGCGCGCTCGGCTGCGGATCGAGCAGGCCCGAGCACACCGGGGAAGAAGTGTTCGGTAGCGTCGGTGGTGCAGCCGCGACGGGTCACCGGGCGAATCGGCGGACGATCACTCGGTCGTTCCGGTAGCCCCCGCGGGCGAACGTGTACGAGGGCGTACCCGACTGGCGCCGCGTCCACAGCCGGTAGTTGGCTTGGTCGGAGGACAAGGTGTACCCGAGAGAGTCGAGCCTGATTTCGATGGCTGCGGCGTCGACGGCGCCGGCCGCCCACTCGAGCTCCCACTCTTGGAGAGGGCCGTTCGAGGATTGCTGGCGCCGCCAGGCCGACG
Source organism: Polyangiaceae bacterium (assembly GCA_023150915.1). Taxonomy (GTDB): domain Bacteria; phylum Myxococcota_A; class Polyangia; order Polyangiales; family Polyangiaceae; genus JADJKB01. The sequence continues at coordinate 6,622 of JAKLKA010000188.1, forward strand.
CGACGGGCAAAGCATCACCGATGATCGGAGCGGCTTCCTTGACCTCGGCACGCACCCAGGCCGGCTCGAGCGTTGCACAGGGCGCGCTCACGGTTCGCGTGAGCGTGAGCGAATCCCAAGGCAGCCCCGCGCCCAGGCGGGCGCCGTTGGCCCCACACTCCATCCGCGTTGGAAGCTTGAACACGTGGGTGGCGACAGGCCCGAAGCCGAGCTCGCTGCAGTGCTGCGAGAATCCCCGGTCGACGGGCGACCGACTGCGCCCCGCGATGAGAGAGTGCTCGCAACCGTTTGCGGTCTGCTGCCAGCGTTCGCCGATCATGGCGGGCTCGAGTCGCGCGACGATGGCCGCCCAACGGGGTTCGGTCTCGAGCCACCCCTTCGGTACCGGCGCCGACGCTCGGTGCGCGCTCGGCGCCGGGACGGGCGCAGCGCCTTGCGGCTGAGGCGTCGCCCGGGGTCCCGAGCACGCGGCCAGTAGCGTCGCGAAGAACAGACCCGCCGCTCGCATCTGCTCAGTACTTCCAGCCCATGACGCCGAGCCCGACCACGTTGAGCACGATGGCGAGCCCATACATCGAGCCTATGGCCACGAGCTTGGTGCGAAGCCGCTTGGCTGCGATCACCAGCGCCGCCGCCGCGTAGAAGTGGAAGTACCCGAAGAAGAAGATCAGCCAGACGCCGGCGAACGAGCGGTTCCAGAACGGGTACTCCCAGACCAGATGCCCGCCCATGTTCAAGAGCACCTCGACGAACACGCAGAACGCCGAGTACCCCACCGCCCAGAACCAGCGCTCGGGCAGACCCGCGATGCGCCGCTCGGGCCCCTCGGACAGGGTGTTGAAGTAGATCAGCCCGGACAGGGCGAACATGAACATGATCTCGATGTTCCAGCCCACCATGGTGCGCAGCGCCGTGGGGCCCGGCGCGGTCCACAGCGCCGAGCGACCGCTGAGCGCGAGGACCCAGCCGTTCACCGTCTCGTTGACGAAGTCCATGCCAAAGACCGTGAGCCCTGCGAGGACGGCATTCCAGTTCCCGGAGCGGCGCGCCTTGGCTATCTCGGACGTGTACACGTAGAACACGATCGCCAGGAGCGGGATCACGTACCACTCCAGCATCCGGAGATCGCGCAGTGACTCGAGCGCGCGCCGAGAGGCCTCGGTGAGGTTTCCGACTTGCTCGGGCATCTCGGTCGCCGGGTTGTACGCCATCGGGCGGGCGGCTGCACTGCCCACCCTACCCGGTGCGCAAAGCCCGCGAGCCAGCGAAGCGCTTCAGCCAGCGCCCAGGCGCGCCGCCACCCATGCCGCGCGCTCGGCGCCACGGCGAAGCGCCGCCTCGAGGCTTGCCCCTCCGAAGTGAGCCACGGTGAAGGCGCCGGCGAACGCGTCGCCGCAGCCGGTGGTGTCGACGACGTGCGCCGGAAGCGCCGGCTGGTGCACCACCTTGCCACGCAAGATGCCGTAGGCGCCGAGCGCGCCGCAGGTGAGCACGATCAGGGCCGGCGTTTCGATGGCGGCCAGGGCCTGGAGGTGACGCGCGTGGCCCCCCACGAAGGCCACGGTCAGGCTCTCGAGGTAGGGCTCGCACCAGCGCCGCGGGTCGTCGCCAGCGGCGCTGTCGACCGAGAAATCCGCGACCCGCGCCGGCCGCGTGATCCCTTCGAGCAGGTGCTGAGACTCGGGCTGCATCGGCACGTGCACCACGTCGAAGTCGGCATCGATGGCCCGGCGCTCGTCGGCGGTGAGCCGATAGTCGGGCAGAACACCGGCTCGAAACCCGCAGAACCGGCGCTCGCCCTCGGCAGAAATCCGGATCTTCTGCTCGGCCGTGCACCCCGGCAAGACGCGCACGCGGTGCGCGGCGGTCAGCCCGGCGAGCACGCGCTGGCCCGCGGCGTCGTCCCCCACCGGCGCGAAGAGCGTCACCTCTGCGCCCGCCGCCGCGGCCGACCGCGCGAAGTTCGCCGAGATCCCACCCACCAGCCGGCGCTCGCCGCCGTCCGCTCCGAGGTAGCAATCCTCGGTGACCTCGCCTAATGCGGCGATGCGGAGCGCCATGCTTCCACCATGTTGCGCGCCCGCTCGAACCCGATGCGGTCGCCGACCTTGAGGGCCGTGCCCACCACTGCCCCGTGGCAGAGCGGCCGCAGCGCCGCCGCGTTCTCGGGCGTGAGCCCGCTGCCCACCAGCACCCGCACACCCGCACCGTGCGCCTGCTTCAGATCCTCTGCGCGAGGAGACTCCCCAGTCACACTGCCGGTCACGAGCACGGCAGCCGCCCCGTGCTCGGCGGCCCGCCGCACCGACTCGCCGATCGGGTGCTGGCTCACCAGCAGGGCGTGCTTGACGTGCACGTCGACCCACAGCTCGACGTGATCGGCCCGCAGGCGCCGGCGCCACGCGAGCACCTCGGGCGCGCTCACCTCGACCCGCTTGCCGAGCATGTTCACCGTGTCGACGTAGACGTCGAGCCGAACGAAATCCAGCTCGGCCGCCGCCGCCACCGCCAGGGTCGCGCGCCAGTCGATGCGCTGCACACCGATGCCGACCGGGCGCCGCGTGGCCGCCTTGGCTGCCAGCGCAGCCCGCGTCAGCCAGGCGACCTGCGCTTCGTTGACCGTCAAGGTGTGCGGCTTGTCAGCGTCGTTCTCGATCAAGACGGCGTCGAACCCTGCGCGGTCGAGCGCGGTCACGTCGTCGTGCACCTGCGCGAGCGCCGGTGCCATCCCCGGGAACTCGGGGTACGACAAGGAAACGGGCAGGTGCAGGCAGGCGGTGAGGGACATGGGCCGCGACGGGCGGGCCTAGCAAGGTGGCTGTGCGCGGGCAATTCCCGCAAGCGATGGTGCACTCCCAATCGGTTCTCGTCAGGGCGACCTGCAGCGTCCGGCTCAGGAGCGAGGCGACCGGACCGGGGTCGAGGCCTGGCGGTCGTCAGTCCGGAGCCGGGGGCAACCGGTGTCGGCGTAGTCCCGCGAGCTCCGCGCTGCGCCACAGCGAGAGCAGCGTGTACGCGATGCGACGCGGACCATGACGACCACGGTGGCGCGCGGGTTCTCGCTGCCGAGGCGACTGAGGCTCGAAGCTCGGGTGCTAGGTTGTGGCGATGGGCGAGCCGTCGAGGGAAGCGGTCCGCGCCGCGCTGGACGCGGTCGTGGCAGCAATGCGCGGCGCGGGCGTGTGGGCCATCGAACGGCCGCCGGGCGAAGCATTTGCCGAGATGGGCGCGTTCGGAACGCGGACCATGGCCTTTGCCCAGTGGCTGCGCTGGGTGTTCGTTCCGAACGTAGAGCGGCTGATCGAGAGCGGCGGCCCGTGGCCCAGCTCGAGCCAGGTGGCCGTCATGGCGACACGCGAGGGCGACACCGACCGCGCCATCGCCTCGCTCGTCCCGGCGCTCGCGCGATTCGACGCCGTGTTCGACGACGACGACGGCGACGACGACGACGACAGCGGCCCCAGTGATGACTCGGCCCCCGAGCCGTCCGCCGCCGAAGAGGCCTACCGCCAGAGCCGTGCGCTACTGGGCGCGGGCGATCGTGCCGGAGCTCGACGAGCCGTCGAGCGCGCACTGGCCTTGGCGCCAACTTTTCCGAACGCCGAGAACTTTGCGGGCTGGATCCTGTTCTCTGCTCCGGACCGCAGCAAGGCCGATCTGACCCGAGCGATCGAGCACTTTCGAACCGCCGTGAGCAACGAGCCAGGGGTGACGGCGCCGCTGGTGAACCTGGCCGACGCGCTGGCGGCAAGCGGGAAGAAGGACGAGGCCGTGGCGATGATGGAGTGCCACGCAACGGCCGCGAGCGGGTGTGCCGGTGCAGACTACTGGCTGGGCTGGTGGTTCAGCCAGCGCGAACACGACCTGAAGCGCGCTCTTCCGCACGCGCGACGCGCCGCGAGTCTGGAGCGCTCGTGGGGGCTCGCGCGATCGCGTCTGGCCGACATCCTCGAACGCAGCGGCCAATCGGACGAGGCGTACGAGGAACATGCCGCGGCGCTCGCGTGCGAAGGCGCTCACGACCGCGCCTTCTCTCATGAGCGCCGCGGTGCCTACGAAGCGCGGCGGGGTTGGTGGAGGAACGCGCTGCGTTCTCTGCGCCGGGCGCGGCGGGACGACTCCCGATGCGGAGGCGCGCGCGTCGCGCAGTACGACGAAGCGCTCGCCTGGGTCGCGTCCCAGCTGGCCGCCCAGTCGATAGTCGTTCCCGCCGACACCGAGAGCGACGTCTGGGATCGAGCGTGCGAGCTGGAGGTGCCGCCCGAGGTGGCACTGAAGGGTCACCCCGCAGAGGTGATCGCCGTCGAGGCGCTGGCGCGCGAAGACCGCTTCGACGAGGCCCTGGCCGCCCTTCGGGCGCTCCGCGCCGCCGAGGTCTGGCGATTCGTCGACGCCACGGGGGTGATGGAGCACGCCGCCGATCGGGCGCGTGCTGCAGGGCACACGCGCCAGGCCATTGCGCTGCTCGAGTTGAAGGAAGAGGCTCATCGGATCGATGCGTCGGCGGCGGGCGCGGCGGGCGAAGCCTTCGGCCGTCTGGGCGAGGCAGAACGCACTCGCGAGCGCATCGTGGCGTGGGCCCTCGAGCTCGGGCCCGACGCTTGATGCGGGCGCCTGCCGCGCGAGCCATCGCGGGTCGTGCCTTTCGTGCTACGCTGATTGCTCGCGAGGGCCCCAACATGACGATGCGAACCATCCTTGGCAGCTTGTGCGTGGTCGGAGCGGTGGCGCTGGTGGGCGCGTGCGGCGGAGACGACGACAGCGACTCGGGCAGCGGCGGAAGCACGAGCACCGGCGGCTCCGCGACGGGCGGCGCTTCGAGCGGCGGAGCGTCGTCGGGCGGCGCAGCGGGGAACCCGAGCGGGGGAAGCACCAGCGGCGGCGCGGCGGGGACCGGCGGCGCACCTTCGGGCGGCGCGGCGGGGACCGGCGGCGCGGGGACCGGCGGCGCGGGGACCGGCG
>JAKLKA010000189.1 GCA_023150915.1 Polyangiaceae bacterium
AATCCTCGCGCCACCGCCTCATGAACGGCTCGAACCCGCGTACGACGAACTCGTTCGTGCACTCCAGGGGCTCATTCGATCGCTCGACGCGCGCTCTTGAGCCTGCAGCCTGGAGCCTGACCCCTGGAGCCTTCGTGTTTGGCCCGAAAGGGCGAAACACGAGTCTGAGCCCGGTGAAACGTCGGCGCTCTTGGCGCTTTGGCGGTTGGTCTTCTCTCGGACCGCGCCGGGCGCGACACCGCCGCTACTTGAGCTCTTCGGCGGCCTTCAGCACTTCCGGGTGCTTCTTCAGCTTCTTCTGCAGCGCCGCCACGTAGCCCTTGGCGCGACGGTCTTTGGTGACTGCCAGCGCGCGGGCGGCCACCACTCGCAGGAGCAGCGGGGCCTCGTCGGCCGGGGGATCGAGCTGTGACGCCTTGGCGCGCGCCTCGGGGGCACGGCCGCCCTTCGCGTCCACGTACATCCGAAGCCAGCCAGCCAGCGGCCCGAGCAGGCTCGGGTACTTGGCAATCAGATCGCGCGCCGGGCCGGGCTGGTTCTTCCCCATCAGGCTGAGCACCCGCTCGACCAGCACGGGGACGGTGGTGCTGCCCTGCTCGAGCGCGAGCCCCGAGAGCTTCTCGGCGTCGTCGTGCTTGTCCTGATAGCGGCGCAGGCGCGAGAGCCGCAGCGCATAGACCGGACGATTGGCGCCCTCGCCCCAGTCTTTGGTCAGCTTCTCGGCAAGCACCAGATCGCCGCTGACCAGCGCGGCGTCCACCGCCACCAGCTCGCCCCAGGGGATCGCCGGGTTGCCCATCGCCTCGAGCTTGTCCGCGGCGGGCACGTCGACCCCGGTGATGGCGGCCGGCATGATCGCGAACGAGATGTAGTCCGGGTGCTTCTGCGGCAGCTCGCCCATCGCCTCGATGGCGCTTCCGAGCTCGGAGCCGTCCAGCGTCTCGTAGGCGAGCACCGCGCGCACCACGGCCACGTCGCTCATCTTCGGATCGAGCTCTTCGATGGCCTTCTTGGCTTCGTCCAGCCGCCCGGCGAGCAGCGCAACGCGCGAGGCAAGCACGCGCGCCTGCGGGTAGAGCGCCGAGAACTGCAGCGCGCGCAGCGCCGCCTTGCGAGCCAGCTTCTCGTCACCCGCCTTGATGGCCAAGAACCCGAGCTCGGTGGCGATGGCCGGCGTATCCGAGAGCAGAATCGCGCTGTCGATGGCGGTGATCGCCTTCTTCTCGAGCTCGCCGGCGATGGCCTGAATGGCCTCGACCACGGCGGGCACGGTCAAGAGCGGAGCGATCAGCACCTTGCGGTCTTCGTCCGACAGCGTGGCCGACTTGGGCAGCTCTTTCGGCCGCTCGGGATCCACGGCCCACGCCAGCGCCTCGAGCGCGCGGGTGGTGGCCGTCTCGCCGGTCTTCTTCTTCAGCTCTTCGATCACCGGCTTGCCCTTCTCGGGCCCCAGCTCGAGCAGCACGGCGCGCGCCAAGAGCACGTCGGCCACCAGCAGCTTCGGGTCCAGGGCGCGTGCCGCTTCGTAGCGCTCGATGGCGCGCCGATCACCGGCGCGCTCCAGCACCGCGCCCGCGGTGAGCTGATAGTAGGCGTCTTTGCCCGAGTCCTTGTCGTACTTGGGCAGCGACGCCGCGGCGCCGGCCAGATCGCCTTCGACCAGGTAAGACGCCAGCTTGCCGAAAACCACCTCGGACTCGGGCACCTGCACCGAGCGCGCGCGGTGCATGGCGGCGTCGATGCCGCGGGCTTCACCGGGCAAGATCAGCGCGCCGAGCACGCGGTTCTGCAGCCAGAGCTTGGCCGCGCGCGAGCTGCGCGAATCGAGCTCGAAGATCCGACTCAGGCGGTCGTCGGTGGACTTGAGCTGCGCCATCTCGGCGCTGTGCAGCATCACGTCCACTTCGTCGCTGAGCCGACTGGCGAGCGCCGCGCGGTCTTTCTGGACCTTGCGGGCATAGACGAACCCGCCGCCACCGATCGCCAGGATCAGCACGGTGGCGACGATGAACACCCACGAGCCGCGGGTGCGCTGGGCGGCGGCCGCTTCCCACGCGGGCGGTGCGCCACCGCCGGGCTCGTAGATCCCGACCCGCGCCAGACTCTCGAGCACCGCTTCGGGGCTCGGATTGGCGACGTCTTCGGCGCGAACCGGCTGCGAGTCGTCTTCTTCGAGCGGAGCCCGCGGAATGGGTGCGTACCCGCCCCCGGACGGGTGGCTGGGCGCCGGCGGCTCCCAGGCCGGCGGCGGCGGCGCGTGGCGCGGCGGCGGCGGGGGATGGGCCGGGGCCTGTTCCTGATACGCGGCCTGCGGCGCGAACATCGCCGGCTCGTGGCCTTGCCGCCGGGTCGTGGTCCCCGAGGCGCTCGGGAACTGGTCCCGGGCGATCGGCCCGGTGGGCGGCGGGGCGCGGTGCACCGTGGTCTCGTCGTCGTCCGGCAGGCTGGGCGCTCGGGCGTGCGCCGGCACCGCCACGGGCATGGGCGCGGGCGGGAGCGGCGGCGGGACCGAGCGCGGGCGCGCGTTCGTCATCTGAGGGCGGGCGGCGGGTGGCGCGGCCTGCCCCGCCGACTTGCGCATGGTCGGCGCCTCTTCCGCCCAGGGCGAGGCCGAAGCGGGCGGCATCGCGACCGGCGGCGGAGCGTGGGCCTTGGCCGGTAAAGTACGGGCCACCTCTTGCGCGACCGCCTGAGGCCCCACGCGCTTCTGAAGCGCGACGTAGACCTGGGAACGATCGTGCCAGAGCTTGGTATCCGCGTCCGAAGCGCCCAGCTGCATCGCCCGCTGAAGCACCTTCTCGGCGCGGCCGGCGTCGCCGCGCCGCAAGAGCACCTCGCCCAGGTAGCGGAACGCGCGGCCGTCGCGGGCGTTGGCCTTCCCCGCGTTGACCAGGGCATTCTGGGCCTCGGCCAGGAGCCCGGTGTCGAGGTACATCCGGCCGACCGCGAGCATCACGTCGCCGTCGTTCGCGTGCCACTGCTCGGCCCGCACCCCGACCTCGCGGACCAGATCTTCCCTGGGCGCCGCGCCGAGCCGCGCGCACAAGGCGACGGTCGAGTCGGCGTCGGGATTGGACCGCCAGTCCTCTAAGAGCTGCTCGAAGGCGCCCATCGGGGTCGAGAGGATAGTCAGAAGGCACGAAAAGCTCTAAGAGTTTCGCGGTCCGCCCCGAAATGAGACGAACCCCGGGTCTGTTGCCCCGCCCCCGGCCCGCCGGGGGCCTGGCACGAGCCCCCTCAGTTGTGCAGTATCCACCCGGGCACGCGCCCCAGAAAGACCGTCATGTGCGGCGTCTTCGGCATCCATGGCCACCCGGAAGCGGCCAACCTGACCTATCTCGGGCTGCATGCGCTGCAGCACCGGGGGCAAGAGAGCGCAGGCCTGGTGGCCAGCGACGGGCAGCAGCTGTTCTTGCATCGCGGCATGGGCCACGTGATCGACGTGTTCCCCCCCGAGCAGATCGCCAAGCTCAAGGGCACCAGCGCCATCGGCCACGTGCGCTATTCGACCGCCGGCGGCTCGTTCCTGAAGAACGCGCAGCCGCTGGCGGTGGACACCGCGCGGGGCTCGGTGGCGGTGGCCCACAACGGCAACCTGACCAACGCCGAGGCGCTGCGCGAGAAGCTGGAAGAGCGCGGCTCGATCTTCCAGAGCGTGAGTGACACCGAGGTCATCGTCCACCTGATGGCGATCAGCAAGGCGCGCCAGCTCGAAGAGCGGATAGCCGACGCGCTGCGCCAGGTCGAAGGCGCCTATTCGCTCTTGTTCCTCACCGAGCAGACGATGATTGCCGTGCGCGACCCGCGGGGCATCCGTCCGCTGTGCCTGGGCATCTTGCCCGGCAAGCCCGACGCTCACGTGGTCGCCAGCGAGCCCACCAGCTTCGACCTGATCGACGCCGAGTTCGTCCGGGACGTCGAGCCGGGCGAGATGCTGGTGATCGACCACCGCGGGATCCAATCGTCGCGCCCGTTCGAGCGCTCGCCGCGAAGCTCGTGCATCTTCGAGTACGTGTACTTCGCCCGGCCGGACTCGACCATCGACGGGATCAGCGTCTATGAAGCCCGAAAACACCTCGGGCGCGCCCTGGCGCGGGAGCACGGCGTGAGCGCCGACGTCGTGATCCCGGTGCCCGATTCGGGCGTCCCCGCCACCATTGGCTTCGCCGAGCAGAGCGGCGTCCCGTTCGAGATGGGGCTGGTGCGCAGCCACTATGTCGGCCGCACGTTCATCGAGCCGCAGCAGAGCATCCGGCACTTCGGCGTGCGCTTGAAGCTGAACCCGATCAGCGACACCCTGCGCGGCAAGCGCGTGGTGGTGGTGGACGACAGCATCGTGCGCGGCACCACCAGCCGAAAGATCGTGAAGATGCTGCGCGATGCCGGGGCGCGCGAGGTGCACATGCGCATCTCGAGCCCGCCCACGGCGTGGCCCTGCTATTACGGCGTGGACACGCCGACCCGGGGCGAGTTGATCGCGTCCAGCCACTCGGTCGACGAGATCAACCAGTACATCACCAGCGACAGCCTGGCGTACCTGTCACTGCCCGCCATGCTCGAGGCCGTCACCGCCGCCCGCCCCCGCACCGCCGGGGACGGCTCGCCGCGCAGCTTGCCGCTGGCCCCGTCGCGGCCCGACCAGCAGTCGTTCTGCCACGCCTGCTGGAGCGGCGAGTACCCCATCGAATTTTTGCCGCATCCGCGCCAGCGGCACGTCAGGCTGATGGAGCGTTGATGTTCGACTCTCTCCCCGACAAGGTTTCCATCTACGAGGTCTCTCCGCGAGATGGCCTGCAGAACGAGGCCGCGCCCATCCCGCTGGCTGCGAAGCAACGCCTGGTGGACGCGCTGCTCGCCTCGGGCATCGAGCGGCTCGAGCTGACCAGCTTCGTCTCGCCGCGCTGGGTTCCGCAGCTGGCCGACGCGGACGAGCTGGTGCGCGGCGTGAGCGCCCGCCCGGGCGTCACGCTCAGCGCGCTCTGCCCCAACGCCAAGGGCTTCGAGCGGGCCAAGGCGGTGGGGCTCCACGAGATCGCGGTGTTCTTGTCGGCCAGCGAGACGCACAACAAGAAGAACACCAACAAGACGGTCGACCAGTCCATCGACACCTTCTCCGACGTGGTGCCGCCCGCCCTGGAAGCCGGAATGCGCGTCCGGGCCTATGTCTCCACGGTCTGGGGCTGCCCCTACGAAGGCGACGTCGACCCCGCGCGGTCGCTCGCCATCACCCAGCGTCTGCTCGCGCTGGGCTGCTACCAGGTGTCGCTCGGCGATACCATCGGGGTCGGCACGCCATTGCAGACCCGGAAGCTGTGCGAGCGGTTCCTGGCCGAGGTGCCGGCCGAGAAGATCGCGCTGCACCTGCACGACACCCGGGGCACCGCGCTGGCCAACGCGCTGGTCGGCCTCGAGCTCGGGGTGCGCGACTTCGACAGCTCGGTGGCGGGCCTGGGCGGCTGCCCCTACGCGCCCGGCGCCGCCGGCAACCTGGCCACCGAAGATCTGGTCTACATGCTGCACGGCATGGGGATCCAGACCGGCATCGATCTCGAAGCGCTGATCGAGGCAGGGCGCGTGGCAGAAGCCGTGACCGGCCGGCGCCTGCCCGGCAAGGTGCACCAGGCCGGGCCGTTCAAGCTGCGGGTTTGAGCACCAAAACCTTTCACAGCTATGAAACTCATGCGGAGCCCCGAGGACGCGAACCCGCCAGAAACCGGCGTATTCGGCCTGGCATGCGCCGTGCACTGCGCGGCGCCATGTCCGCGTCCACCCGGGAAGAGCGTCGCCTGCACCGACGCGTTCGGCTGAAGGCCCGTGCCGAGCTCGACGACGGCTCGAGCGTGCAGCCCGGCCGCTGCGTGGATCTTTCCATCGGCGGGCTGAGCATCGCCAGCAGCGCCCTGCCCGAGTCCGGCGCCCTGGTCCGGGTGAACGTCGAGCTCGCGCCGGGGCAGTGGGTGCAGACCGTGGGCGAAGTGGTGCGCAGCGCGGCCGGCGTGACCGGCGTCCGGTTCACGCGCCTCGATCAGCGCGCGCTCACCAGCATCTTTTCGCGCGTCGCCGCCAACTGAGCGCGGCCCCGAGCGGGCTCACTTCACGCGGAAGCCCTGCACGGCCTGATCCAGCTCGGCCGAGCCCTTCTCCATCAGCTCTTTGGTGCCGCCGGCTTCCAGCAAGAAGATGTGATCGGGCGTGACGAAGATGGTGACGTAATAGAGGTGGGGCTTGCCGCTCTCGTCGTGCCCGAAGCGCAGCTGCTTGCCGTCGAGCCCGCTCTGGGTCTTCACGTCGCGCGTCCCGAGCAGGGCGTAGCCGCCCCGCTGGCGCATGCGGTTTTCGACCGCGCGGACCCAGAAGGCCACCTCGCCCTTGGGCTCGTGCTCGATCTCGCGCACCGCGATCACCAGGCCGTCGGCGGTGGTCGCGCGATAGTCGTAGGCCTCTTGATCTTCCAGCTCGACGAAGCCCGGGGGCGTGGTCGCCTCGAAGTTGTGCCCGCAGCCGAAGAGCGGCAGCGCCGCCAGACTCAGAGCCGTGATGAAGCGCTTCATGACCGTTGTCCTCTCACAGACGAAGGAGCTCTCCGAGCCCGAGCCGGTCCAACCAGGGGAACGGCAGGTGCACCTTCGAGTCCACGTGATCGACGGGGCGGGGCTGGAACTCGACGGTGATGGTCGAGAACGTGACCAGCTCGCGCAGCAGCTTGAGGCGACCCTTGATGCGCTCGAGCTCACCCGCCACGCGCTCGAGCTCGCGCTCGACCGCCAGCGCCTCTTCCACCTTGGCCGCCTTCTTGAGCAGCTCTTCCAGCCGCTCGCGCATCACTTCCAGGTTGCGCATGCGGATCGAGAGATCGGTGTACTCGGCCGTGACGTCTTGCACGTTCACGTTGCGATGCAAGAGGTCGCCCATCTTGCCGATCTGGTCGAGCGCGCCGTCGAACTTTCCGGCGGGCACTCGGATGGTGATGCGGGTGTCCTCGCGCGAGACCAGATAGCCGCCGTTTTCCTTGGCCAGCTTCTCGACGGCGTCGATGGACTTCTTCGCCTCGAACACCGCCAGGTAGAGCTGCGCCTTGTAGATCAAGAGCGGGCCAGCGACGGACTTGCCGTCGGACCCGGTGGCGACCGACGCCTGCTCTTTGCCCGCCGTGGCGGCGTCGGGCACCTCGGCCGGCTTCTTCATGGCGGGGCCAGACGCCGGGGTGGCCTGCGCCAACCCGCCGCGCGCCGGCAGCGGGCGCGCCTCGTCGTCGCTGTAGAGCGCGGCCTTCTCGGCGGTGGCGCCGCCGGAGATGGTGGCCTCTTCCGCCGGAGGCGGCGGCGGCACCTCGGGCGCGGCCGCCAGGCTTGCCGAGCCGCCCCCGCAAGCCACCGAAACCAAGGCGAGCCACAGCAGCCCGACCAGAGCCCACCACGAGCCCACGCGCGTTCGAAGGTCTTTCATGGCCGCACCCAAACGTTCCCTGCGGCCCCTTGCTTACACCGCCCGCGGGCCGAGCGGGGCAGATTCCTTCGTGCGCTCACTTCGCGCTCGGGGCTGGCGCCGGCCGCGGGGCAGCGCTCGGCGCACCGGGCGCGCTCGGCGCCCCGGTCGGGGCAGCGGGCTTGGCCAGGCGCTTCACGGTCACCTTCTGGATCTTGGGAGGCGTGACCGCGCGCTCACCCTGCACCGGGACCGTGGCCAGGGCCTCGATCACGCTCTCGGGCTCGCACTTGCCGAAGATGGTGTAGCCGCCGTCCAGGTGGGCGGCGACGCCGTCCATCACGAAGAACTGCATGCCGTTGGTGTTCGGTCCGCGATTGGCCATGCAGAGCAGGCCGCGCTGATCGTGGTGGGCGTCCTCCCACACCTCGTCCGGGATCACGTAGCCGGGCTCCCCCGCGCCGCTGCCGGCGGGGTCGCCGCCCTGGATCATGAAGCCCTTCACCACGCGGTGAAACGTGGTGCCGTCGTAACCGGGCTTCTTCTCCCACTTGCCCGCGGGTGTCTTCCAGGGGCGCAGGCCCCGCGCCAGCCCGACGAAGTTGGCGACCGTGATCGGCGCCTTGTCCTCGAACAGGGTGCACGACAAGGTCCCCTTGTCGGTCTTGATCTCGGCGACCAGCGGACCCTTGCCGGTCAGCCCCCCGGTGGCGTCGGCGAGCGTGAACTTCCCCTTCAGCGGGTCGTCCTCGCTGGGCTTCACTTCGGCCACGGGCTTGGCCGAGATCTTTCGCACGCTGGGGATCGGAGCGGGGCGCACCGCGGCGGTCGCGGTGGCGGCGGCACGTCCGCCCGGGTCGAAGGCCCCGCTGGCGGTGGGGGTGGCGGCGGGCTTCGGCGCCGCGCGGGCCGGGGGCTCGGGCTCGGGCGGCGGTTCTTCGCAGGCCACGAGCAACAGGGGGAAGAAGCAGGCGAAGTGGGATCGGTTCATGGGGCTCTTCGGGATGAGTTCAAGGTTCGATACGGATGCGCTGACCGGCCGTCACTCCGCGAGCGCGCGTCCAGCCGGCGTTGAGCTCGAGCACGTGGGCGGCCGGGCAAGGGATGGAGCGCGAGGCGTCGTTCATCACCGGCACCTGTTCCAGGATGCCGACGATGAACCCGCGCGCGTCGATGAACAGCATGTCGAGCGGGATGCAGGTGTTGTGCATCCAGAAGCTGCGCGGCTGCTCTTCGGGCCACGAGAACAGCATGCCCGCCTGCTCGGGCATCCCCGTTCGGTACATCAGCCCGCGCTCGCGGCTGTCGGGGCGATCGGCAAGCTCGACCTCCACGCGTGGCGCTCCGGGCGCGTCGACGAAGGCCACGTGACCCCGTCGCAGCTCGAGGTTGCCGGTGGGGTCAGCCGGGCAGAACCGCGCGGGCGCGGCGCGCGGCGCGGGGGTCGGCGCGCTGGGCACCACGCAGCGGGGCTTGTCGACCACGGGCGCCGAGCCCACCGACGGGCTGGCGGTCGGCGCCTGAGCCGGCGAAGGGCGGGCCTCGGGCAGCGGCTCGGCCGTGGCCAGCTTCGCGGGGCGCGCGCCCGCGGGCTCCTCGTTGCGGCCGCACCCCAGCACCAGCAGGGAAGCGAGGGCAAAGGCCGACCGGGAGTTCATCGTGGGCACACCTGTGACGTCGCGGTCACGCGCTGGGGCGACGGGTAGCCCGTGACGGAACCGCGGGCAAGCACCGGCCGCTGGACCGAGCCCGCTGCGACGTCAGGATCTGCACGCTTCGTCGGACGCGGCGCGACCGCCTGCGACAATCCCCGAGTTGTCGCGCGGTGAGCGGTGGCACAAACCCTGCTAGTCTCGCGGCATGCGCTTCGGGCTTGGTGGTTCATGGGGCCTCGGATCTGCCCTCGCGGGGGTGCTGGTCGCGGCCGCGTGCGGCGGAACCGTCGCGGGCGACCGGGACGGAACGGGCGGCGCCAGCACCGGCGGCGCCGGCACGGGCGGCACCGGCGGGTTCGGCGGCACGGGCGGCACGGGCGGGTTCGGCGGCACGCCGTCCGGCGGCACCGGCGGTCTGACCGGCGGCACCGGCGGGTTTGGGGGCAGCGGCGGCACCTATGTCGATCCCGGCTGCCCGGACGCGGCGCCCCCTCCCCCGATCAAAGAGTGCGACCTGTTCGGGGCGAACACCTGCCCCCCGGGCGAGTCCTGCTACCCGTTCGTGCAATACCCGAGCAAGAAGTGCGAGCAAGAAGTGTTCGGCTCGGTGTGCGCGCCCACGGGCAAGGGCACCCAGGGGGACCCTTGCGGCCCCGAGTACTGCGCCGGCGGCCACGTCTGCGTGGTGACCGGGCAGGGCACCGAGTGCGTGAAGGTCTGCGACCTGTTCGGCGCTGCGAAGTGCCCACCCGGGCTGTTCTGCGTGCCGATCGACGTCGAGGGAGTGGGCGGATGCTACTGATTCGGCGAGCGCTGGTGGCGCTCGGTGTGGCCGTCTTGGCTGCGCCTCTGGCAACGGTGAGCTGCGGCAGCAAGAGCGGGCTGCGCATCGACGAGAGCGATGCGGGGCCCGACGCGAAAGACGCCGCGAGCGACGTGCCCACCCCCGACTGCATCACCGACGACGACTGCGCGACCGAAGATCTGTGTCAGCGCAGCACCTGCGTCGAGGGCAAGTGCACCATCGCCGTGCCGCTCGAGTGCGACGACGAAGATCCGTGTACCGAGGACACCTGCCTGCCCGAAAACGGGCAGTGCGACTTCCGCGAGCTGGCGCTGGACCAGGACAAAGACGGCTTCAAGGGCCCCCGCCCGGGCTTTGCGCCCGGCGCGCCGGGCTCGTGCGGCGACGACTGCGACGACACCAGCGCCAAGGCCTACCCCGGCGGCACCGAGGTGTGCGACGGCGTCGACAACAACTGCAACGGCGTGATCGACGAGGGCATGAGCTACGTGCCGGTCGGCGGCGGCGACGTCCGGGTCTCGGGGCTCGATCAGATCCAGGCCGGCCACGGCGGCATCGCCTACAGCGGCGAGTTCTACGCCGCGGCCTACGCCGGCCAGAAGGACGCCTGGCGCACCTACGTGAAGGGGCTGAAGTCCGACGGCAAGACCCAGTTCGGCGACTCGCCCATCACCAGCGTCCCCAGCGACACCTTCACCGGGCCGATCGTCTGGACGGGGGCGATCTTCGGCACGGCGTGGGAAGACCGCCGCGACAACGACTACGAGATCTACTTCAACCGCATCGACAAGCAGGGCAAGAAGCTCGGCCCCGATCTGCGGGTGACCAACGCCGACGGGTTCTCGCTGCACGCCAGCATGATCTGGAACGGCGCCGAGTTCGTCATGGTCTGGGACGACCGCCGCAACGGCCAGAACGACTACCGCGTGTACGGCCAGCGCATCGACGTCACCGGCAAGCTGATCGGCGGCAACGTCGAGCTCACCGGGCCCAACATCCGCGCCGAGAGCCCGCGCATCGCCGAAGGCGAGAAGACGCTGGGCATGACCTTCAACATGGTGACGCCGGCCGCCAAGAAGGTCGGCATCCGCACCCTCGCCCCGGACCTCACCTCGCCCTCGCAGGTCATCACGCTCAGCGACGACAGCGCGGTCGACCCCAGCATCATCTGGAACAAGGACCGCTACATCGTGGCCTACAGCAAGCGCCCCGGCGGCGTGCCCGGCAGCTCGATCTGGGGCGCAGTGGTCAAAGAAGACGGCACCGTGCTGGTCAAAGAGAAGATGCTCACCTCGGGCGCGAAGTTCGCCCGCACCCAGTGGATGCTGCCGCTGGGTGACCGCATGCTCTTGCTCTGGGCCGACGACCACGACGGCAACTACGAGCTTTACACCCAGATGATGTCGAACCAGCTCGAGGTGATCTCGCCGCGCAAGCGGGTGACCAACGACCCCAGCGACACCGTGGCCCCGGTGGCGGTGTTCGGCCCCGAGGGCGACGTGGGCGTGCTGTTCGACGACCGGCGCACCGGCAGCTGGCAGGCCTACTTCACCCGCCTGACCTGCGTGGCGGGGAACTGAGAGCGCTGATCACGACACGCCCCGGTCGAAGGACCCGGGCCGCGAAGTCGAGCTGTGGGACGCGCATGGCGTACCTGATTGCCGTTCACGGGC
>JAKLKA010000190.1 GCA_023150915.1 Polyangiaceae bacterium
GTGGAGGAACCGGCGGCGGCGGGCCCAGCTGCAAGGGCTACTGCGGAAGCACGACCGAGGTGCCCGGTTCGAACCCCAAGTGTTACTGCGACGCGGGCTGCAAGACGTACAACGACTGCTGCGCCGACTACGGCACCGTGTGCGGCGGCGGCGGCACGGGCGGCACCGGCGGCACGGGCGGAACCGGTGGAACGGGCGGAACCGGTGGAACGGGCGGAACGGGCGGCAGCGGCGGAACCGGCGGCGGTGGCGGCAGCTCGACGGTGCTCGACCTGCGCGCGGACGTGAACCGCGACGGCACGGTGGACACCGCAACCACCAGCGACGAGGCGAACGAGGACACCTGGAGCTCGACACGCGGCGCGGTGTTCCTGGCCAACATCGACGACGACAACGGCGACTGTCCGAAGACCGGCACCGACGATCAGCTCGCCGCCTGTCACGACGCCACCAACTCGGTGATCGACGGCGCGGACGATCTGGCCGACCTGGCGCGGCTGCGGACCGTTCCCTGGCCCAGCGCTCCGAGCAACGCGGCGGCCACCGTCAGCGTGAGCCAGCCCAGCCGGGTGCGGCTCTTCAAGAACGTGGGCGGAACGTTCACCGCGATCGCCAGCGGCGCGTCGCTGAGCTCGGCCGAGCTGAAGGCCGGCGTCGAGCTCGGCCTCGAGGGGCTCGACATCCGGCGCGACAACAGCTGGAACGGGTACCTCGACGTCACGGTGACGATGACGGCAGGCGGCACCGGCAGCGACATGGTCCGCCTGCGCATGTCTCCCGTGATGCTCAGCCATCACGTTCAAGATGCCTCGAACATCTACGTGACCGCGTTCAGCTCGACCGGGTCGCAGGCGATGCGCGCGGATCTGTCGGCGGCCTGTTCGTCGGCCGGCACCCCCTACACCGAGCTGACCGGCCTGAACGACCAGTGGACGCAGGACTACTTCGAGACCGGTTACATGAGCATGCCGGCCGCAGGCGGCGGACAGAAGCTCATCCGGGTCTACTTCCGCTCGCCGAACCACACCGGCGCGCTCCGCGCCGCGGGGAAGGTGGTCTACACCTACTTCCACGGCAAAGACCGGGCAGGCGTCACGCACTATGACCCGGCTCACCCGAACGGCGCCGATACGCTCAACTCGTTCGGGAACACCGAGACCGTACCGCCCTACGGCAGCTACCCGCTCGGTCGCATCTTGCGCGGCAGCGTGTCGAACTTCTACCCGGACCAGAAGTTCGAAGCGATGCTCACCGCGCAGGGCATGCAGCAGCAGATCTTCCTCGACACGTCGTGGCTGGCCGTGGGGCACGTGGACGAGACACTGTCGTTCGTCAAGGTCTCGAGCCCACGCGGCTGGGTGATGCTGGCCAACGACGCGGCGCTGGCCAAGAGCATGCTGCAGACGGCGCAGAGCCAGGGTTACGGCAGCACGCCGATGTTCGTGGGCAAGACCTGGTCGGGCGGCAGCTCGGCGCAAACCACCATCAGCGCGGTGCTCGCCGACGCGAACGTGATGGGCGCGTCGAACGAGGCCATCACCGAGGTCAATGCCCAGGTTGCCACGCTGAAGGCCGAGACCGGGATCACCGACGCCGAGATCGTGAAGGTCCCGTTCTTGCACTGGAAGACCAGCAGCTACTCGGTGGCCTACCAGCCCGGCACGGTCAACATGACCTATGTCGGGCCGAAGACGGTGGCCGCACCGCGGCCCCACGGTCCGAAGATCAACGGCGTGGACATCTTCGAAGACCAGATGGTGAAGGCGCTGGCGCCCTACGGCATCAGCGTGAAATTCGTCGAAGACTGGGACCTCTACCATCGGCTCTTGGGTGAGGTTCACTGCGGCAGCAACGCGGATCGCGCGGTCACCACGAAGTGGTGGGAGAGTGGCAAATGAGGACCTCGAAGCTCTGGTTCAGCCTCGCTGCGGCGGGGCTCGTCATGGTCTCGCTGGCCGGCACCGCCCGGGCGGACGGCATCGGCGTGGAGTCGCGTCACCTCAAAGCCCCCGAGCGTACCGCGCTCAAGGCGCAGGTGAGCAAGGCCCGCCATCAGAACGCCGCGATCTTCGCCAAGGTGGCCGAGGCCCCGAAGCTCGCCATCGAAGCCGATCAGATGAAGCGCGGGCGCGCGGCCAGCATCACCTTGCCGCTCCGCGCGCTGGGCAACGACGCGCTCTTCCCCATGCTCGAGATGCTCGCGCTCGACGGGCCAACCCGCGGCACGATGCCCGACAGCACGTGGACCACGCTGCGGGTCGGCCTGATCGAGGCCGTGGGGCTGATCCGCGACCCGCGCGCGACTGCCGTGCTCAGCGCCATCGTGGAGCGCGAGACTCAGTTCGAGGTGGTGTACGCCGCGGCAGAGGCGCTCGGGCGCATCGGTGACGATGCCTCGGCGAAGAAGCTGGTGCGGTGGGCTCGGGGCAACGGTCCGAAGCGCGTTGCCGTGATGGCCGCGCTGGGTGAGTGTCGCCGCACGGTTGCGGCCACGGCGCTGGCCAAGCTCGCGAACACCTCCGACGAGACGCAGCTCTTGATCGTGATCAAGAGCCTGGGAACGGTCGGCAACGCTTGGGCCTGGCAGACGGCCGAGATCTCCAAGTCGGGCGAGGGTGCGCCGGTGCGCGCCATCGCCGCGCAGGCGCTGATGGCCGCTTTCATGAAGAGCGCGGGGTACACGCGGGCCAAGGCAGAGCGTGCTCTGTTGGTGGTCGACGACCCGTCCACACCGGCGCTGATCGCGGCCGCGCGGAAGAACGCCAACGCCGATCAGACCCGAGCGCTCGACGCGCTGGCCACGAGAGTGGCGCAGAACCCGGCACGCTGAGCGTGTTTTCCATTCATCGTGCCGGGCGGCGCATGCTGGGGCTCAGCTGCGCCGTTCCAGCCGGAACACGCGCTTGCCGTCGCGCTCGCCCGGGCCGGTGACGCGCAGCATGTCGAGGCGGATCTCGCGGATCCGCCCGGGCCCGTCGACGTCCCGGATCTTCAGGCGCTCGTCGTCGCCCATCAGAACCTCGCACATGCCGAAGGCGAAGTGCTGCACCAGATCGCCGGGCTCCGGAACCAGCGGCTCGTGCTCGGCCTCGGCCGCACGCCGAACCGCCGCGCTGGCCAGCGCCGCCTTGGCCCAATCACCGGGGACGGGCGTGGCCGCCTCGTTCACCGGCGACGAGGGCAGCGCCGCTGGCCGCGCCGGCGGCGCCGGACGCTCTTCGACCCGGGTGGCGGCTGCCGGCTGGATGAACAGCGTGACCCCGTCGGAGACCGCGCGCACCAGCTCGCCGGCCCACACCTCGGCCCCGCCGTCCGAGGCGCGCGCGACGGTGACCCCATAGGGGCCGCCGCAGGGGCCCGACAGGTGCGCAAGCACGAAGCGCCCGCGCGGGGCCCGAACGGGGTCGGCGCCCTCGGCGGCCAGGCGAACCTCGACACCTTCCACCCTACCTGTGGCCTGAACCCAGCCGTCGGTGCCGCTCGCGGCTTCGGCGATCTCGGGAAGCAAGTCACGCCCGCGGGCCACCGAGACGATGCGAGGCGAAGCCATGGTCCCTTGCTCTCGCGGGTCGAGAGCGGCGTCAAGCTCACACGTAGCGCCCGAGCGCGCGCCGTACGCCATCGACGTAGCCCGAGCCGAAGAGGTTCACGTGAACGAGCAACGGGTAGAGTTGATGGAGGTCGACGCGTTCTTCGTGCCCGGGCGCCAGCGGGAAGGCCTCGTGGTACGCCGCGAAGACCCGGGCCCCGAAGCCACCGAACAGCCGCATCATTGCCAGGTCCATCTCGCGATGCCCACCGTACACCGCGGGGTCGATCACACAGGGCTCGCCGCCGGCGGTGACGTGCAGGTTCCCACCCCAGAGGTCCCCGTGCAGTCGCGCCGGGGCCTCTGTCGGACCGACCAACTCGGGCAGCAACGCGTACAGGCGCTCGAACGACGCCACGAGCCCCTTCCCCAGGACCGACCGCGCGCGGGTCACCATCGGCGCCAGTCGGCGCTCGCGATAGAACGTCGGCCAGTCGCTCTCGGCGTGGTTGTCCTGGGGCAGGCGGCCGATGAAGTTGTCCCGCGCATGCCCGAACCCGCCGGCGCCGTGCGCGTGCAACGCGGCCAGGCTCCGGCCGAACACCGCGTCGAAGTCGGGTCGGCGCCGCCCAGGCTCGATCAGCTCGAGCACCAGGAAGTCCTCGCCGACCGCGAGCACTTGGGGCACCGCGACGACCCGGGCCTCTCCGAGCCACGCGAGCCCTTCGGCCTCGGCAGCGAACATGCCGCGGGGGGTGTGGGCATTGGCCTTGACGAAGACGCGCCGCCCGTCGGAAAGCTCCGCGGCGAAGGCGTCGTTGATGTCGCCGCCCGACAGTCGCGTCGTCCGCTCGACGCGGCTGCCGAGAGCGCACCCCACGCGTTCCGACACCTCCGCCCGCATCTCACAGCCCGTGACGCTGGCGCAGGTGCGCGATCAGGCCGCGACACGCGGCCTCGCAGAGGTCCAGCACTTCTTCGAAGCCCTCGGCGCCTCCGTAATACGGGTCGGGCACGCTCGCGTGCTGGGGCGAGGCCGGGTCGAACTGTCGAAGCAGGAACAGCTTGTCCGGGTGCCTCCCCGCCGAGCCTCGCGAGAGATCGTCGAAGTTGTCGCGGTCCATCGCCAGCACGTAGTCGAAGCGTTCCCAGTCGGGGGCCTTGAACTGGCGCGCCGCGCCGCTCACGGTGATGCCGCGCGCCCGCGCCGCGGCGGTCGCGCGCCGATCCGGTGGCTCACCGGTGTGATACGCCGCCGTCCCGGCGCTGTCGGCCTCGACCGCGTGAGCCAGCCCCTCACGCTCGATCAGGTGGCGGAAGACGCCCTCAGCGGTGGGCGAACGACAGATGTTGCCGAGGCACACGAAACAAACGCGCACGGGGGACATGGAGCGGGCCGAGTATGGCGCCGCCCCCAGCGAGAGGCTAGGCTCCGCGCCTCGACGGAGACCCGAAGATGAAAGCCGCTTGTGTGATCCTGGTGTCGCTGGGCCTGGGCCTGGGCGCCTGCAGCAAGATCGAAGAGAAGATGGCCGAGAAGGCCGCCGAGAAGGCCACCGGCGGCCAGGTCGACATCGACTCGAAGACCGGCAAGGTGAAGCTGAAGCAGAAGGGCCCGGACGGGAAAGAGTCCGAGGTTCAACTGGGCGAGGGCAGCAGCGTGCCCGCCGACTTCCCGAAGGCCGTGCCGATCTACCCCGGCGCCAAGGTGATGAGCGCAGTCACCGTTTCGCAGGGTGAGAGCCACGTGGTCACGCTGAACACCAAGGACAGCACCCAGCAGGTGCTCGACTTCTACAAGAAGAACCTCGCCAGCTTCAAGACCGACGGTGAGCTCACTGGCGGCGACACCACGATGTTGAACGTGTCGAACGACCAGCTGACCGTGGGCGTCACTGCGACCAAGAGCTCGGACGACGGCACGACGCTGATCAACCTCACCACCAGCGCGAAGAAGCCGTGAAGGCGCGCCCGGGCGCGAGCTTCTGGGTGGTGCTGGTGGCTCTGCTGGCGTGCAAGTCGCAGTCGGCGGTCACCGGCAGCGTGTCTTTCGATGGCGCCGCGTTCGAAACCAAAGACTGTCAGGTGTCCGAGACCACATCGACGCTCGGTGGCGGCTCGGTCACGACGCACACGGTCACCTTGATCGACGGGGGCAAGCGCCGCCTGTCGTTCAGCGACTCGGGCGGAATGCGCGTGAGCTTTTCGCACCGCGGCGCGTTCGACACCATCGGCCAGGGCTGCGGCAAGCTCAGTTTCGCCGGCAGCGCCAAGGCGGGGGATGCCCGGGGGCACGTCGAGGCCGACTGCACCGGCGGCGGTCACACGGTTCGCGCCAACTTCGACTTCGCGGGCTGCGGCAAGTATGGCCTGGGGCCATGAAGCGGCTCACAGCGCCGGCTTCTTCCCCATCTCCACCAGCAGGTGGTCCGCGCCGTCGACGGCATCCATGACCCAGGTCATGAAGCGCAGATCCACGTGTATGCTGCGCGTGATCTCGGGCATGAACACCCAGTCACTGGCCATGGCCTCGTAGTTGCCGTCGAAGGCCAACCCCACCAGCTCGCCGCGCGCGTTGAGCGTGGGCGAGCCGCTATTGCCGCCCGTGATGTCCAGGTCCGCCAAGAAGTCGACGGGCAACGCGCCGAGGCGTGGGTCGGCATAGGGGCCCACCTTGCGCGACTTGGCCAGGTCGACCAGTCGCGGCGGAGCGTCGAACGGCTCCTTACCAGTGACCTTGGCAACCAGCTCGTCCAGCTTGGTGAACGGGGTGTACATCGCGGCCTCGGGCTTGGGCTTGTAGCCCCGCACCGTGCCATAGGTGACGCGCAACGTGCCATTGGCGTCGGGCGCAATGGGCCCGGGGGCGTGCTCGCGCAGCGCGGCGACGTAGAGCGGGCGAATGGCCGAGAGCGCGCCTTGCTCGGCGTCACCACGGTCGTCGCGCTCTTTGAACAGCGGGCGCAGTGCCACCACCAGGCGCACGATCGCGTCTTTGCTGGCGCCGAGCTCGGCCAGCTTGCCCTTCTTCAAGAGCTCGAGACGCGCCTTGTCGTCTCCCAGCTTGGTCTCGCGGTACAGGCGGTCGACGACTTTGTCGATGTTCTCGGCGCTGGGCTCGAGCTTGCCCAAAAACGCCGGCAAGATGCGGCTCTTGGCGTTTTCGTCGGCATGTTGCGCAATGCGCGCCAGCGCCAGGCGAAGCATGGCGCCGTCCAGCTTCTTCGAATACCGCTTCTGAAGTGCCTGCTGCTCCTGCTCCAAGCGTTTCCAGTTGCGCTCTTGCAGGTCGGGCTTGCGCAGCGCGTCGGGCTTGGGTCGCTCTTCCGCCATGCGCACGATGGTGTGCGCTGCCCCGATCAAGCTCACCATGCGCTCGAGCTCGCTGAGCGCGTAGCCGATCTCGCGGGTCTTCTTGCGCTCTGCGAAGTGCTTCTCGAGGCGGGGCAGCACGTCACCAAAGCGACCTTGGCGCGCGGGGTCGGTGGTGATGAACGCCTGGAGCTCGGCTTCGCGCTTCTTGCGGACCTCCGCGGCTCCGCCCTTGGTGAGGCCCTCGAGCGACCCCTTGGTGTAGGTGAGGGCGTTGGCCAGGCCACGCTCGGTGGGGCGCGCCTTGATGGCCACGTCCGGATCTTCCTTCCCCAGCTTCTCGATCAGGGCCAGGTAGTCCTCGAACAGCCGGATGCGCTTCGGGTAGAACCAGTCCACGGCCTCGGCGGTCTCTTCGGCGGTAGAGAGGCGCATGGTGCGCCCGGGATACCCGGCCACGAACACCAGATCGCCGGGGGAAAGGCCGCGCTCGGCCAGCCTGAGGTGCATGCGCGGCTGGTAGGGCACGTTGTCCGGCGAGTGCTCGGCGGGCTTGCCGTCTTTGCCGACGTACGCCCGCAAAAAGGCGAAGTCGCCGCCGTGCCGAGGCCAGCGCCAGTTGTCGATCTCGCCACCGAAGTTCCCGACCCCCTCGTGGGGCGCATAGACCAGGCGCACGTCTTTGATCTCGAGCTTCTCGATCAGCAAGTACTGCCCGCCGCCGAAGTAGCTGGCGAGGTCGCAGCGGATGCTCTGCCGCTTCTCGCACTTGGCGATCAGCTCTTTCTCGCGGCTCTCGATGGTCTCCCAGCGCTTCTTGTCGTCCTTGATCCGATCGAGCCCCGCCCGCACGAACTCGGTCACGTCGTTGAACGCCTCGGTGACGTAGACGCGCGCCGTCGGCCCATTCCACTTCTCGGCCGAGCGCGTCTTGGCCAGGTAGCCGTTCTTCAGCAGGTTCTGCTCGGGCGTGGAGTTGTAACCCAGCGCACCGGTCACGCAGTGGTGGTTGGTGACGATCAGGCCCTCGGGGGACACGAAGCTGGCCGAGCATCCGCCGAGGCTGACCACCGCGCCCAGCGGGTACGCCATCGGGTCCACCAGCTTCTTCGGATCGAGCTCGAGGCCCAGCTTCTTCAAGGTGTCGAGGTGGGCTTCGAGCTGCCCCGGCAGCCACATGCCGCCGGGGTTCTCGAACGCCGGGCGCGAAGCCGCCGGCTTTTCGGCCACGGGCGCCGCGCTCGGTTTCGCGGTGGGCAGAGCAGGGGGCGCCTGCGCGGGTTTGTCGGCGCAGGCGGAGAGCAGCACCACGGCGGAGCACGATACGAGCGATCTCTGGAACCCCATGCCGCCGCGCATACCATGGGCCCGAGCGTGGGCGAATGGTGGTAGTTTCTGCCGCACCATGGCGGATCTGAAAGGCAAGACGCTCTTCATCACCGGCGCGAGCCGGGGCATCGGCAAGGCCATTGCGCTCCGGGCAGCGCGCGACGGGGCCAACGTGGCGGTCGCGGCGAAGACCGCGGAAGCGCACCCCAAGCTGCCGGGAACCGTGTTCAGCGCAGTCGCAGAGATCGAGGCGGCCGGTGGCAAGGGTCTCGCCTGCATCACCGACATCCGCTTCGAAGAGCAGGTGCTCGAAGCCGTGCAGAAGACGGTGAGCACTTTCGGCGGCATCGACATCTTGGTCAACAACGCCAGCGCCATCAGCCTGACCGGTACCCTCGAGACGCCGATGAAGCGCTACGACCTGATGCACCAGATCAACACGCGCGGGACGTTCTTGTGCTCCCAGGCATGCATTCCGCACCTGAAGCAGGCAGGCAACCCCCACATCTTGAACCTCTCGCCCCCGCTGAACATGGAGGCACGCTGGTTCGGTCCGCACGTGGCTTACACCATGGCGAAGTTCGGCATGAGCATGTGCGTGCTCGGCATGGCCGACGAGTTCGCCAGCGCCGGCATCGGCGTCAATGCGCTGTGGCCGCGCACGGCCATCGCGACGGCGGCGGTGCAGAACCTGCTCGGGGGCGAGGCCGCCGTCGAACGCTGCCGAAAACCCGAGATCATGGCGGACGCGGCCCACTACATCCTGACCCGGCCGAGCCGCGAGCTCACGGGCAAGTTCCTGATCGACGAGGACGTGCTCCGGACCGCGGGCGTCACGGACTTCGACCAATACGCGAACAAGCCGGGCGGCGAGCTCTTGCCCGACTTCTTCGTGTAGGGCGAGGTGCCCGGTCGGCACGCCCGCGACTCGAATGTCAGCGGGGGCTGCACCGTAAGGCCGTGCTTCCCCGAGCGGCACGGCGATTTGCCGCGTGGCACGCGCATTGCTGTATTCTGCACGATGCGCCGGGCTCAGCGGGGGCTCGGCGCGGACCAACCGGAGGCAAGCGGATGCGCTCTTGGGTAAAGCTCAGCGTGGGGTTGATGGTTCTGGCCGGGGCGGCGGGCTCGCCCTCGCGGGCAGAGGCCTGCGGTGGCACCTTCTGCGACCAGGCGCCGCCCGGTCAGCAGCCGATGCCAGTGGATCAGACGGGCGAGAACGTGCTGTTCGTGATGCAGGCCGGTTGGGTCGAGGCGCACATCCAGATCCAATACCAGGGCGACCCGGGCCGCTTCGCGTGGGTGATTCCGGTGCCTGCCAAGCCAAAGCTCTCGGTCGGCTCGCAGGTGCTGTTCACCAATCTCCTGAACGGGAGCGTGCCGTCGTTCAGAACCACCACGTCCTTCCAGTTCTGCGGCTCCGAGGACGGTTCGAGCCAGAGCTCGGGCTTCGGGTGCGGGGCCGACTCGGCCGAGGCGGGGGGCAGCTCGTACGGGCCGGGCGGCGCCGGCGGCGCCGGTGGCGGGACCTCGAACTCGCCACAGGTGATCAGTCGGGAGGCGGTCGGCAACTTTCAGACGCTGACGCTCGAGCCCAAGGACGCCAAGGGTATGATCGATTGGCTGGTCGCGAACGGCTACGACGCCGACCAAGACGACGCCGAGCCCATCCTCAAAGACTACATCGACCGCGGCTACCTGTTCGTGGCACTCAAGCTCGAGCCGGGGGCCGGCGTGGACGAGATCCACCCGCTGGTGGTGAGCTACCAGGGCACCGAGCCTTGCGTGCCGCTCAAGCTCACCCGCATCGCAGCAGTGGAAGACATGACGGTGCGGACGTTCTTCCTGGGCGACCAGCGCGTGGTTCCGACCGGCGGCTACAAGCACGTGCAGATGAACGGCGCCCGGCTCGACTGGACGCAGCTCGGACAGAACTACAACCTGGCCATCGCGCGCACCGTAGACAGCCCCGCCGCCAACGGCCGCGCGTTCGTCACCGAATATGCCGGTCCGAGCTCGGTGGTCAGCCAGGCCGGCATCTCGCAGTCGAGCTGGAGCGGCGACGCCTTGAAGATCCTCGAGCCACAAGCCGCGGTCGCCCGGCTAGGGGCCTGGAACCTGCTCTCGTGCTTCTCTTCGTCGAGCTGCACCTCGCCGCACCCGCTGGTGTTCCCGCTGCTCGACAAGTACTTGCCGCCCCCCGCCGGGGTCTCGCCCCAAGAGTACTACTCGTGCATGGCTTGCCACCCCGAGGCGGATCTGAGCGCGTGGAACGCGGACGCGTTCGGCACCGAGTTCGACGAGCTGATCGCCGTCCCGGCCAAGCACGCGACCGACCTGCTGGGTGACCACGTCTATCTGACGCGCATGGTCACCCGCATCTCCCCGGCAGAGATGACCGAAGATCCGATGTTCCGCGAGTGGCCCGAGGCCCTGCCGGACGTGACCAACCAGTGGTCGGCGACGCGCACGACCCGCTGCGACGGGACGCTGCTCACCACCACCAGCGACGGGCGCGCGGTCGCCGGCACCACGGCCCCCGGCGACCTTCCGGCCGACCTGCCCTGGGCCTCGCTCGTCGAGGAATACACGCTGAGCGGCGAGCACGTGGTTCTGCTTGACAGCGACGAGAAGATCGACACCGCCCTCGAGGCCTACAACGAAGAGGTCGCACCCGGGAGCACACCCACCGCCACCGGCGCGAGCGGCCTGGGAAGCGAGACCAACGCTTCGTGCGGCTGCACGCTGCCCAGCCGACGTTCGAGCCCGGCGCTCTTGCTCGGCCTGCTCGGCGTCCTCGGCCTGGCGCGGCGCGCAGCGAAGGTGAAGCGCGGCTGACCCCTGCCATGTTTCCGGGTCCGCTTGGGTTGGCTGCGAAGGGCCGGGCGAACGCGCGTTCGCCGTTGAGCTGCTGCAGCGCGTGCCCGATCCGAGCTAACCTTCGAGGCTAGTGTTCCCCCGACTCGCTTGGCTCGCCCTGGCAGCGGCATCGACCGCGTGCGGCGGGGACGAGTTCCAGACGCGCAGCGCGTCCGGCGGTGGCGGTGCAGCGAGCGGGGGCGCGTCCGGCGCGGGCGCGGGAGGAAGCGTGACCGGTGGCGGAGGCGCC
>JAKLKA010000191.1 GCA_023150915.1 Polyangiaceae bacterium
TGCAACAACCTTTACGCCCGCCAGGTCGCCATCTTCTGCCTCCACCGAAGCCGCCCGCGCGACTGGACCTCCTGAAGCCTGCAGCCTGAAGTCTGTAGCCTCGGCTTTCGCCCGAAAGGGCGAAAGCCGAGTCAGAGCGGGATGACGAGCCCCAGCTCTTGCAGCACGAAGTAGTCGAGCGCGCCGGCCACCAGCAGACAGAAGAGCGGCAGCATCACCACCAGGGCCAGGTCCAAGGGGGTCAGCTTCTTCTTCTTGGGCGACTGCACCGCCTGGATGTCCGCGCTCACGGTGCCCAGGTCGGCTGGCAGCGCGGGATCGCGCTCCAGCAGGCGACGCGTCTTCGAGGGCCCCTCGAACGCCAGCCACCAGGGCTCGGGCGTGGGGCTTGCGCCCCCGAGACGAAACAGGGTCTTCTCGGGGATGCGCGACGACTTGCGACAATATTCGCAGGTGACCACGCGCTCACCGGCTGCCACCTGCAGGCCGCCCCCACAGGTCGGACAGGTGAGGGCGATGGCGCCGGGTTTCTCGCGGTCGTCGGCCACGCGCGTGATCGCCTGGTCTGTCCGGTGCTCTTCGGTCATCACGCCGACCAAGCCCGGGGCGAAGCTCTGGGCGTTCGGCGGCAAGCGATAGCTGCGCGTCTGCGAGCAACGCGGACAGCTGGAGCGAAGCTCGGGGCCAAGGCGCTGGAAGGCGAGCGGCACGCCGCAGCCCTCGCACTGCGGCTCGGCCAGGGCTGTCGTCAGCACCATCGACTGCGGCACCTGCATGCCTCGCTCCACGGCGAAGCCCGACTGGTGGTGCGCCGCGCTGGTCACGTCTTTGAATGGGTTCTCGCTGCCGATCGACAGCCACGCGCTGGGGTGCCGGCCCTCGGCGCTGCCGGCGAGGTCGGCCACGGCGTGCGCATGCTCCAGCGCTTCGCGCCACGAGCTGGCGGCGAATGCCTGATCCAGCCCGCAGCGCGCGCAGCACACCGAACCGTCGAGATCGAGGTAGTTCAGCGGGGACGCATGCCCGCACGCTCTGCACTGGAACTCGGCGCTGACCCGCACCCAATACACGCAACGCAGCATACCACCCCCAGCACGAGCTGATATGCTGCGCACGCCGTGGGCAAGATCTTCGACGCCGGACAGGAAGCGACGGGCTTCATCGCCGTCGGGCAGTTTGCCACGGGCTTCATCGCCATCGGGCAGGTCGCGACAGGCGTGATCGCCATCGGGCAGGCGGCCCGGGGCATCATCGTGGTGGGGCAGCTGGCGGTCGGGTTCGTGTCGCTGGGCATGCTCTCGTGCGGGCTGATGGGCGCGGTGGGCATGATCGGCGCCGGGGGGCGCGGGCTCGGGCTGATCGTGCCGCTCGTGCCGCGGCTCCGCGACGCGCGCGAGCTGCCGTCGGTGTCGGGCTTCGACGAGCTCACCCGCTCGGACGGCAGCCAGGGCTGGGTCCAGGCCCGCATCGAGATCGCCCCTGACCAGAGCGTGCGGTTCTACGAGGGCGTCGCTCCGCTCCCGGTCCGGGTCGATGCGCGGCTGCGGCGCTTGCTCGCCAAGCACTCGGGGCGAACGCTCTTGGTCTCGCTCTCGCGGCGGGGCGCCGATTGGGTCGGCGACGGCCTGATGGAGGTGCCGGAGTCGCGCCTGAAGAACCCGCGCTGGTGGGCGATCTGGGCGGTGCAGCTGGCGCTCTTGTTCGTGGCCTGCGTGGCCTTCTGGCTCGCCGTGGTCCACCCGCTCGCCGACGGGCTCTCGCGTGTGCTGAGCTGAGCATCACCCGGGCCGGCGTGACCCGTCGGGCAGCACCGTCTCCACGGCGCGACCCGCGTCGTAGAGCGTCGCGCACACGGGGTACCCGTCCTCTTCCCAGTGCTTGGCCCAGCCGTGGAGCACTCCCCGGTCGTAGTGTTGCTGCGAAACCACCGTTCCGTTCGGCGCAAACCGCGTGATGAGCCCGTGCTCGGGATAGCTCAGCCGCTCGGTGGCCGCGTAAAAGCCCGAGAGCGCTCGCCCGCCGGTCGCGTGATAGTCCACGGACCAGCGGAGCAGCCCCTGCTGGTAGAAGCGCTGCGACTCGAGCCGCCCCGTGGACCGGTGGAACGTCAGCGAGAGCCCCTCGCGGATGGGCACGCTGCCCGGGCCCGTGGGAACGGCGCAGCCCACCGAGTCTTCGTCGAAGTACACGCGCACACCCTCGGCCGGGCGCATCCACGCTTCGGTCACGGCGGCGCGGTGCGTGTCGTCCGGGATCCAGGTCGGCACCACCGCGGGCGGTGCCGGGGCGAACCAAGCGGCCAGCTCCGGCGACAGCGGCACCCGCTGCGCCTGGTTCTTCGCGATCTCGGGCTCGGCGCGCGCGAGCAGGGCGCCGGCGTCTCTCAGCGCCTGGATCTGCTGCTCGAGCAGCGGACGCATCTCGGCCGGCGCCGAACCCAGGCTGGCTTCCAGCTCACGGATCGACGCCTGTAGCTCGTCGTGTTGGGTCGCCATCGGCCCGAGGATACTTCGCTCGCCGACGGTGACCCACCCCCCAGCCAGGCAAGTGGTCGACGAGCCGCCAGCCAGAGATCCCCGGGATCTCTCTTCTCCACGCCGCGTTCTGGGCGTCCTTGGCGGCTGGTATCGTCCCGGCTAGGCTTTTCCCATGCGTCGCACCTTCATTCTCTTCGTCGCCATCTCTTCGGCCTTCGGCGCGTGCTCTTCCGAGAGCACCAACACCGGGTCGTCGGGGGCCGGGGGAAGCACCGGCGGGGCGGCGGCCACGGGGGGCTCGACCTCTGGAGGCGGGTCGGGCGGCAGCGCGGGCGCCGGAAGCGGCGGCACCGCCGGGCAGGGGGGCACCGGGACGGACGCCGGGCTCGGGGGCAGCGACGGCGGCGGGACCGACGGCGGCGAGACCGACGGCAGTGTCAGCCCGCTGCCGGCCAAGGTCGCCTGCGGCAGCTCCGCCCCGAGCTGCCCGACCAACCCGGGTCGGTGTTGCTTCGAGGTGAGCAAGAACAGCCCGGTGTGTCAGCTGGAAGCGGCGCCGTGTGATGCCCTGCTCAACACGCGCATCCTGTGTGACGGCTCGCAAGACTGCGCCAGCGGGCAGGTCTGCTGCCACTCGAGGTCGCAGATTAGCTACGGGGACGGTGGCAGCAACGAACCGATAGTGAGTTGCGCCCCGAGCTGTGGGTCGACGACCGGCTTCACCCGTTTCCAGGTCTGCGACCTCAAACAGACGAGCCCGACTCAGTGCCTCACCGGCAGCTGCAAGAAGGTCGTCCACGTGAACCCGCCGCCCCAGGCCAGCGAGGCGTACGTACCCACGCTGCCGCTCGGCTACGGCGTCTGCAAATAGCCGGCGGTCAGGACTCGGGCGCGAGCGCGGCGATCTCCGTCTCGAGCGCCTCCCACTCGGCGGTCAGCGCCGCGAGCTGCGCTTCGTGCCCCGCACGCTCTTGCTGAAGCCGATCGACTTCGCCCTTGGGCGTGCGCTCGAAGAAGCCCGGCGCGCAGTACGCGGTGTTGATCTCGCCGAGCCTTGCCTCTACCTGGGCGATGCGCTCCAGCACCTCGTCGCGCTTCTTGGGCAGCGATCGATGTCGGTTGGTGCGCGACGAGCTGGCGACCACGACGGGCTTGGGGGCCTCGCTCTTCCTCGCCCGGGCGGCCAGGGCCACCTGTTCGGCGTCCAGGTGGTCGTCCCCCTGTCGCTCGAGATATTCCCGAAACGTCCCGGCGAAGTCGTTCAGCCCATCGGGTCGGATCTCGATCACCCGCGTCGCCAGCTTGTCCACGAACCACCGGTCGTGTGAGACGAAGATCAGCGTCCCCTTGTACTCTTCCAGGGCCTCCACCAGCGCCTCGATGGACTCGAGATCCAGATGGTTGCTGGGCTCGTCCAGCACCAGCACGTTCGGCTTCTGGACCATCAAGCGGCTGAAGATCAGGCGCGTGGCCTCGCCGCCGCTCAGCGCGGCGACGGGCTTGTCCACGTCGGGGCCAGAGAACAAGAGGCGGCCCAGCACGCCGCGCACCGTGCTGGTGCCCTCTTGGGGGCAGATGTCCCAGAGGTAGTCGAGGGCGGTCTGGTTCGGGTTGGTGAGCTGCTCTTTGTGGTCCTGGGCGAAATAGCCCACCTGGGCCTCGTGCCCCCAAGCCACCTTGCCCCCGTCGCTGGCCAGGTTGTCCGTGATGATCTTGAGCAGCGTGGACTTCCCCAGCCCGTTGGCGCCGATCACGGCCACCCGCTCGCCGCGCCGAACGGTGAGCGACACGTCCGACAGGACCCGCTTCTCGCCGTAGGCCTTGGAAATGCCCTCGATGGCGAGCACGTCTTTGCCGCTTGGCCGAGCGATCTCGAAGCGCAGCTTGGGG
Organism: Polyangiaceae bacterium; assembly: GCA_023150915.1. Classification (GTDB taxonomy): domain Bacteria; phylum Myxococcota_A; class Polyangia; order Polyangiales; family Polyangiaceae; genus JADJKB01. The sequence continues at coordinate 4,368 of JAKLKA010000191.1, forward strand.
TAGCGCCGCGACGACGCGGCCAGCGTCTCGACCTCGATCTTCTCGAGCTGCTTCAGGCGACTCTGGGCCTGACGCGCCTTCGAGGCCTTGGCCTTGAAGCGCTCCACGAAGGCCTTCTTGTGGGCAATGATCTTCTCCACCCGCGCAATCTCGCCCTCCTTCCGCTCGCGCGTGGCCAGCTTGCTGTCGTGGAACGCCTGATAGTTCCCGGGGTATTCGATCACCGTCCCGTAATCCACGTCCAAGATGTGGGTGGCAATGTTGTTCAAGAAGCGCTGGTCGTGGCTGATCACCACAGCGCACCCGCGGTAAGAGCTCAGGAAGCGCTCGAGCCAGCGGATGCTCAAGATGTCCAGGTGATTGGTCGGCTCGTCGAGCAACACCGCGTCCGGGCGGCTGACCAGCACCTGCGCCAAGAGCACCCGCAGCTTGTAGCCGCCGCTCAACGTGTAGAGCGGCTGGCGGATCGCGGCTTCGGGGATCCCCAGCCCCATCAGCACCTGGGCGGCGCGCGCCTCGAGCGTGTAGCCATCGTGGGCGCGCAAGATCTCGTCAATCTCGGCGATTCGCTCGGGGTCGGGCACCGCGTCCACGGCGTGCGCCTGTTGCTCGGCCAGGGCGCGGTGCACCAGCTCGTCGCCCATCATCGCCACGTCCAGGATGATCTGCTCGTCGCTCTCGAAGCGGTCCTGGCGCAAGATGCCGATGCGCGCGTGCTTGGCGAAGGTCACCTCGCCGCCGCTGGCGGGCTCCGTTCCGCTCAGGATCTTCAGGAAGGTGGTCTTGCCCGAGCCATTGGCGCCGACCAGCCCGTAGCGGCAGCCTGCGTTGAGCTGCAGCGTCACGTCTTCGAACAGCGCCTGCGGGCCGAAGCTCTTGCTCAGGTTGGAGATGGCAATCACAGCGGCGGGCACTTAGCACGAACGCGCGCCGTCAGGGTCGCGGCTCGGGTTCCGCGCGCAGCTCGGCGCCCACCTCCAGCCGGATCAGCCGGGGGCGGCCCACGCCGCTCGCCAGAAGCTCGGCCGTGCCTTCCCGGGCTGCGGCGTGCAAATCACCCGCCTGCGAGTCCGACACCACGACCTCGAAGGCGATGCGCACCACCCTGCGCCCAGTCTTTCCGCTGCGGAGCTCCCGGAAGCTGAAGCTCGGGCGCCGGTCGCGCGACAGCTCGACGGCCTTCGACACCACGGCCTCGCGCCCGCGCAGCTCCACCCCTCCAGGCAGGGTGACGCTCACGTCGGGCTCGACCAGCTCTCCCAGCTCGTGCCGCAAGCGGGCCTCGCGGGCGTCGGCGGCCTCGCCGGCGCGACCTTCCAGGGCCCGCGCCACGGCCTCGAGCGCGGCGCGGCCCGCCTTCTCTTCGGAGCGGGGCAGGCCGAAGATCCCGAACGCGGTACCGAGCGCGATGACGCCCACGGCGATGAAGTTCAGCGTCTTGCGTGTCATGACGACCCCGCCCGGACGCGCAATCGATGAAGCATGCCAAAGTGGTGCAGGCTCAGTTGTACCAGCTGCACTTGCCGGCGACGCAGCCACAGCCCGCGACGTTGGTGGGCGCGGTGCACTCGCAGGTGCTGATGCCGGCCCCCATGGACGGGTTGAAGCACAGGTCGCCGCCGCAGCCGCCGGTCGCGCAATCCGCGTCCGTCGAGCAGGTGTCGCCGCGGTTCTTGGCGCAGCCCCCGCTCACCGGCGTGCGCTTGCCGCAGGCCGCGGCATAGTCGCCGCAGCAGTCGCCGTAGCCCTGGCACAGGCTGTCGCAGTAGCAGCTCTTGTCGGCCGCTGCGCCGCCGCAGTGGCCCGCGCACGAGGCCGTGGGTGCCGGAGGCGGCGCGTCCACGCAGATGCCGCCGCAGTCCGCCCCACCGTTGTTCGGGTCGCAGCCGTCGTTCGGGTTGTCCACGCAGATCTTGCCCGCGGGGCACTGGAAGGCGGCAATGCCGCCACAGAACTGCTGCGCCGGCGGGCACGTGCTGATCTCCCAGCCGCAGGTCCCGTCGGTGTTCTTCAGGCACTTGCCGGTCGGCCCGGCGGTGTGCACGCCGTCGGGGCACAGCTTGATCGGCATGCCCATCGCCGGCCCGCACGCCCCCGCCGCGCACTCACCACCCGGCGGCACGAGGTTGCAGATCGCGTCGGCGTCGGCACAGCAGTCGCCATATTGCGCGCAGGCGGCGTCGCACCAGCACGCGCCCTTCTTCGACTTGCCGCCGCAGTACTTCGCACCGGTCTTCGAGGCGCACGATCCCGGCGGCACGCCCTTGCTCAGCTTCAGATCACGGCGCTCGCTCTGCGCCACACCCTCGTCGAGATCACCGGGACCCTCGGTGGCGGCAGTGCAGCCCGCGAGCCAGACGAGCCCAAGACCAAAACCGAGCAGCTTGTTGATGGGAAGTGCCATGGGAACCTCGCGCGCCTGTAGGCGGATGTAACCGTTGCGGCGCCGGTGTACTCCAACCCACGCCCGGGTCAAGGGCGCCCAGCGCACCGCGTCAACCACTCGTAATCAAAGGTTATTTCCTGCTGAGTGCGCGCCGCGCGAAGGCCCGAAAGGGGGCGGGCTCGGCAATGGCCGCTTTCTGGGCGCGGCTCAGCGCTTTCACCCGCAGCTCGAGTCGCAGCGCCGCCCCCTTCGACTGGCAGCGACGGGTGGCGCACAGCTCGAGCGGGCCGCGCCCCCGCGTGTAGCGCGCGCCCTTGCCGGCGTCGTGGGCGGCCATGCGCGCGCGGACGTCCTTGGCGATGCCGGTATAGAAGCTGCCGTCCGCGCACCGGGCCAGGTACACGAACCAGGTGTCGATCGGGTCGGCCACGGGCCGACTCTACTCGCATAGACTCCAGGCGCGATGCCCCTGCCCTTCACCGTGAGCGCGGTCGACCCCGGCTCGGGCGCGCGCCGCGGCTTCTTCGACACTGCCCACGGTCGCGTCGAGACCCCGGTGTTCATGACGGTCGGGACACGGGCTACGGTGACCGGGCTCGATCCCACGGATCTGGCCCAGGTGGGGGCGCAGGTGCTGCTGGGCAACACCTATCACCTGATGCTCCGGCCGGGGCCCGAGGTCTTTCGTCGCGTCGGCGGCATCCACCGCTTCATGGGCTGGTCGGGCCCGGTGCTCACCGACTCGGGCGGCTACCAGATCTTCTCGCTGCCGGGCGATCGCACGGTGAGCGAGCGCGGCGCACGCTTCCGCAGCTACGTGGACCGGCGCGAGCACTTGCTCTCGCCCGAGCGCTCGATCGAGATCCAGACCGCGATCGGGTCCGACATCATGATGGTGCTCGATGTCTGCATCGACTCCACCTCCGACCTGGCCGCCACCCGACACGCCATGGAACGAACCCACCGCTGGGCTCTCCGCAGCTTGTCGGCACGAAAAGACCCGGCCCAAGCGCTGTTCGCCATCGTTCAGGGCGGGGTGATCCCCGCGTTGCGCCGCGAGTCCGCCGCGTTCCTGACGGACCACCCGTTCGACGGCTTCGCGATCGGCGGCCTCGCGGTCGGTGACCAGCGATCGGAGCGTGAAGACATGACGGCGCTCTGCGCCGAGCTCTTGCCGGCAGATCGTCCGAGGTACCTGATGGGTGTCGGAACCCCGCCCGATCTGCTGCAAGCCATGCTGGCTGGCGTGGACATGTTCGACTGCGTCTTGCCCACCCACCTGGGCTGGCAAGGCACCGCGTTCACCTCGACCGGGCGGGTGAAGCTCACCCGCGCGCCCCACGCGCTCGCTGATCGCGCCCTGGACGACGCCTGCGCCTGCGCCACCTGCAAGGGATTCTCTCGCTCGTATCTGCACCACCTCTTCCAATGCGGCGAGCCCCTCGGGCCGCGGCTGGTCTCGATGCACAACCTGCATCACTACCTGTCGCTGATGGCCGAGGCCCGCGCCCAGATCGAACGCGGAAGCTACGCCGCCTGGGCACGAGCCAAGCTCGAGGCCATCGATCGGCACGAGCACAGCAATCGGCGGATCGGGCAGGGGCCCGAGTCACGCGAGCCCGAGGCTCCGGCATGAGCCCTGCCCCCCTCGGCTGCGAGGTGGTGATCACCCGCAGCGGCGCGCCCGCGATGCGCGACCGCGCGACCGGCGAGCTGATGCACCCGGTGGTCGGCCCGCAGGTCGAGGCCGAAAGGCTGTACGTGTCACCAGCCCGCCTCACCGAGCGCCTGACCGAGCGCACGGCCGACCCGCTGGTGGTCTTCGACGTGGGCCTCGGCGCCGGCTCGAACGCCATCGCAGCGTGGCGGGTCGCCCAGGCAATGCCAACGGCGCCAAGGCGGCTCGAGCTGGTGAGCTTCGAGCGCGATCTCTCGGCGCTCGGCCTGGCACTCGAGCCGGAGCACGCGACTGCGTTCGGCCTCGGCGGCACGGCCGGGGACGCCGCCCGAGCGCTGCTCGCCACGCATCGTCACGACTGTGCGCGCTGCAGCTGGCGACTGATCGTGGGGGAGCTTCCGGGCGCCTTCGCCGGGCTCGCCCACGGGTCGGCCGACGTCGTGTTCTGGGATCCGTTCTCGCCCCGGGCGAACCCCGAGCTGTGGACCGTGGCGGCGTTTTCGGCGCTGCGTCCGCTGTGTCGAGAGGGCGCCACGCTGCACACCTACAGCGGCGCGACCGCGACCCGAACCGCGCTCCTCTTGGCGGGTTTCTGGGTGGGTTGGGGCGCCACGACCGAGAGCGGCAAGCAGACCACCCAGGCCGCGACCCGCGCTCGGGATCTGGACCGACCGCTGGACCGAGGCTTCATCGATCGGCTGGGCCGCTCGTCTGCGCCCTTCCCGGCCGACGCGCCCGCGGACGCGCTCTGCCGCATCCGCGCCCTGCCGCAGTTTTGCTGAGCTCAGCCCGCCTGCGCCACCACCGGCAGCGACTTCGACCCCGAGCGCGGCTCGGGCTCTCGCAGGTTCTTCGCGAGCCAGTGCTCTTCGCCGTGCTCTGCCAGCGCGGCCTGCTGCTCGGCCAGCTTCTCGTAGCAGTACGGCAGCATCGACTGGAAGTGCACGTACAGCACCGCCAGCGTCGCCAGCGCCTCGACCCCGGCGCTGTTCTTGGTCACCACCTTGGTCAGCGCGCGCCAGAACGGGCCGCGCGTGGTCGGGGACTTGGTCATCTCGACGCACAGCCGCAAGAAGGTGCGGACGTTCCGCGCGAAGATCCGGCCGCCGGGCATCAGCACCGGCACGGTGTTCAACCGCACGGCCACGTCGGCGCAGCGCTGGAAGTAGTTCTCGGCGTCGAACGCGTGATGCATGACCCGCACCAGATCGCGCAGCACGTCTTCGGCCGGGCGCTGGGTCTTGAACTGAATGCCGGCAGAGATCTGGTCGCGCACGCCGTCCGCCAGCTCGAAGCGGGCGGCCGGGAACAAACGCCCCTCGCGGTCGAGGCGCTTCGAGAGCTGAGTGCCGGGCAGTGGATAGACCACACCGGCCATGACCCACGGCACGCACGCCTGGTCGATGCAGCGGATGATCTGGTCGGCGATGTCGTCGGACTCGCCGTCCATCCCCAGAAGGAAGCCCGAGTGGATGGTGCAGCCGGCCCGGGTGTAGATCTCGTTGGCCGCCTCGGCGATTGAAAACCCGGTGTTCTGCGGCTTTTTCGCGCTCCTCAGCGCCGACTCGTCGGGGGTCTCGATGCCCACCAGCAGGTACTTGAAGCGCGCCTCGCGGAACAGATCGAGGATCTCCGGGTCCTTCGCGATGTTGAGCGTGACCGAGGTCGAGAGCTGGAACGGGTAGTCGTGCACTTTCAGCCAGGCGATGATCCCACGCAAGAACGGCTTCACGTCCTTCATGTGGCCGACCAGGTTGTCGTCGAAGAAGTCGAGCTGCCCGCGGTAGCCGAGTGAGTAGAGCAGGTCGAACTCTTTCAGGACCTGGTCCAGGCTCTTGGTGCGGTACTCGTTCTTGAACAGATCGATGACGTTGCAGAACTCGCAGTGATACGGGCAGCCGCGCGAGTACTGCACCCCGATGTAGAGGTACTCGCGGTGGTCGATCAGGTCGAAGCGCGGCACGGGGCTCTCGGCCAGATCCGGCAGTCGGTCCGAGCGATAGACCCCACCCTTGGCCCCGCGAGCGAGGTCTGCCAGCAGCATGGGCACGGTGACCTCGCCCTCGTCCAGGCACAGGAAGTTGGCGCCGGCTTCGAGGTAGAAGTGGGACGAAAGCGTCGGATCGGGGCCGCCGACCACCACGTCGAGCCCAAGGCCACGCGCCTTCGCGATGATGGCCAGCGCGCGCTTGCGGTGCACGATCTTGCTGCCCACGAGCACGATGTCGGCCCAGGCATAGTCCGCGTCGTCCAGCTCGCGGACGTTCTCGTCCACCAGGCGGATCTCCCAGTCTTTCGGCAAGAGCGCGGCGACCGTGAGCAGACCCAGCGGCGGCGTCATGTACTTCACGCCCGCGAGCTCGCAGACCTTCTCGAAGTTCCAGAATGAAAAGCTGTCGAACTTCGGCCACACCAAGAGTGCTCGCATCGTGACTCCGTCCCTCCAACAGGCCGCCGCGGGACACCCCCGGCTCGGCTGCGGGGCGGCACCCTACGCGGGTTTGGGGTCACCGTACTTGACGGGCGTCATCTCTCCCCCGGTCCGGCGGCAACCCACGCCGATCGGGGCGGGCGGCCCTGCGCGGGCATCCCCGCCCGGAAGTCTGGCCGGACGGTTGCGAAAAGGGACGCGTCTTCGACCAGTTGAGGCGTGGCGCGTGTGGGCTGGAAGGCGACCTTCGGGCGAAGTGCGTCGGGTCGCCGCGGGGGGGAAGGCCAGCGCGACTGCAGAGATGTCTCGGGCGATGAGCGGGCGGCCGGCGAATGCAGCCGGCGGAAGAAGCGAGGAGCAAGGGAAGGGAATCACGTCTGCCCGTCGCGCCGGTCCTGCCCGGGCGTGCCCGTGACCACCACTCGGTCGCCGCCCGCGTGCGTGGCGTGTGCTGCTCACCCCCGCTCCGAGCCCGAAGCGTCGCGCCGCCTCGCGAGCCGGCGAGCCCATGACGCTGCCGCTGCCACAGACCACTGACGGCAATCCGGCGCGCCCCTTCCATCGGGGGCGCGCCAGCCGCGTCTCTACGAAAAAGAGCATCGACGCAAAGAATCTGGTTGACGCGTTTCAGAGCGACTCGCGCGCACACTGCGTCGATCGCCGAGGAGTTGGCCTGTGCGCGCATGACGTCGAGCGCTCACTCGGTTTCGCGCGCGCGACGACTTTCGACGCGTCCGGGTGCTCGAAACGCGCTCCATGTGTCAGCGGTGAGGGCAAAAAATCACGTGGTATGCGAAGAGTCATGCAAGCTCTCTCCTCGGTCTCCGATCGTGATCTCCGCCAGCGCCTCTCTGCTGCTGTCAGCAGTGAGCGCCTCGCCTCTGCGGACGTCATCTTCCACCTGGCCGAGCTCGACCGCCGCAAGCTCTACCTCGAAGA
>JAKLKA010000010.1 GCA_023150915.1 Polyangiaceae bacterium
ACAGAGCTCTGGGGGCGCGGCAGGCCAGGCAGGCGCCAGCGGCTCGGGCTCGGGCGGCACTTCCGGAAGTGGATCGAGCAGTGGCAGTGGCGCCACCGGTGGCGGCGGCGGCAGCGGCGGCAGCGGCGGCAAGCCGGCGACGGGCGGCAGTGGTGGAGCCGGCGGCAGCGGTGCAGCGGGCGGCAGCGGCGCGACCGGCGGCAGCGGCGCCAGCGGCGGCGGCGGCGCCAGCGGTGGCAGCGGCGGCACGACGCCGAAGAGCGATTGCTGCACCGAGACACCGAACGCGACCGGGTGCACCAACCCCACGGTCCAGGCCTGCGTGTGCGCGCAAGACAAGTACTGCTGCCAGGTCGAGTGGGACGCAGCGTGCGCTGCCGAGACGCTGCTCTACAAGTGCGGCACCTGCCCCACGCCCTCCGATTGCTGCAGCGCAGGCAAGTGCTCGAGCGACGCCGTTCGCGAGTGCGTCGCCGATACGGACAGCTCGTGCAGCACCACCTGGACCGCCGCCTGCGCCGCCAAGGTCACCACCCTGGGCTGCGGCACCTGCGGTGGCACGCCGACCTCGCCCACGGTGTGGATCAACGAGATCCATTACGACAACGCCGGCACCGACACCGCCGAAGGGGTCGAGGTCGCCGGGACGGCCGGCAGCGATCTGACCGGCTGGTCGCTGGTCTTCTACAACGGCGCAACCGGCGGGCTGAAGCAGTACATGTCGAAGTCGCTGAGCGGTACGATCCCGAATCAGACGAACGGATTCGGCACGGTGTGGACCGCCGCCGCCAACATCCAGAACGGCGGTGCCGACACCGCGCCCGAGCCCGACGGCGTGGCGCTGGTGGACAAGGCCGGCAAGGTCGTGCAGTTCTTGTCGTACGAAGGCAAGTTCACCCCCACCGACGGACCGGCGAGCGGCGTCGCGTCGGTGGACATCGGCAAGAGCGAGACCTCGACCACGGTGGCCGGCGAGTCACTGGGGCTGACCGGCAACGGCAAGAAGTACTCGGACTTCAGCTGGGCGGGCCCGAGCAAGGCCACGCCGGGGCAGCCGAACACCGGCCAGACGTTCTGATCAGCTGGCGTCCTTCGCGCAACGGAAGCCCGCCACGAGCAGCCGCCAGGTGCCCGGGTGGTGCACGCGATTGGACGATCGCAGCCCCTTGGCGTGGTAGTTGAACGCACCGCCCCGGAGCACGCGCTCGCATTCGGTGGGGATGGGGTTCGAGCCGGTGTAGCCCTCGAGCTTCTTCGCTCGCAGCTCGTCTTGGGCGGCGATGATCTCTTCACACGTGCCCGGCACGCCGCGATCGGCGCTGGCGCGCTTGTAGGCGTATGGGTCGTAGGCGTCGGCGATCCACTCCCAGACGTTGCCGGCGAGATCGTGATGCCCGAAGGGACCGGCGTCGGCGGGGAAAGAGCCGACGTCGGCGGTGGCCCCGCCCTGGCACCCCTGGAAGCAACCATGCTGCTTGGGGTCGGGGAAGGCGCTACCCCAGGGGTACTTGCGCGCGTCGTCGCCGCGCGCTGCGCGCTCCCACTCGGCCTCGGTGGGCAAGCGCTTGCCGCGCCACTCGCAATAGCTCTTGGCGTCGTCCCACGACACCCCCACCACGGGCTTCTTCGAGCCGCGGAACTCTTTCTCGGAGCCGTACTTCATTGCCTTGGCGGCGTCGGCCTTCCACGGCTTGCAGATCTTGGCGGTCACGCACTCGAGGTACTGCCCGTTGGTGACCTCGTACTCGTCCAAGAAGAACGCCTTCAGCGTGACCCGATGGGCGGGCCGCTCGTCTTCTTCCCCCTCGGCGTCCGAGCCCATGGTGAAGGTGCCCGCGGGGACGGGCAGCATGCCGGGCGGCGCGGGCGTGGCGCTCGGTGCTGCCGGTGGGGTGGGCGCCGGCGCCGGGGGGGCCGCGCTGGCGCTGGCGACCACTGCCGGCTTCTGCCGCGCAGGCGGGGCCTTGGGGCTTGGCTTGGGACGGTCGGGAGCGCGCTCGGCCTGGGCCGCAGGCGGAGGCGTCTGCGACGCCCCGTTGCAGGCAGACAGGACCCCGACGAAGACCAAGAACGGCAGGCGCACGACGGACCCACGTCTAGCGGAGCCGGTCACGGAGTGCCAACTCATCGGCAGCGGCCGACGGCCGGGCGCGAAACCCACGAGAGCCACCGGCGGGGCCGGCGGTGTCCGCACGGCTCTTCGAGGGCGCTAGCTCGATGCCTCGAGCCAGCGCAGGGTGGCGGTCAGGCCCTGCTCCAGACTCGTGGTCGCGACGAAGCCGAGGCGGTCCCGGATCTTCGCGACGTTCCCCACCCGGCTCGAGCCCGCCGTCCAATCCGCCGGGCCCGCCTCGGCGCCCGCAGGCTGCCCCGAGACGCGGGTGATCGCGGCGACCAGGTCGCGCACCGAGGTCGCGACCCCCGAGCCCACGTTGAACAGCTCACCCGAGACCGGCGACTCGAGGGCAGAACAGGTGGCTTCGACGGCGTCGTCGACGAAGATGTAGTCCAGCGCTTGCTGACCGTCGCCGTTGACGATGGGCGCCGAGCCCGACAAGAGGCGCTCGAAGCTCTTGACGATCACGCTCTTGTAGCCCGTGCCGGCGAACTGCCGGGGCCCGTACACGAAGAAGTAGCGCAGGGTGACGAAGTCGATCCCATGCTGCCGAGCGAAGAACGCCGTCAAGTGCTCGCCCGTCAGCTTGCTGATGCCATAGACGGTGCTCGGGTGCGGGTGCTCGCTCTCGACCATCGGCGGCCCCGACAGGCGGCCGTAGGCGTAGAGCGACGACGTGAACAGCACCTTCCGCACGCCGGCCCGGCAGGCGGCGCCGAGCAGCGCCGCGGTGCCCTCGACGTTGGCGCGCAGCACCCGGGTCGGATCGTCTTTGGACTGGTTGTGCTTCTCGGCCGCCAGGTGGAAGAGATAGTCGGCGCCGGCGCAGGCGCGCTCGAGCTCGGCCACGTCGCCAAAGCCCAGATCGTGCTTCACGACCTCTACTGGCAGGCCGGCCTCCAAGTTCTGGGGCTTGCCGTAGCGCAGGCTGTCGATCACCACCACGCGGCGAGCGCCGCGGGCAGCGAGGGCGCTCACCAGGTGCGAGCCAATGAAGCCGCAGCCACCGGTCACGACGACGGTCGAGCCTGCGATGCGATGGGGTTCGGTCATCGGAGCGGGACGCTAGCATGCTAACGTCGCCGCCGTGCGACCCCGGCTCGACAGGCTCCGCGCCAGCGTCCGACAAGCGCCGCTGAGCTGGCTGGCTGCCGTCGTGGCGGTGGCCGCTTCGGCCTACGTGATCGGCTACCCGTTCATGGTGGTGCGCTATCCGCCCATGACGGACTTGCCCTTCCACGCCAGCGACGTCTCGATCTTCCGTCACTACTGGGACCCGAGCTTCGGGTTCGATCGCCAGTTCACCCTGCAGCCGTTCAAGGTGCCGTACATGAGCCTGTACGCCCTGGGCGCGCTCCTCTCCCTGGCACTGCCGATGCACGTGGCGGTGAAGGCGGCGGCGGCCATCACCTTGGCCCTGCTGCCCGCGGGGCTGGCCGTGCTGTTTCACGGCATGAAGAAGAGCCCGCTCTGGGGGCTCCTCGGGCTGTCGGCCGTGTGGATGCACCTGACCCACTGGGGCTTCATCAACTTCGTGGGCGCCATCGGCCTGTTCGCCCTGTGCGTGGGCTTTGCGCTGCTGATCGCCGATCGCCCCACGCGCGGGCGGCAGCTGGGCCTGGCTCTGGGCCTGATTGCCGTGTTCTTCACCCATCTGTTCCGCTACCCGTTCGCGCTCTTGGCGGTGTTCGGCAGCGTCGCCCTGGTCTGGCCCGCCACGCGCCGGCTGTGGCCGGCGGTGTGGCCGACGTTCCCCAGCATGGGCGTCTACGCCGCGTGGCACTTCTACCCGGGCAAAGAGAAGACCGACATCGGCGGCCACCTGGCCTATGCGCCGAGCCGGCTGAAAGAGATCGGCAACTACCTGGTGGACGGCTTCGCCGGAGCGGCGGGGGTGGAAGAGAAGCTGCACTTCACTCGCTTCCTCGATCTGGCGGTGGTGCTGGGCCTGTCGTGCGCCGTGTGGTTCGTGGCGCAAGGGCGAACCCGGAAGCGTTCGTTTCGTGAATGGTGGTGGGGCGCGTCGGTCACGCTGCTGCCCTTCTTGCTCGCCGGCGGCTTCTTGTTCGCGTTCCTGATGCTACCGATGCGCATCGGCCTCTGGTGGTACGTCTACCCGCGGGAGGTCACGCCCGCGTTGTTCATCGTGCTCGGCGCGGTGCCCGACATGCCGCGGCAGGGCTGGGTGCGGCTGTGCCTGGTGACCGCGCTGGCGCTGTCCGCGGGCCGCATTGGCTACCACGTGGCGCTGCAGTACCACGCTTTCGACCAGAGCACGGCGGACTTCCAGCAGGTGGTGCGGCGCATCCCCAAGGCGCCGCGCCTGATGTACCTGGTGTTCGCCCACGACGGCAGCACCCGCTCGGTCACCCCCTTCATCCATCTGCCCGCGTGGGTCCAGGCCGAGAAGGGCGGCGCGCTCTCGTTCCACTTCAGCGTGTGGAACGTGAACCCCGCGGCGTATCGCGAAGGCAGCCCCGACGTGCCGCCGCCGGTGCCCGAGCGCTGGGAGTGGCAGCCCCACCTGTTCGACGTGCGCCGCCACGGGGCGTGGTTCGACTGGTTCCTGGTGCGGCGACACGACAGCCCGGCGGGGCTGTTCACCGCCGATCCAAGCATCGAGCCGGTGGCCCAGCACGGCAGCTGGTGGCTGTATCGCCGAGCCACACCACGCTGAGGTACTCTCGGGGGGATGTTCTCTCCGGGCACGCGCATTCGAGACTACGAGGTCTGGGGGCGTCTGGGGGGCGGCGGCATGGGCGACGTGTGGCTCGCGCGGCACGTGGTGCTGGCGTCGCCGGTCATCATCAAGACGCTGAAACCCGAGCTGGGCGGCTCGGCAGAAGAGCGCGAGCGGCGCGTGGTGACCGAGGCTCGGCTGATGGCTCGCATCCACAGCGCCAACGTGGTCCGCGCCTTGGACGTCGGCTTGCACCAGGGCATGCCGTACGTGGTGCAAGAGTACGTGGACGGCATCGACCTCAACGAGCTCGATCATTCGCGCCGTGATTCCCTGGGGCTCGGCCTGCCGCTGTGGTTCACGTGCGACGTCGCCGCGCAGATCGCCCGGGGCCTCCGGGCGGCGCACCAGTACGGCATCTTGCATCGCGACCTGAAGCCGTCGAACTTGTTCGGCTCGGCCGATGGCACGGTGAAGCTGGGGGACTTCGGCGTGGCCGTTCCGACCCAGATTTCGGAGAAGAAGCTGTGCGGCAGCGCCGGCACGCTGCGCTTCATGCCTCCCGAAGCGTTGCGCGGCGAAGCGCTCGATCGTCACGCCGACGTGTACGGGCTGGGCGCGACCATCTTCGACCTGCGCTACGGGTCGCCGCCGTTCTTGGACGCGCGCGAGCTCTTGGACACGCCCGATGAAGCGCGCTTTCCCCCGGCCCAGAGCGCCGAAGAGGCCTTCTTCCAGCACGTCATCGCCAAGATGATCGCCAAGAACCCGGGCCAGCGCTACGCCGATCTGGGCGAGCCCCAGCGAGCGCTGGCGGCCCTTGCCCAGTCCACGTCGCGCCCGCTGCTCGCCTCCAAGCTCGGCACCGACCGTTTCGTCCTCGACCGCGTGCAGGTCTTCACCGAGGCCGGCGACATCGCCAATGTCGAGACCGACGGCATCGTCAGCTCGGCCAACTGGCAGCTCGGCATGCGCACCGGTGTGGGTGAAGCGCTGCGGCGAGTCGGCGGGGACGAGATCGAGGCCGAGGCGCTCGGCCACGGCGAGCAGCCTCTGGGGGCGTGCATCGCCACCGGGCCGGGCCGCCTTCGCGCCCGACGCGTGCTGCACGCCGTCAGCGCTTGGGAAGAGGCGAGCTGCATCGGGCGAGCAACGCAGCGTGTGCTGCTCTTGGCAGAGCGGCTCGGCCTGCGTCGCCTGGCCATCCCGGCCCTGGGCACCGGTGCCGCACGCGTCACCCTCGAGGTCGCCGCCCAAGCCCAGGCGTCGGCGCTGCGCTGGCACCTCTCGCTCGGCGGGTCACGCCTGGAAGAGGTGCGCTTCGTGCTGTACGACGACGCCAAGCTGCGGGTGTTTCGCGAGGTGCTCGAGAGCGAGCTGTTCGGGCTGCACCTCGACACCGCGCTGGATGCCGGCCTGGCCAGCGCCGAGCGCGGACCGACCGACCCCACCGGGCCGACGCTGCTCGACACCGCGCGCAGCTGAGGTCAGCCGCCGCGAACCGACGGCGGCGGCTCGCTCTTGCGCAGCGCCCGAAGTGCCGCCTTGGCCAGGGCCTTGACCGCCGGCATCGCGTTGTCGGGCTGCGGCTCGCAGATCAGCACCGGGGTCACGCCGGTGAGCGTTTGCCATTCCATGGCCAGCGCCGGGCCGCCGTAGATCACGGTGGGCACCACCACGCGCGCCGGCTGAAGAGCCCGACACAGCCGCTCGACCGCCGAGCTCGAGTAGTGGGTGCCCGCCGCGAGGGCGTCGGTCAGCACCAGCGCGTCCAGCTGATGGGCGGCCCGTTCGAGCGCCGCGCCGGCCGCGCCGTCGCCCGCCCAGGGGTCTACCCCGAAGGTCTCGAAGCGCATGCTGAGCTCGAAGTCGTGCACCGTGCCGAGCCGCAGGGGGTCGGCGCCCGGCGCCAGCGCCCCCACGAACACCGCGCTCGCCCCCCCCATGACCACCACCCGCAGGCAGAGATCCCGGGGCCCTCTCTCGGTCTCGGTCATCGCGCGCTGAGCCTAGCATTTCGGAGAACGCCGGGCTCTGCTACCGAGAGCCCATCATGACCGCGTCCCCGGCCACACTCGAGCTCTCCGACGAAGTCGCCATCGTCCGCATGGACGACGGCAAAGCCAATGCCCTCGGACCCGGCATGCTCGACGCGCTGGACGCTGCGTTCGACCGCGCCGAGCGCGAGGCAAAGGCCGTGGTGCTCGCCGGCCGCCCCGGGCGGTTCTGCGCGGGCTTCGATCTCAAGCAGATGATGGCCGGGCCCGAGAGCGCCCGCGCCCTGGTCACCCGCGGGGCCGAGGTGCTGCTGCGCATGTACGCGCATCCCCAGCCGCTGGTCGTGGCGTGCACGGGCCACGCGCTGGCCGGCGGCGCACTGGTGGTGCTGTGCGGCGACGTGCGCCTGGGCACGGCGGGCGAGTTCAAGATCGGGCTGAACGAGGTGGCGATCGGGCTTCCGCTGCCGATCTTGGCCATCGAGCTGGCCCGCGATCGACTGGACCCTCGCCGCCTGACCGAAGCCACGCTCTTGGCTCGGCAGTTCGATCCCGAGGCAGCGCGCGACGCCGGTTACCTCGACCACGTGGTGCCCAGCGAGCAGCTGCTGCCCCGCGCGCTCGAAGAGGCGCGCCGGCTGGCGGGGCTCGGCAGCGTGCCCTTCGCGGCCAGCAAACGGGCGCTCCGGCGCGACACCATCCGGCACATCCGCGACACCCTGGAAGAGAACATCCGCGAGTTCGGCGGGTGAGCTCACCCTCGGGCGTGCAGATCCGCGAGCCGGTCGACCCGACGGAGCGCGGGAAAGAGCAGCACAGAGAGCCCGACCACCAGCACCGTGCCGATGCCGCCGGCGACCACCGCCGGCACCACGCCAAGCCAGGCAGCGGTCACACCCGACTCGAGCTCGCCGAGCTCGTTCGAGGCCCCGATGAACACCAGGTTCACAGCGCTCACCCGCCCGCGCATCGCGTCGGGAGTGCCGAGCTGCACCAGGTTCTGGCGCACGAACACGCTGATCATGTCGGAAGCGCCCAGCACCACCAGCGCCGATAGCGACACAAGAAAGCTCCGCGAGAGGCCGAGCACCACCGTGGCCAGGCCAAAGACGCCGACCGACGCCAGCATCACCGGGCCTGCGTGGCGTCGAAGCGGACGATGCGCCAGCCCAAGCGCCATGAGCGCCGCACCGACCGCCGGAGCGCCCCGCAGAACGCCCAGGCCGCCCGGGCCCACGTGCAAGACGTCCTTGGCCAGCGCCGGCAAGAGCGCCACCGCACCGCCGAGCAGCACCGCGAACAGGTCGAGGGTGATGGCGCCGAGCAGGGTCTTCTCGCGCCAGACGTAGCGAATGCCCCCGAGCAGGGTCGACAGACTCGACGCCCCCGCCGGCGCCGGCAGCGGGCGCGCGCGCAGAGCCGCCAGGCAGGCCACCGAGCCGAGGACGAACAGCGCAGTCGTGGCGTACGCCGCCTCCGGACCGAGTGCCCCGTAGATGGCGCCGCCGAGCGCCGGACCACAGATGGTGGCCACCTGCCAGTTGGTGGAGCTCCACGCCACGGCGTTCGCGAAGTCGCTCTTCGGGACCAGAGAGGGCAAGAGCGCGCTGGCCGCCGGGCCGTAGAACGCCCGGGCGGTGCCGATCACGACCAAGAGCGCGTACCAGAGCCACAGCCGGGGCGTGGCGCGGGACGCCCCGGCCAGCCCCAGCGCCGCCAGCGCAGTCACCGACAAGCAGAACATCAGGATGCGGCGGCGCTCGAAGCGATCGGCCACGTGCCCGCTGGGCAAGGCGAACGCCATCAGGGGAAGAAACTGCGCGAGCCCCACCCAGCCAAGGTGCAGGGGGTCGCGCGTCAGCGAGTACACCTGCCAGCCGACGGCCACGGACTGCACCTGCACGCCCACCACCGCCAGGAAGCGCGCCAGCATGTACAGGCGGAAGTCCCGGTGGGCGAAGGCCGCGCGCGGGTGGCCCGACCGTTCGGCGGCGTTCACGGCCGGAAAGCTCGCACGGGTGCCCTCCGGAGGGTAGCTCGGGTTTCCGCTGCGGCGCGCGGCGCGCTACACTCACGCGCCAGGTGCCAGCCACGCAACAGCAGTCTCCGGCCGCGGCTGTGCTGGTCAGCGTGCTGCTGGTGTTCCTGGTGATCGTCGTGCTCGCGTGGCCGGCGCCACGCTTGTGCTACGAGCAATTGACGGGCACGCCGGCGGTCTCGGACGTGTGCAATCCGGTGGGCTGGGTGCGCCGCGCGGTAGCGAAGGTTTTGGGGGGCTAAGGGGTACGCGGGCGCCCGAGAACCGTGCTATCTCCGGCCCGGCCATGATCGAGGTCGACCGCCTGACGAAGGACTACGGCACCGTGGTGGCGGTGCGCGACGTGTCCTTCCGGGTCGGCAAGGGCGAGATCGTGGGCTTTCTGGGCCCGAACGGCGCCGGCAAGAGCACCACCATGCGCATCTTGGTCGGCTTCTTGGGGGCCACCAGCGGCACGGTGACGGTCGCCGGGCACGACATCGTCGACGACAGCCTCGAGGCGCGCCGCGCCATCGGCTACATGCCCGAGTCGGCGCCGCTCTACATGGAGATGCGGGTGCGCGAGTACCTCACCTTCCGCGCGGCCGTGAAGAAGGTCTCGCGCGGCGAGCGCAAGAGCGCCGTCGATCGCGCCATGAGCTTGGCCGTGGTTACCGAGATGGCCGACACCGTGATCGGCCACCTCTCGAAGGGCTATCGACAGCGGGTCGGGCTGGCCGACGCGCTGGTGGCCAACCCGCCGCTCTTGATCTTGGACGAGCCCACCGCCGGCCTCGACCCCAACCAGATCCGCGAGGTTCGCCGGGTGATCCGCAATCTGGGTGAGAACCACACCATCTTGCTCTCGACGCACATCTTGAGCGAGGTCGAGACCACCTGCGACCGCGCCATCGTCATCGATCGCGGCCGACTGGTCGCCGAGGGCAGCATCGCCGAGCTGCGCGCCCGGCGGCGCGCCGAAGGCGGGGTGATCACCGTGCGCGGCGATCGCGAGAAGTCGCTGGCTGCCGTCGAGGGCATCGACGGGGTGCGACGCGTCACCGCAAAGAAGGCCGACACCGACGGCCTCTGGCGTCTGACGCTGGCGCTCTCGAAGGGCACCACCGACGTCGGTCCGGTGCTCGAAGCCGCGGTCGGCGCCCTGGTCGGCGCCGGCCTTGCGGTGCGAGAGGCCGGGCCGTCGCGCGCCACGCTCGAGGACGTGTTCGCCGAGCTCACCCGCGCCGAGCCCGAGGCCAGCGACCCGGCGGAGGCCGAGTCGTGAGCGGCGCCCTCGCCATCTTTCGTCGCGAGCTGCTCGGCTTGTGGGTCACCCCGCTGGCCTGGGTGATGCTGGTCGTCTTCCTCTTGATTCAGGGGCTGAGCTTCTACTCGATCGTGGTGCACGTCTCGAGCATGACCAGCGCTTCGATCGACAGCGGTCCGGTCCAGGCGTACTTCGGGCAATCGATCTTTCTTCTGGTCTCGCTGCTGCTGGTGTGCCCGGCGCTGACCATGCGGGTGTTCGCCGAAGAGCGGAAGAGCGGCACGATCGAGGCCTTGCTCACCGCGCCGGTCACCCCCTTGGGCGTGGTGCTGGGGAAATACCTGGCGACGTTGGCCACCTACGTGGCGATGTGGCTGCCGACCCTGCTCTACATCTTGATCTTGCGCAACACGGGCCAGGTCGACTGGCGCGTGGTGGGGTCGAGCTACCTGGGCGTGCTGGGCGTGGGCGCGGGCTACCTGGCGGTGGGCACGCTGATGAGCGCCATGACCAAGAGCCAGCTGACCGCGTTCGTGCTCACCATGCTGGTGATCTTCGGGCTGTTCATCCTGGGCATCGGCGAGTACGTCTTCGATGCGGGGATGCTGCGCGACCTCTCGGCGCACGTGTCGGTCTTGTCGCAGATGGACGAGATGGCCAAGGGCGTGGTGGATCTGCGCCGCCTGGTCTTCGACGGCTCGCTGGTGGTGTTCCCCCTGTTCGTCACGGTCCGCGTGGTCGACTCGTGGAGGTGGGGCTGATGGCTCGGCGAGCCAAGAAGCCGCCGGCGGCCTCGGCACACGCGGGCGCTGTCACCCCGACCTTCAAGGCGCTGGCGGCCGCGGGGGTGCTGGCGGCCGCGGTGATCGCGGTGCTGTGCAACGTGCTGGTGGCCCGCTTCTACAAGCGCTGGGACGTCACCCGGGCGGGGCTGTACACCCTCTCTTCGGCCACCACCGAGACGCTGCGCGGGCTGGGCGACCCGGTCGAGGTCATCGTGTTCCTCAGCGCCAGCGATCCGCTCAGCGTGAGCGTGCGTCACATGCTCACGGCCTACGGGGCCGAGACCACCAAGCTCAGCGCGCGCTACGTCGACCCCGACCGCAGCCCCGCCGAGTTCTTGGCGTTGCAGCAGAAGTACGGCATCGTGGCGGGCAAGACCGAAGACGGGCGGGTGGTCACCGACGCCAGCCTGGTCATCACGCGCGGCGATCGGCACTGGTTCGTGACCACCGACGACATGGTGGCGGTGGACGAGAGCGACGGGCGCAGCAAACCCAAGCTCGAGCAGGCGCTGACCGAGGGGATCCGCAACGTGCTCGAGAAGCAGACCAGCAAGATCTGCTTCTCGGCCGGCCATCAAGAAATCTCCATCGACGATGGCGGCCCCCAGGGCCTGGGCGAGCTGCGCTTCCGCCTGCAGAAGAACAACTACGAAACCGTCGTGGTCGACCTCTCGTCGCCGAAGCCGTCGATCGTTCTGACCGAGTGCCAGGTGGTCGCGGTGGTCGGACCAGAGGTGGCGGTCTCCGAGAAGGCGGCGAAGCAGCTCGCCGACTACCTGGTGGGCGGCGGCAACGTGCTGGTGCTCGCCAACCCGGTGCTGGACGAGGACAACCGCATCAAGAGCACCGGGCTCGAGCCCCTGGCGCGCGCCGCCGGCGTCGAGCTGGGCAACGACTTCATCATCGAGAAGAACGAAGAGGCGCGCCTGCCCCAAGGGCTGGGTGAGACGTTCTTCGCCGTGCCCAAAGCCCACGGCATCACCAGCGGCCTGCTGAAGGGGGACCAGGCCAAGTTCAAGGTGCTGATCAGCGCCGCCCAGAGCTTGAAGGCGACGGCCAGCTCGTCGGCGCAGCCGCTCTTGTCGACCAGCAGCGACGCCTTCTCGCTGCGCGACGTGCGCCCCTTCGTGGAGCAAGGCAAGCCGGTCGAGAAGGGCTCGGGGGACGCCTCGGGGCCCTTCGCCCTGGCCTTCGCCGCCGAGCTGGCGAAGCCTGCGGGGTCCAGCGCGGCCCACGGCCCGCGGGCGGTGTTCGCGGCCAGCGCCAACCTGGCCTGGGGCCGAAACTGGCGCGAGCCCACGCTGCTCGGCAATCGGCTGTTCGTCGAGAGCGCCCTGTCCTGGCTCTCGGCGCGCCCCGCCCTGGTGAGCGTGCCCGACAAGCAGGGGCACGACGTGGGCCTGGCGCTGACCGAAGATTCGCTCAGCGAGGTGCTGCGCTACGTGTTGATCTACATGCCCGTGTCGGCCGCGGCGCTGGGGGTGTTCGTGATGCTGCGCCGCCGCTCGAAAGAGAAGCGCTCGCGCGGCGCGCGCCCCGAGGCCACCACTTCGCGCGACGCCGAAGGCGAGGACGAGAGTTGATGCCCAAGCGCGTGCGGCGGCAGATCGTCAACCTGACGCTGGTCGCGGCGGCGCTCGGCCTGGTCGGCGTGGTGATCGCCACCCAGGGGCGGGTCACCACCAGCGAGAAGGACGCCCGGTCGTTCAACCTGCTCACCGCGTTCCGCGAAGACGACGTGACGCGGATCGCGCGAGAAGGGGGCGGTCAGCGGTTGGTGGTGGAGCGGGGGCCGGCGGGCGACGCCGGCGACGGCACCTGGACCATCCGACAGCCGGTGAACGAAGAGGCAGACGCGTATGCCATCGACAAGCTGCTCGGCTCCCTCGAGTTCGCGCGCTTCGTGCGCCGCATCAAGCCGGAAGAGGTCGTTCGTTCCGAGCTGGGGCTCGATGCGCCGACCTTCCGCCTCGAGATCTCGATGGGCAAGGTGCGGTACGCCCTGGCGTTCGGCAAAGAGGCAGCGTCGCCCCCGGGCGCGCGCTATCTCGAGCTGACGGCCGAGGGCGGCCCCGAGAGCGGCGTGTTCCTGGTGGGGCGCGAGCTGGTCAAAGAGCTCGACGTCGACGTGGGTGCGCTGCGGGGCCGCCAGATGATGCCGTACACGTCGAACCAGCTGTCGCGGGTGGTGATCACCGGCACCGACGGCGCGGCACGGGCCATGAAGGCCGCGGGGCGAGATCGCTGGCAGTTCGACGGCATGGAGCACGACATGCGGGTCAACCGTGACGTGTTCGATCGGGTCCTGATCCAGTTCGCTCGCGCCAAGGCCGAGCACTTCATCGAGCCGGCCGAGGCCGAGGCGGCGCTGTCGGGCGGAAAGTACGTGCGCATCGAGCTGACCCCCAAAGAGGCGGGGCGGCCCAAGGGGTTGATCGACGTCGGCGGCCGCTGCCCCAAGAGCGAGAACGACGTGGTCGCGCTGCGCCGCTCGCCCGACGCGGTGGCGGCCTGCGTGCCACAGTCGGTGCTTCCGGCGCTCGACACCCCGGCGGCCGACCTGGTGGACCGGCAGCTGTTCGCGCTGCGAAAAGACGAGGTCGAGTCCGTGCGGGTGGTGCGCGGCGACAAGAAGCTCGAGCTCGAACGCAAAGAGAGCGGCTTCGTGATGCGCTCTCCGGTCAAGGGCGACGTCGAGCTCGAGACGGGGAACCGGCGCATCGAGGCGCTGGTGCGCGCAACCGGCGAGGCGCTGTTCGACGCGAAGCTCACCGAGCTGGGGCTTTCGCCGCCCACCGGTAAGGTCACGCTGCGCTCGTCGGGCGAGAGCGACGACAAGATCGTGGAAGAGGTGGTCGAGATCGGCAGCGTCGACAAGCGGGGGAAGCTGGCGGTGCGGCGGGTCGCCGACGGCACGGTGATGACCCTCGACCCCGAGACCGCCCGCGCGCTCGAGGCAGACTCGACCCTGGTGCGCAGCCTGCAGCTGTTCGACTTCGGCAGCGCGGACTTCCGCAGCCTCGAGGTCCGCGGGCGGGCCCTGGAGCAGAAGATCCACCGGGAAGCGTCCGGGCAAATCGTGCTGGACCTGCCCCGCGGCAAGACGGCCGACACCGGCCTGACCGCGGATGCGGTGAGCGAGCTGGGGCGGCTGAGCGTCGATCGCTGGGTGAGCGAGAGCGACGATCCGAGCTTCGGGCTGTCGACCCCCGAGCTGACGCTGAAGCTGGCGTTCGTGGCCGGCGATGCCGGCGCCAAAGAGCACACCCTCACCGTCGGTGCTGCCACCACTGGCGGCGCCTTCGCCAAGCTGGCGGGCGAGCCGGGCGTGTTCGTCATGCCACGGCGAACCGTCGATGCGGTCAGCACCTGGTTCTTGGACCGCACCGTGTTCACGGTCACCCCAGACGTGGCCAGCAGGGTCGAGCTCGAGCGCCAGGGGAAGAAGCTGGTGCTCGAGCGCCGAGCGGAAGGCTTCGTACGCACCTCGGGCGTCGAGCTGGCCCCGGCGCGCGTGGCCGAGATTTCCGACACCCTGATCGCTCTCCGCGCCGACGCGGCGATCGCGCTCGGGCCGGCCAAGCCAGGCCAAGGCCTCGAGGCGCCCGAGGTGATCGTGCGCATCGAGCGCACGGTCGACGGCCCGAAGAGCTTCCGCATCGGCGCGGGGGACTCGTGGCGCGGGCAGAGCATCCACTATGCCCGCGCCGAGGGGGTGGACGCCACCTATGTCATCGCGAAGACCAAGGCGCGGGTGCTGATCGACGCGTTCTAGCCGCGGGGCGGGATCACCCGAGGCCGGCGAAACGCGGCTCTCGCCGCGCCCCGACGCCCGCGATATGCTCCGACCGTCAACAGGGTTCACCGGCCCGGCGGGCGGAGGTTTTCCGAAATGAACATCAAAGCGACAGTGTCGTTCGGACTGGCTGTCGGCGCCCTCACCACCGCGCTCGCTGCTGAAGCGGCGACCGGCGCGTGCGACGCCAACCCGCCGGCGTCGCCTCTGGCCTGCATCAACGCCGTCCAGAGCGCCGGCGGCGTGGTCCACGACATCTTCAAGGACAAGAACGGGCTCACGGGGCCACAGCTGCCGCTGTTTGCCAAGTTCTTCAACAACTGGCCGGGCTGCGACACCACCAGCCACACCGGCTGCGCTGGCGAGTCGACGCCGCCCTACGATTGCCCGGGCGCGTACTCGTGCAACGGCAGCGTGACCAACACCGTGGCGAACGCCACCAAGTACCTGGAGAAGCTCGACCACCTGTGGTGGCATCCCTGCCGGCTGCTGGATCACACTCTGACCAACGGCTGCCCGAACCGCGCCACGTCGAACTGCGTACCCGACGGCACCCCCGGCCACTACTTCCCGTGGGAGGGCCTGGTCTTCGACCTCGGTGGTCCGTCCAACAAGGTGGCCATCTTCGCCCAGAACGATCACGGCCCGCAGCCCTGCGAGTCCATCGAGTACACGGTCTATCTGACCGACAACCCGCTGGCGAAAGACGCCGTGGAAGATCCGGCCACCACCGGCACCGATCCGCAGAAGTGGAACCGGGCCGTGCTGCAGCAGATCTTCACCCACGGCTGGTTCACCACCCGCCCCCCGTCGCCGGGGAACCCGACCTGGGCAGCCTGCGGGGACACCGCGAATTACGCGGTCGAAGACGACTCGTTCACCCAGGTCCACGGGTTACCCTGCGGCATCACCTTCCGCTACGCCTCGATCGTCGCCGGCTACGACGGAAAAGAGTTCCCGGCGTGCTCGTACCACTCCCAAGAGGGCGAGGTCGATGCCGTGGCGGGGCTCACCGAGCAGGGCACCGGGGTGTGCCCCGACGCCGACAAGGACGGCTTCGTCGACTGCAAGTGCCCCGGCGCCACGCAGCCCTGTGACTGCAACGACGCCGACGCCAAGACCTACCCGGGTGCGCCCGAGCCCTGCGATTCGTCGGCAGACCTGGACTGCGACGGCAAGCCCGGCGCGTGCCCCTCGGGGCTGTTCTGCAACGCGAGCATCTGCGTTCCGCCCTGCAAGGCCGGCGAGATCGGCAACTGCCCCATCGGATCGACCTGTCAGACCACGGACCAGGGCGCGATCTGCGTGCCCGACGACTGCACCACCGGCGGTTGTCCGCCCGGCTCGGTGTGCGACGCCACCAGCAAGAAGTGCAAGCCGGCGTGCGACGGCGTGGTGTGCCCGTTCGGCCAGTCGTGCAAGGACGGAAAGTGCGTCGACCTGTGTGCTGGGGTGCAATGCCCACCGCCCAAGCAATGCTCGCTGGGCGAGTGCAAGGCGCCGTGCAGTTGCTACGCCGGTGACATCGGCTGCAGCGCCGGCGAGATCTGCGACAAGACCGGAAGCAAGGACTGCGTGCCGCCCGCGTGCAAGGGCAAGACCTGCCAGACCGGTGAGCACTGCGACACGACCGGAGCCTGCGTCGGGCTCTGCTCGGGCGTGACCTGCCCGCAAGGCCAGAAGTGCGACTCGGCAAAGGGCTGCGTCCCGCTGTGCGAGGGCGTCACGTGCGCCACCGGTGAAGAGTGTGACGCCAAGACGGGAGCGTGCGTCCCCGCCCAGTGCACGCCGGTCTGCTTCCCACCGAAGAAGTGCGTGGCAGGGCAGTGCGTGCTGCCCGAGGCCGGAACGGGCGGCGCCGCGAACGACGCGGGCACCGACGCCGGGGGTGGCACCGGTGGGAAGCTGCCCTCGGGCGGGACCACCGATTCGGACGACGACGGCGGCTGCGGCTGCCGCGCTCCGGCTGCGACGGCAGCCTGGCCGGCGGCGTTGCTCGGCCTCTTGGGCGCGCTCGGGGTCTCGCTCTGGCGTCGCCGCCGGCGGTGATCCGCGGCGCGGAGCGGAGGGCGCGCTCGAGCGGTGGCGTGCGCGCCCCGCAAAGCGGGCCCGCTCAGCTCGGAAGGCCCTTCTTCTGCGCCCAGATCAGGTCCCAGTTGCGCCGATAGTCGTCGGTGGCAACCTGAGGCGGCCCGCTGCGCTCGCGCGGTGAGGCCGGGTCGGACGTGGCGGGCGGGCGGCGGGCGGCGTGCTTCGGCGTGTACTGAACCTCGACGTCGCAGATCCGAGGTGAGTCGGCCCGGGGGGTCAGCTTGACGACCTCACCCACGATCGGCTTCCCCTCCTCCATGGGCTGGACGCGACCGAGCTCGACGTTGCCCTCGCGCAACCGGACCACGCCCACGCCCCGGCCGCCGGGCAGCTCGGAGCCGAGGACGACCACGTCGTCGCCCTGAGGCTCGCCTCCGGACACGCCAGGGAGGTCGTCGGAATCGCCGCCGCCAGTCAACCGGGCAAGCCTAGCACGACCGCATCGAGGCCGCGGCTCACATGCCGATGGCGGTGCGGAAGACCCACGCTTCGGCGCCCTTGGCGTCGTACTTGATGCGGTACCAGTCGCCGTCGCGCCCGGTGACCACGACGCGCGTGCCGCGCATCAAACGCGCCACGATTTCGCCGTCCTTGGGCTGATCGCGCACGATCGCCACTTCCCACGTGACACTGGCTCGCCCGCTGGCGGTCGCCACTTCTTTCGGGCCCTTGTCCTCGGCAGGCTTCTGCCCCGGGGGCTTCAGCTCCACGATGGTGAAGACGGTGTACTTCGTGTGCTCGTGCTTGACGTCCGAGAGGGACAGCGTCTGAAACTCTTTCTTGGCGCACGCAATCAGCGCGTCGGCGGTGGCGTCGGGCAGGTTGGTGCTCTTGCCCTTCAGCACGTCGGTCGCCTTGCCGCTGTCGAAATCCAGCTCGATGCCCAGGGACAGCTTGCCCTGCACACCCTCTGCAGCGGGGCAGGTCGCGAGCGCCAAGACCTTCGGGCGCATCAGACCGTCGACGGCAATTGCGTCGCACTTGTCGCGCCGCCCACCCTTGGCGTCGCGACAGCTGGTGACCTTGGCTTCCGAGACGTCGAGCCGATCGGAGGGCTCGGCGGCCGGAGCTGGCTCGCCGGCGGGCGCGACCTTCGCCGCAGGCGGCGGCGCGGCGCTGCCAGCCGGCGCCGCGGGCTTTGCCTCGTCGCCGCTGGCCGCGGCGGCGGGCTCGCTCTCGACCGGAGCGTTGGGCACCAACTTGATGCCCGCCAGGCGCGGCCACAAAACGCCGATGGCAAACCCCACCACGGCGATCGCCGCCACCCGCGAGAGGCGCGGTTGGTCGTCCCCGGGTTTCGGGATCCGCACGGTGAGGCCGCTCTTGTCCTGGGTCATCGCTTTCGGACGGCCGGGCCGCTGCCGGACGCTGCCCACCCCCTTAGCACGCGAGCGCCCGGACGGAAAAATGCCTGGTTGGGCCGGATCTGGCAGGGTTTCTGCGAGGCCCTTCCAAGAGGCCCGACCCTGGCAGAGGATAGCGCTCGCCCCCGGCCCCCATGAAAGCCTGCCCGCAGTGCAAGCTGAAGTACCCGACCGACAAGACCACGTGTTTCGTGGACGGCGCGGTGCTGGTCGAGATCCAGGATCCGCGCATCGGAACGACGGTTGCCGGGCGATACGTGCTCGAAGACGTGATCGGCGAGGGCGGGATGGCCACCGTCTACCGGGCCAAGCATCGGGTGAGCGATCGCCACGTGGCGATCAAGATCATGAACCCGGCGCTCGCCAAGAACTCGGTCATCCAAGAGCGCTTCCGGCGCGAAGCCAAGGCCGCCCAGAAGATCGCTCACCCCAACATCATCGAGATCCTGGAGCAGGGCGAGACCGGCGACGGCAGCTTGTACCTGGTGATGGAGCTGCTGGAGGGCGAGACCCTGGCCGACGTGATCGAGCACGGCAAGGTGCCGGTCGAGCGCACGCTGCGCATCTTGATCCAGGTGGCCCGCGCCCTGGCCCGCGCCCACGATCTCGAGGTCATTCACCGTGACCTGAAGCCCGAGAACATCTTCTTGGCGCGGGTGCCGGACGGCTCCGAGGTCGTGAAGTTGCTCGACTTCGGCATCGCCCGCTCGATGCAAGACGTCCGGCTGACCGGCTCGGGCGAGGTCTTCGGCACGCCCCAATACATGGCGCCGGAGCGCATCACCTCGACGGAGGCTGGGCCGGCTGCCGACCTGTACGCGCTGGGGATCATGGCTTTCGAGATGTTCGTGGGGCGCCTGCCTTTCCAGGCCCACGACGTCGCGACCTGGTTCCTGAAGCACATGAAAGAGGCGCCGCCGTCGATGCGGCAGTTCGACCCCAGCTTGCCGGAAGAGCTGGACGAGCTGGTGCACGAGCTGCTCGCCAAAGACCCGTCGGACCGACCGGTGGACGCCCACAAGGTGCACAACGACCTCGGGGCCATCGCCGCCGCCCTGGGGGTGCAGGCACCGGTCGAGGCATCGGACGACGTGGTCAGCTCCCACGTTCCATCGACCTCGGAGCGCACCGCCGTCGACCGCTGGAAGCGCCGGCTCGAGGTGTTCGAGCTGATGCTGATGCGCGCCTACCCCCAGAATCGGCCGCCCGACATGGTGCAGATGCTGTCCCAGATCAAGTCCAAGCTGGGTGAGCTCGCCGAGGTCGGGGCCTCGAGCTCGGAGGTGCAGCTTCAGCTCGAGGCCGCCGAGGCCCGCGGTCGCGAAGGCCGCCAGCGGCTGGGGCACGCGGTTCACGCCCTGGGTGTCGACGCCAGCCGCGCGCGCGAAGACGCCAAGGCCGCCGACTCGACCATCGCCGTTCAGACCGCCGAGGTCTCGCGCTTCACAGAGGACTTCCTGGCAGCGCACGAGAAGGTCGTCTACTGGGAGGGCCGCTCGGGGTTCATGGAGCCCTACGCGCAGCTGTCCTCGGCCTATCGCGTGCTGGCCGACCTGGTAGATGCCTGGCTCGCCGCCAAGCGCACGCTGCAGCAGGCCACGCAGACCGCCGAGGCGAAGCGCGCCGAGGTCAGCGACCTCGAGTTCCAGATCCAGACCTTGCGCGGCGCGCTGGCCACCAAGGAAGAGAGCATCGAGAAAGAGGTCGCCGAGGGCAACCGTCAGCTTCGCGAGCTGGGCGAGCGGGCAGATGGCATCGAGACCGAGTTGCTCGAGCTGGCGACGCGCTTCTGCTCCCCGCTGAGGGCCCGACCCGAGCTGGGGGCGCTGTTCACGAAGCTCGAGAACGTGGCCGCTTGAGCCGTTCTGCGACCACCAGAAGCTCGTCGATCGGACCACGCGCGGTGGGGCGCGAGTTGATGGCGCGCGACACTTGCACCTTCTTGGCGCGAAACCCCCGGTAGAGCGCCCGAGTCTCGGGCGTGTCCGAGTTGGAAAGCACGGCGGCCACCCGCCGGCGCTCGAGCTCGGCGAACGCTCGCGCCAGGCGCTCGTGCTCGCTGGGCCCGAAGGGGTGACGCGCATAGGCGGTGAAGTTCGCGGTCTTCGACAGCGGCACGTAGGGCGGGTCCAGATACACCGCGTCGCCGGGGCGCGCGCGCGCACACACCTCTTCGAAGTCTGCCTCGACGATCTCGACGCCTTCCAGCACCCGGGCAGCGGCGCGCAGGTTCTCGGCGTCGCAGATGTTCGGCTTCTTGTAGCGACCGAACGGCACGTTGAACTGCCCCGAGCGGTTCACGCGGTAAAGGCCGTTGTAGCCCGTCTTGTTCAGGTAGATCACCCGCGCCGCCCGCTGAGCGACGCGCCGGGGGGAAAGCCCTCGAATTCGGTAGTACTCGGCCTCGGAGTGGCGCATCTGCAAAAGCTCGTCGATCACCGCTTCGGCGTCGGCCTGCAGCGCGCGATACACGGCCACCAGATCGGGATTGCGGTCCGCGAGCACCGCCCGCTGAAACCGCCCCTCGGCGGCCAAGGCGAAGAACACCGCCGCGCCCCCCACGAAGGGTTCGAAGAAGGTCTCGATGCGCGCCGGCAAGCGCTCGAGGATCTGGGGCAAGAGCTGGGTCTTGCCCCCGGCCCACTTGAGCACGGGACGAGCCGGGACGAGGCACGTCATCGCGGCCTGACTAGTCCTGCCGGCGTCCGCCGTCCAGGTTTCGAAGCCTGGCCAACACCCAAGCGTTTCATCATCTTCTGCAAACCAAAGCGCGAAAGCCCCAGCAGCTCGGCGGCACGCGTCTGGTTGCCGGCGGTCTTCGCCAGTGCCTTTTCGACCAGCGCGTGCTCGAGCTCGTCGACGCGAGCGCGCAGATCCAGCTCGTTCTCCGAGCGCACCCGACCGGCCCCCCCCGCCGCCACGTCGGGCGAAAGATGGCCCGGCTCGATCACCTCGTCCGCGAGCACCAGCGCTCGGCGGATCTCGTTCTCGAGCTGCCGGATGTTCCCAGGCCAAGAGAACGCGGTCAGGCGGTCGATGGCTTCGCGACTGATGCGCACCGACCTGCCGCCGGCGTGCTTGCCCAAGAAGTGGCGCACCAAGAGCGGAATGTCACCGCGGCGCTGCCTGAGACTGGGCACCTCGAGGCGGATGACGTTGAGCCGATAGAGCAGGTCTTGCCGGAACTGACCGGCGGCGACTCGCTCTTCCAGATCGCGGTGCGTGGCGCCGATGACCCGCACGTCCACTCGGCGGGGACGCTCGGACCCGAGCGCGTGCACCTCGCCGTCTTCGAGCACGCGCAGCAGCTTGGTCTGCATGCCCAGGCTCATCTCGGCGATCTCGTCCAAGAAGAGCGTTCCCCCATCGGCGACCTCGAACAACCCGGCACGCGCCCGCGACGCGCCGGTGAACGCCCCGCGCACGTGACCGAACAGGGTGGATTCGAGCAGAGGTTCGGGAATGGCCCCGCAGTTCTCGCTGACGAAGCGCTGGCGCGCGCGCGCGCTGTGCTCGTGGATGGCGCGCGCCACCAGCTCTTTTCCACTGCCGCTCTCGCCCGCGATCAAGACCGGGACGTCCGAGAGGCTGACGCGATCGAGCGTGCGCAGAAGGCTCCGCAGCACGTCGCTTTCGCCGACGATCTGGGCGTATTCGAAGCGTGTGTCCCGGGCGCGAGCTCGCGCGAGCTCGTGCTCGGCAACGTCGAGCGCGGCCTCGCGCGCTGCCAGCTCTTCGGCCAGGCGCCCCTCGGCGCGGTTCGCGCGCCGAGCCGCGCGCCTCAAGAGGACCCGATCGCGTGCGTCGGCGATGGCGACCGCCGCGAGCGCGCCCAAGAGCCGGACCCAAGCCAGCTCGGCGGGGCCAAAGGCACCGCGTCGCATGCGGTCGTCGAGGTAGACCACACCCAGGGCTTCACCATGGGCGAGCAGCGGCACCGCCAGAACGCTCCGCAGCTTGAGCGCGTGGACGCTCTGGTGAAGCTCCGGCAGCTCTCCCGCCGCGTCGACGGCCACCACCGGCTCTGCGAGCGCCAGAGCACGCTCTGCCAGGGTGTTCGAGAGCGCGAGCTGATCGGCAGACAGATCGCGCTTGGCCAGGTTCCTGGCGGCCCGAGGCACCAGCTTGCCCCCGGGGGCCCGCAAGAGCAGAAGCCCGCGTTCCACGCCGGTCCAGGTGATCAACGCATCGAGCACTTGTTCCAGCAGCGGCCGCAACCGGTCGCGGCGACCAAGGGCGTAGACCAGCGATTCGACGTCCGTCACCTGCTCGGACGAGACGCGGTTGTCGGACGGGAGCGCGAGCTGATCGAGCCACGGCAGGGCGCGCACGGCTTGGCTCAACTCGGGCGGGGCATGTTCCGAGAGCTCGGCGGCGGCGGTCTTCGCGATGGCAGCGAACCGGCGCGCCCGCTCGCCGTCACCCATGCGCTCGGCCAGGCGTGCGGCAGCGGCAAACGCCGGCCCGCGCACGCTGGTGGGCACCTGCAACGGGGCAAGGGCCGCAAGCTCGACCAAGATGGCGTCTGCACGCGTCGGTACAGCCGAACGTGCTGCCTGCCAGGCGCGGGCGCCCCACCACTCCACGCGCGCGTCGATCGCGACCTCGGGGCCTCTGCTCGCCGCGTCCAGCTCCGCCAGATCGACCGGGCGGCCCCGGATCAGGCGCCGCGCCTCGGCGCGCAGGCGGTCGTCTGGCTCCGAGACCAGTGACAGCGCCCGGTCGGCGTGTTCTGCACCGTCGAGCGACGAGAGGGGCAGCACGTCGGCCAGCGCCAGGTGCACGTACGCCGCACACCGCGAGTCGTCGGCAGCTCGAGCTCGAGCAAGCGCATCGTGGGCAGCGTCGGAGGTCTCGGCGACGGCCCCCGCCGCAGAATACGCCGCCGTGCGGGCCAGCGCGGCCCGCGCCGCGTCCCCGGGCCGCCCGAGATGCTCGAACAAGAGCACCGCGCGCCGCGCGGCCTCGAGCGCTTCGGCGAGTCGGCCCACGTCGGTCGCAGCCGCCGCGAGCCCGGTGGAATAGGTCGCTTCTTCCAGCACGGCCCCGGCGCGTGTCGCCAGCTCGGTGGCGCGACGGAAGCACGCGAGCGCGGCCTCGGCCTGCCCGGCCGCGTGGTGGGCGCCGCCGCGAGTCGCCTCGAGACGCGCCCGTTCTTCCGCATCCACCGCGAGAGACAGCCCCTGATCCACCAGCCCCAGCGCATCGGCCCGCCGCCCTTCGCCGAGCGCAAGGAGGGCCCGGACCTCGATGGCGGCCACGGTCTCGCTGGCGTCGCCCAAGAGGGCACGGCACCGCGCCACGTCTCCCCCGTCCAGTGCCAGCCGAGCAAGAATGGCGCGGGCGCGCTCGGCGGGCCCGTCCAGGCTGGCCCCTGCCAGCTGGGTCGCGCCCTCGACGTCCCCCGAGCGCCGTGCGACCTCGGCAGCCTCGACCCGCGCCTCGGGAGTGCCCGCCTGCCGCAAGATCGACAGCGCGCGACCAAGCTCGCCGCGCAAGCAAAGCGCGTGACCGAGCGCGACACTCAGCGGCGGGTGCGGGGCATCCAGCACCACGCGTTCTGCAGCGTCGAGAAGCGGCGCGTCGGCCGCCCCTCGTCCCAGCGCGAGGGCGATCTCGATCACGCCGGTGGGCAACGTGGTCGCGGTGCGCGCACCGCTCTCCAATGC
Organism: Polyangiaceae bacterium; assembly: GCA_023150915.1. Lineage (GTDB taxonomy): Bacteria > Myxococcota_A > Polyangia > Polyangiales > Polyangiaceae > JADJKB01. The sequence continues at coordinate 23,783 of JAKLKA010000010.1, forward strand.
TCCGAAGGTGAAAGCCTGAAGCTCGGCGCCGGAGCACAGCGCGAGCGCCCGGCCCACGAGCTCGGCGTCCCCAGCAGCGCCGAGGGCGGGCCAGCGCGACGCGGCCGGGCCCACCCATCGGACGAGCAACCGCGCTCGGCCGAACGCATCGAGATCGGCGAAGCGCACGGGCGCGCCGCCCGCCTTCGCACCGCGCAGGGTCGCCAGCTTCCGAGTGAGCGCGATGGCACGCTCGAGCCACTGGGCCGGAACCCCGGCGACGTCGACGTGCACCGTCTGGCTGCAGGCGCTGGCGGCGATCTCTCGCCGGCGAAGGGCCAGATAGGCGCGCTCTACGGCGCGCTGTCGCCGCAGCACGGCTTCGTCCGGCGGTTCTTCGCGGCCAAGCGCGAGCAGCGCGCGCCTTCTGACCCACGCTGCGCTGGGGCGGGCGCCAGCCGCCGGGGACAGCAGGGCAGCGACGATCGCAGCGACCGGCGCGGGGAGGAGGGCGCTCCGAGCTGCGCCTGCGGGCTCGGCCGCGCGCGCGACCTCGGCGCTGGCGATCTCGGCCAGGGTGACCCCGAGCGCGAACAAGTCTCGAGCTCGCGCGTCACCCAGCGCGCTGCCCGCGCCGAGCTCGGGCGGCAGATAGCGAGGGGTGGCGCCCCGCGGCACGTCTTCGTCGCTCGACGCAGCAAGGCCCAGATCCACGAGCCGAGCGGCGCCGCGCGCAAGCACCACGTTGGCCGGCTTGACGTCGCCGTGCGCCAGCCCCGACTGGTGCAGATCGTCGAGCGCTTCGCCGACGTCGCGCGCCACCGCGAGCGCGATGGCGACGCGTTCGGCCTCGCGCAACGCCTTCGGCTCGATCGCGCGCCCGGGTGCGCGTTCGAGCGCAAGCCAGGCGTGGCCCACCCGGTCGGCAAGCTCGGGCAGCCCCCTCGGGACCCGGCCGACGTCGACCAGGCCCGGGAGCACGCGCGAGCTGGCGAAGAGCAGGCGCTCGGCCTCGAGCCACAGCTCGTGGTCCTGGGCGCGCGCGCTGACCTTGATCGCCAGCGGCCGGCCGCTCGGGTCGCGGGCCGCCCAGACGCTGGCTCGAGCGCCTTCGCCCAGGGGCCCCTCGAGAACGTACGGGAGCTCCCCGGGCGCCAACTTCGATGACACCCGAGATGGCATGTGGAACCTGAGAAATCAGGGTGATTCCAGGCTACAGCCAACTGAGTGTGCGGTCCAGCACCGGCCGAATCCCGGGGCAGACCTGCGCGTCGGGGCGTGACGCGCCTGTGGCGGCGATCGTACCCTCTGAGGCACGTTCGAGCCCCCCGCGGGGCCGGCGCCGAACCGCCATGCGAGACGTCACCCGAGCGCTGCTCCACGTGCTGACCAGCGGTCGACGTGGCGCGCTGGCCACGGTCGTGCGGGTGTCGGGCTCGGTTCCGCAGCAGCCCGGCGCGCGGCTCTTGCTCGCGCCCGATGGCGCGACCACCGGCACGGTGGGGGGTGGCGCCGTCGAGCGCGCCGTGCTCGACGCCCTGGGGCAATGTCGGCAGCACGGTCGCCCCGAGCTGGTGGTCTACGACCTCGCCCGCGACCTGGGAATGTGCTGTGGGGGCCGGATGGAGATCTTCGTCGAGCCTGTCGAAGCCGAGCAGCGCCTGCTCGTCTTCGGCGCGGGGCACGTGGCCAAGCCGACCGCCGAGCTCGCTCGACGCGTGGGCTTCGCCGTGAGCGTGGTCGATGATCGCGAAGAGCTGGCCAACCGAGAGCGGTTCCCCGACTGCGAGCTGGTGCTCGCCGAGCCGCGAGAGGCCGCCGCCCGCATCGCACCGCGAGCAGAAGATTGGGTGTTGATCGTCACCTACGATCACCGGCTGGACGAGGAAGCCCTCGACACCTTCGCTCGCCTTCCCCACCGCTACCTGGGCCTGATCGGCAGCCGTCGCAAGGTGCTGCGCATCTTGCAGCGCATCGCCAGCCGGGGCGACCTGCCGCCGCTGGACCGAGTGTTTGCGCCGGTAGGGCTCGACATTGGCGCGGTCTCGCCGGAAGAGATCGCGGTGAGCATCGTGGCCGAGCTGGTGGCGATTCGGCACGGAAAGGCGGCCAGGCACCTGCGCGCGCTGGACGACCCGCGCGTGGCCCGGGTGCTCTCGGGCGAGCTCTCGCCCGAGGCCGCCGCACTGATGGTCGACCCGGTGGAGCAAGGATGAGCACCCGCCGGCCCCGCGGCAGCACGCCTCCAGAGGTGCTTTCGGACGACGACTTGCCGACCGAAGAACACCTTGGGCTCGATGCGCTCACGGACGACGACATCGAGGACAGCATTCAGACGGTGGAGCGGCGCCTGCCCGCCGGCTTGTTCGATTCCAAGCTTCCTCGCTTCGAGATGACAGGGACCATCACGCTGCCGCGCGACCTGGGCGAGCCCGCTACGCTCCGCAAGGCGCTGCCCGTGCCCGTGGCAGCGCCGACTCGAACCGACCCGCCGCCGAAGCCTTCGCTGCGTGCGTGGGCGACCCCACCCCCCAAGCCCGTGCGAGCACCGCACAGTCGGCGCGAAGACTCGGGCGACCACGCACCCACGCCGGTGCGTCGGCTCTCCGATCCCGGGCCGCCGCCGCGCCTGCCGTCCGTTCCGCCGCCGCTGCCGCCGCCGCCGAGGGCCGCCCGGGCACCGTCGCTGCCGCCGCCGCTCCCGCCGCCGCCGGCACGACCTCCGTCGCTTCCACCTCCGGCCCCACCGCCGCGCATCTCTTCGCTCCCGCCCCCGCCCCGCATGCCGTCGGCGCCGGACCTGTCGGCGGCCTCGGCCGAGACCCCGACCCCGCCCGTCCGCCCGAAGAAGAAGCGCTCCCGCCCGTTGCCCCCCGAGCCCGCGAAGGCAGACGAGACCCGCGAGTTCCCGCTGCAGGTGCCTGCACGGCCCAAGCTCGAGCCTTCGCCGTCGCACACCCCTCCGCCGCTCACCGCGTCCACTCCGCCGCCCCCGGCGGCTGCACCGCAACCGACCCCGGTCGTGCCGAGGGTCGCGCGCCCGTCCTCGCGATCGCACAGCTCGCTTCCCCCTGCGCGCACCGACCGCCTGCCGTCACCCCTCGAGCTCGCGGGCCGCTACCTCGGGCTGTCGAGCCCCCGGGCGATCTCGGCGGCGATTGGCGTCTTCGCAGCGCTCGTCCTCGGCATGCTGGTGATCATGATCGCGACCACGTTGCGACAGACCGATCGCGAGCCGTCCGCTTCGGGGCCGGTGGTCGCGGCCCGCCCCCTGAACACGCCCCGAGCGCCCGAGCCGGTCACCCCGCCGAACACGGCGGCAGCTCCGGCCACGGCCCGGCCCGCGGCACCACCGGCGAGCCCGCCCCCCCTCGGAGGCTGTCGGCTGGTGACCGTCCCGCGGCGCATTGCAGGCCCCGCCATGCCGACCGTGCCCGTGATGGCGACCACGGCGCCGGGCTTGAACCGCGTGGCCATCGGCTACGCTTCGGGCCGCAACCACGCCGAGGGCGCCATCGTGAACCTCGACGATCTCTCGGTCGAACCGCGGTATTCGGAAGAGCTGACCGGGCCGGTGTTCCGCGTCACGCCCTTGACCGATCGCGCCCCGGTCGCCTTTGCGGTCGATCGCGACGATTCCCGCATCCAGACCCTGCGCACCATCGCGGCAAGCCCGCCGTTGCGAGTCGGGACGAGCTACTTCGGATTCGTTCGCCTGAACGAGCCGGCCGCGCCCACGGTGATCTGGCCGGGCGCACGCTTCGAGGGCATCAGCGAGCCGTCGTTCGCGATCACCGATCGCGACGGCTACGGCATCTCCTTCCGCAGCGGGCGCGGCAGCGGCGACGTCCTTGCCGGCTGGCTCACCAAGTCGGGGACGGCCGACGGCGATCTCGGGCGGGTAGATGCCGGCGCGCGCGAGGTCGGCCCGCCCAGCATGGCGGCAAACGACAAGCACGTCGTGGTCGTGTTCGCCGCGCGCGGCACCGGCGAGGCGTGGCACCTGCGCATCGCGTCGGCCCCGCGCGGGAAAGCGCCCACTACCTCGCGCGAGCTCGTGCCGCTCCAGGGGGCCGCGGCCGAGGCCGTCTCGCCGGTGATCGTGGCGCTGGCGAACGGCTTCTTGCTCCACTGGCTCGAGGGGCCTCCCGGTGCGCGCCGAGTGCTGGCCCGCACGCTGGACGACTCGCTCCGGCCGCAGGGGGTGCCCATCGAGCTCGCCCAGGGTGCGGCCATCTTGGATGCACCCGGAGCACTGGCGTTTCGCTCGGGCAGAGTGCTCGCGGTCCACCTGGCCTCCGCCGACAAGAGCGTCGAGCTTCGCGCGGCGGTGCTGGCCTGCGGCTGAGGTTGCCGTGGTAACCTCGGGCCCGCTGGCATGGCGATCCGCTTCACGCTGAACGACGCACCCGTCGAAGTCGCTGACTTCGATCCCAACACCACCCTGCTCGCCTTCTTGCGAGGGCGGGGCATGACTGGCACCAAAGAGGGCTGCGCCGAGGGTGAGTGCGGGGCGTGCGCGGTGGCGCTGGTCGAACGCGACGCAAGGGGGAATACCCGCTACCAGCCCGTGAACGCCTGCCTGCTGCTCCTGGGTTCGTGCGCGGGGCGCGAGATCGTCAGCATCGAAGGGATAGCCCAAGGCGGCGAGCTTCACCCCGTTCAGCGCGCGATGATCGATCGTGCCGGCTCTCAGTGCGGATACTGCACGCCGGGGTTCGTGGTCAGCTTGTTCGCGGAGTACTACCGACCGGGCCGGACCGAGGTCGATCCGGAAGCGATTGCCGGCAACCTGTGTCGCTGCACGGGCTACCGACCCATCCGCGAGGTGGCCGAGGGGCTGGGACAGCCGGGCGACGACGACCCATTCCGTCGCCGGCTGGCGCTGGCACCGCCGACCCTCGAGCCGGTGCAGCACCGCTCGGGCGCGGGGCGCTTCCTGCGCCCCGGCACGCTGCAGGGCGCGCTCACCCTGCTCGCGGAAGAGCCCGGCGCGGTGATCGTGGCCGGTGGGACCGACGTGGTCGTCGAGGTCAACCAGCGGCACCGCCGCCACCGAAGCCTGCTTTCCCTCGAGAACGTCGCCGAGCTCGCGGTGTTCGAGCAAAGTGCCGATCGGATCCGAATCGGCGCAGCCCTGTCGCTGACCCAGATCGAGCAGCACCTGGCTGGGACGGTCCCGCTACTGGCCCAGCTGTTTCCGCTGTTCTCGTCACGGCTGATCAGGAACCGGGCAACGCTGGGCGGAAACCTGATGACGGCCTCTCCGATCGGAGACAGCCCGCCGGCGCTCTTGGCCCTGGACGCCGAGGTCGAGCTGGCCAGCCCGAGCGGAACCCGCACGCTGCCGCTGTCCGACTTCTTCACGGGCTACCGCCAGACCGCCCGAAAGCCCGACGAGATCCTGGCTGCGATTTCCATCCCCTTGCCCCTGCCGAACGTGCAGCGCTTCTACAAGGTCAGCAAGCGCGTCCTCGACGACATCAGCACGGTGGCTGCCGGCTACTCCCTGAGGGTGGACGGCGCCGGCAAGATCAGCGCGGCCCGCTTGGCGTATGGCGGCGTCGCGCCGACGCCGGCGCGGGCCCGCGATGCCGAGGCGTTCATGGTCGGGCAGGTGTGGAGCCACGAGCTGGTGAAGCACACGCTGCCGATCTTGGCCCGCGCGTTTTCCCCGATCGGCGATCACCGCGGCAGCGCAGACTATCGCTCGACCCTGATCGTGCGTCTGCTCGAGAAGCTCTGGGCGGACACCTCGGGAGGTGCCGCGTGACCTCTCTGGGTAAACCCATCGCTCACGAGAGCGCGTGCGATCACGTGACGGGCTCGGCGCTCTACACCGACGACCTGGCCGGGCGCTTTCCAGGGCTGCTTCACGCCCATCCGGTGACGGCGCCCCACGCGCACGCGCGCGTGGTGGCTCTGGACCCGAGCGCAGCGCTCGCCGAACCGGGCGTGGTCCGAGTGCTCGGCCCGGCAGACGTGCCCGGAGAGAACCAGATCGGCCCCGCCCGACCGGACGAGCCCCTGTTCCCTTCGGAGGTCATGTTCCACGGGCAGGCGGTGGCGTGGGTCCTGGCCGAGAGCGAAGAGTCGGCCCGGCGCGGGGCCGCGGCGGTCCGCGTGGACTACCAGCCGCTTCCGGCCACCCTCGACCTCGAGGCGGCGATCGCCGCGGAACAATTCCTGACCGACCCGCTGCGGCTCCAGCGCGGGGACGCCGCGGCTGGTCTCGAGCGCGCGCCGCATCGGCTCACCGGCGAGCTGTTCGTGGGTGGGCAAGAGCACTTCTATCTCGAGACCCAGTCGGCCATCGCACACCTCGACGAACAAGGCCGAGTGTTCGTGCATTCGTCGACCCAGCATCCTTCCGAGACGCAAGAGATCGTGGCGCGCGTGCTGGGTCTTCGCAAACACGACGTCACCGTGCAGTGCCTGCGGATGGGCGGCGCGTTCGGTGGGAAGGAGGTCCAGGCCAACGCCTGGGCGGCGGTGGCAGCCCTGGGCGCGCGCCTGACGGGCCGGCCGACGCGCGTGCGCCTGAGCCGTGCGCACGACACCACCCTGACCGGCAAGCGCCACCCGGTCTTGGGCCGCTTCGAGGTCGGGTTCGACGCCCAAGGAACGCTGCTGGCGCTGCGCATGCAGCTGTTCGCCGACGGCGGTTGGTGCCTGGATCTGTCAGAGCCCATTGTCTATCGCGCGCTGTTCCACTCCGACAACGCCTACCGCATCCGCGACGTCGAGCTGGTGGGCCGCGTGGTGCGCACGCACAAGACCAGCATGACCGCTTTTCGCGGCTTCGGCGGGCCCCAGGGCATGATCATGATCGAAGAGATCGTCGATCGCGTGGCGCGCACCCTGGGCATCGAGCCGCACCAGGTGCGGGAGCGCAATTTCTACCGCGAGGGCGACTGCACACCGTACGGGCAGGTGGTGCGCGACCCGGACCGCATGCCGCGGATCTGGGGCGAGCTGACAGCCTCGTGCGACTATTTCGAGCGCCGGCGACAGATCGCCGAGCACAACTCGCGTGCACCCCACGCCAAGCGCGGCCTGGCCATCACCCCGGTGAAGTTCGGGATCTCGTTCACCACGGCTTTCTTCAACCAAGGGGGCGCGCTGGTGCTGGTTTACGCCGACGGCAGCGTGCAGGTGAACCACGGCGGCACCGAGATGGGCCAGGGGCTCCACACCAAGATGCTGCAGGTGGCCGCGCACACGCTGGGCGTGCCGATGGCTGCGGTGCGCATGATGCCGACGCAGACCGACAAGGTGCCGAACACCTCGGCGACCGCGGCTTCGAGCGGTGCCGATCTGAACGGCGCCGCGCTGAAGGTCGCGTGCGAGACCCTGCGCGCGCGACTCGCCGAGGTGGCCGCCCCGGAGCTGGGCGCGGCGCCAGACGAGCTGGTGTTCGACGAGGGGCGTGTGTTTGCGCGGTCCCGCCCCGAACGCGCGCTCACGTTCTCGCACGTGGCCCACCAGGCGCATTTCCAGCGGGTGCCGCTCCTGGCCACCGGGTACTACCGGACCCCGGGCATCCAATTCGACAAGGTCACGGGCACCGGCAAGCCGTTCCACTATTTCGCCTACGGCGCCGCGGCCACCGAGGTCGAAGTCGACGGCTTCACCGGGATGTACTCGGTCCGCCGCGTCGACATCTTGCACGACGTGGGGGACTCGCTCTCGCCGTTGGTCGACCGGGGGCAGATCGAGGGCGGCTTCGTCCAGGGCCTGGGCTGGCTCACGCTGGAAGAGCTGGTGTGGAATGCCGACGGGCGCCTCGCAACCGAAAACGCCTCGACCTACAAGCTGCCCGGGCTGGGTGAGTGTCCGCCGATCTTCAACGTGGCGCTGCTCGGGCGCGCGAGCGAGCCGGACGTGGTGTACGGCAGCAAGGCGGTGGGTGAGCCACCGTTCATGCTCGCGATCAGCGCACGCGAAGCGCTGCGCGACGCGGTCGCCGCGTTCGGCGCTGGGGCGGCGGGCGTGGTCGAGCTGGCATCGCCAGCCACGCCCGAGGCGGTGTTCTGGGCCGTCGAGCGGGTGCGGCGTTCCGGCTCGAAGGCGTGATCGTCGGCCATCCCCGCCCGGAAGTCGGGCCGGACGGTTGCTAAGAGGGACGCGTCTTCGATCTTCGACAATCTCCCGCCCCGGTCACGTCACCCCGGTCACCGCCCCCGATGGCCGCGGCGTGATGCGCCCCTCGCGCCTCGACCCCGGTCCGGTCGCCTCGCTCCTGAGCCGGACGCTGCAGGTCGCCCTGACGAGAACCGATCGGATGTGGATCGTCGGCGGGGCTGCTTGAGTGTGTCACGTGCGTCCAGTAACCTGCTGGCTGTGCGCCATGCTCGCTTCGTGACCTTGCTCGCGCTCACGCTCTTCGGGTGCGGCAGCGAAGATCCTTCTGCCGAGGGCGCCCCTGTCGCGGCACGCACTCCACGCGACGCGGCACCCGACGGGCTGTTCCGCGACTTCATGGACGGGAAGTACGACGGCGTCGGCCACCCGCTCGACGCCGAGGTGTGGGAGGCCGAGCTCGACTGCAAGCCCACCACGGGGGCAAGTCAGCCCGAAGCGCGGCGCTTCGCTCAGGGCGCCCACGCCGCGGGCGTGGCCTGCCGCGCCACCTCGAAGACCATTGGGCTCGGGCGCTTCACGCTCAACGTGCGGGCGTTGGTCGAGAAGGCGTGCAGCGGCAGCGCGTGCGACCTTCCGGTGTTCACGGCCAAGGTCAAGACGCCCGGCGGCGCCACCCTGGAAGAGAAGGCGCTTTCCTGGGCGAGCTTCCCCAGCGCGCTCACCTACGCCAACGTCCCGCTGCGCTTCACCCACGCGACCAGCGGGGCGGTAGAGCTCGAGCTGACCTGGAACGACCAGGTGGATGCGCGCCTGGACTATGTCGAGTTGTTCCGCGCCACGCAGAACGTGCTGATCACCCCGTCGCAGGTGTTTGCACCGGGCGCCCAGCTCGAGGTCGAGGCCCAGGACGCGCCGAAGGGATTTTCGCTCGGGTACTTCTGCAACGGCAGCGAACAGACCGACAGTCTGGACGCGCTCTTGGCGTCGGGCGCGGCCACCCGCGAGGACACCGACTTCCGCAGCGTGTTCCGCTTCGTGGCCGACGACCTGGTGGAGATCTGCCCGCTGCCGAGCCGGCTCAGATTCACCGTCACGGCGGGTGGCTTCACGCGAGCTCAGGCGCGCATCAGCTTGTTCGAAGAAGAGCCGCCGTGCACGTTCGAGCCCAACACCACGCGCGTGTTGCTCACCGGCTTCGAGCCCTTCCCCGCGGACTCGACCCACGACAACAGCTCCGAGCGCGCGGTTGTCGGCTTCGACCCGAAGAGCGTCCCCGGGATCTCGGTGATGAAGCTCACCCTGCCCGTAGAGTACGACACCGCCCCCGGCATCGCGGCCAGCGCCATCGCGCGCTGCAGCCCCGACATCGTGATCGGCTTCGGCCAGGGGCGCTCGGAGGTCGATCTCGAGACGACCGCGTACAACACCAAGAACTCGGCAGAGCTCTCGGGCGGGTTCGCCGACAACCGTGGGCACATCGCCGGCGGCGAGGCCATCGTCGGGGGCGGGCCGGCCGAGCTTTCCACGGGGCTCCCGAAAGAGGCCATCTTCGCTGAGCTGACCCAGAGCGGTATCGCCGTGGGCTACTCGGACGACCCGGGGCGGTTCGTCTGCAACAACCTGTTCTACCGGATTATGACCGAGTCGGCCGGCAAGCCTCGGGTCTCGGGCTTCGTGCACTTGCCATACATCCACACGGTGGACGCGGCGGATCAGAAGATGCTCGACCAGGTGGTGCGCACGGCGGTGAGCGCCGCCGTGAAGAAGCACCAGGCCCTGCCCTGATCACGCGGCGATGGCGCGCTGGGCCACCAGCTCGGCGAGTCGGCGCTCCAGCTTGTAGCGCTTGGTGTAGACGGTGGCGATGCTGATGCCCATGCGGGCGGCAATCACCTCGGGGTCCAGGTCTTGCCCGAAGTAGAGCGCGAAGAACTCGCGCTCGCGGTCAGAGAGCTCGGCCAGCACTTTGGCGACGATTTGCGCCCGCTCCCTCTCCCACAGGTCTTGGTGCGGGTCCGACCGCTCACACGCAGTCTCGAAGGTCTCGGCCCGGGCGTCGATCGGACTTCGTTTGATGCGCCGCAGGTGGTCGTAAGTGGCCTGCATGGCCATGCGGGTCAGCCAGCTGCCGAGCCGGGCGCCGCGCGTTGGATCGAAGCTGCGGAGCTTCTGCTTGTCGCGAGCAATCAGCGAGAGGCAGAGCTTCGCGTACACCTCGCGGACGTCGTCGGACCCAGTGACCGCACCGAAGCGAGACAGAATGCGTCCAATGGCGCGGTGGAGCGGCGCCGCGTAGATCGCGTTGAACTCGCGCCAGGCGCTGGGCTGATCGTCCAAGAGCCGGCCGACGAAGGCAGCTTCTTGGTGGAGCTCGGCCAGGGGGGCGGGCTTCTTGGGGGCGCGGAAGGAAGTGGCTTGGGTCTGCATGGCGTTGGCGGCGCCTACAGCAACCGACATGCCAGCCTCGAGTAGGCCCATTTCGCAGGATTTCGGCGGTATCCGCTGTGGCGCGGAGGCCTCAGGCGCTGCGCGGGGCTGGGGCCTCGGCGCCTCAGCTGGGGGTCGAGGCGGCCTCGATCGACGGAGGCGGCAGGCTCGCACCCGGCGGCGGCCACACGCGATACGCCTGAACCGGCGCGGTCTTCCCTTTGACGCTGAACGGGGCCAGGGCCTGCTTGGGGAACTCGGGAGGAAGCCGCTCGGCGCAGAGCGCGCTGACCCAGACCTCGCCGGCCGGCGCCTGCGAGGTGAGCCGCGCCGCGAGGTTCACGGTGTCGCCGATCACCGTGTACTCCATGTGCTCGCTGCTCCCCAGGTTGCCCGCAACCAGCGGCCCGGTGCTGACGCCAATCCCTACGGCGAGCTCCCCGACCTCGGGGAACGCCCCCACCGAGTTCAGGCGTGCCACCTCGCGCTGGACTGCAATCGCGCACCGCGCGGCGCGCTCGGCGTGGTCGGCCTGGTCGATGGGGCCGTTGAACACCACCACCACCGCGTCGCCGATGAACTTGTCCAGATAGCCTTCGTGCGCGTCGATCACGGTCACGACCCGCTCGAAGTACCGATTCAAGACCCCCAGCACCTGCGCGGGTTCGAGCCGCTCGCTCATGCTGGTGAAGCCCCGAACGTCCGCGAAGAACACGCTGGCTTCGCGCAGCTCTGCCGGCAGCATGGCCTCGCCGTGCTGTTCGCGGATCCGGGTGAGCACCTGACCGCTGACGTACTTGCCGAAGGCGCGCTCCATGTTGCGAGACAGCGTCAGATCAGAGGCCATTTGGTTGAAGGCGTGGGAAAGCTGGCGAAAGTCCCGACTGCCGCCCTCTTCGACGCGCACCGAGAGATCCCCGCGACCCAGCTGCGCAAACGCCTGGCTCAGCGGATGCAGCCGCTCCATCACGGCATCGGCCAGCTTGCCGCAGGCCGACAGCACCGCGGGAAACGCCATCAACCCGAAGGCGACCAAGAGCAGCAGCGAGACCAACGCCACGACCTCGGGCTTCTTCATCACCTCTGCCAGGCCTTCGCCCTGCAGCTTGCCTTCGGGCCCCAGATCGAGGGCGAAACCCCGGGTCTGGCTCAGGGTCTCGATGGCCGAGCGCGTGTTCATCACGACCAGGCTCAGCCCCGCCACCGCCGCCGACGCAATCGCGACCAGTGACAGCACGGCGAGTTGAATGCGTCCGCGCAGGCTCTGAACCAGCGCGCTGACCGTGACGTCGATCAGCACCACCACCAGCGTGCCGGTGGCCGCGCTGGCTGCCCAGAACCCGCCCATCACCGCCGAGAGCGCCGCGGTACCGTCGTCGCCCACCACCCCGAGCAGGCCGAGGACCATGCCGAGCACGATGCCGACGGCCAAGAGGGCCAGCGGGGACACCAGGGCCGCGACCACGCGCACGGCCGAGTTGCGGCCGACCAGGTAAGTGAACACCCTGTCTTCGACCCAGGCGCCCAGGCCGCACGCCGCCAGCACCGCGACGAGCTTGCACAAGCCGTCCAGGCTACCGAAGAGCCCGCCCCGACTCGCCGGATTGGGAATGCTGAGGGCAATGGCGCCGAGCCAGAGCCAGAGCGCGATGCGGGGCAGACGTCGCGGCACGCGCGCGGCGGGGGTGAGCACGGTGAGCGCCGTGGGTGCGTTCGACGCCGTCATCGGCGAGCAGAGTACCTCAGTCGGCGCACTCCACTTTCAAGGTCGTATCCCGGATGAAGGCCTGCAGGCCGCGCAGGTCCACCGAGCGATCGTTGTGGGGCATCGGCAGCCCGCGCACGAACCAGCGGGCCAGGCGTTCCGACTCGGCCGCGCTGGGCTCGGGGCAAGTCCCGGCCGGCAGCGCCACCTGGTGCACGGTCGAGCAGCCCACGCCGGGGTTTCCGCTGAAATTCCTGGGGTTCCGCAGCAGCTTGTAGATCAAGTAGCTGTTCTCGGGCCGCCCGCGATCGATGATTGGCATGTTGACCCCGAGGCGCGGCGGGTTCTCGAGGGTCTGGCCGGCGTTCGCGCCACTCTCGGTCTGGTGCGCGACCCGGTCGATGGCGGTTTGCGCCAGGCCTTCGACGTTGTCGAGGCGCAGGCCCATGCGTGCGCTCTCGCCGCCGTGGCAGCTGTTGCTCGAGCAACCGGCGCGCTTGTTCTCGGGAATGCCCGGGGCCAGCGCTTCGAGCAGCGCGCACGTGTCGCCGAACACCGGCGAGGGGGGCGCCGGCGGCACCGTCGCAGACTTCCGCGTTCGGAAGTCGAAGGTGAGCGGAACGGCACCCTCGCCCAGCACGGCGCCGTCGAAAGCCCTGAATCCGAAGTCGTCGTCGGTCGCCGGCGACCGCAGCTCGACGGTGTACCGCGTGCCCGGCTCGAGCTTGGCCCCGGCGGGCAGGCGGTAGACCAAGACGCGCTCCACCACGTCGTACTCCGGCTGCGCGAACACCCCCAGGTCCTCGCTCCCGGTGAAGACCGAAATCGACTGTCGAACGGCGGTGGCCGGCAGCAAGTACCGGTCGAAGCGCAGCTCGAGCGTGGTCTCGGTGGGGACACCGCAGTCGTCCGGCGCCTCGAGGCCGCACTCCGTGCCTGCACCGGGCTCGGGATGAGCGGCGACGACCCGGAGGGGTGGCCCCTGCGAGGCGTCGAGCTCGGGAGTACCTTGATCGCAGCCGAGAACGAAGAGCGCGAGAATGGAGCCGATCAGCTCTCGGCGTACATCTGCAGCTGCTCGCGCACGGTGGACTCGCTCACGCCGGTGCGGATGTGATCCTTCAGGCAGTCGGCCAGAGTGATCAGGAGGTCGTCGATCCCCTTTTCCTCGATCACTTTGGACAAGAGGGCACGCGCCTCGCGGCTGTCGTCCTCGCGGAGGAACTCCCGCACCTTCTCGACGGAGATGTCCCCCTGAAAGTCCAAGTACATGTTTTCCAAGAGATAGCGGACGAGCTCCTTCACTCGGGGCCTCCTGCAAAAGGGGTACCGGCACACAGGGCGCCGGCGGAGCCTCGCTATACCCCCCACCCGAACACTCCGGCAAGCGGATTGAGCCCCGGTACGCGAAATTCCTCAGCCGTCGCGTGCCATTCTGGGACATCAACGGCACTCCTGCAGCTTGGAGTCCGCGGGATCGTGACAAACCAGGCAGGGACGCGCGTTTCGGCGCAGGGCGCCCGCGCAGCGGTCGCGGAAGCTGCGGGGGTGGGGGTTCACGCCCTGCCCGCCAAATCCCGAATCGCCCAGACCAGCCGGCCCCGTCTTGGGACCGAAGCCGCGGCCACCGCGCGCCGGGGTCGCGTGGCACGTCGCGCAGTCTCGCTCGACGTGGCAGCTGGCGCAGGCGTTGATGTTGCGCTGCGCCTCCCAGGCGTGGTGCTGCGACGAGCGCGGCGGGTTCGACCAGACCTCGGGCGGCGGATGGAAGCGACCGCGGCCCCCGAAGTTGGCGTACGGCCCGCTCATCGAGACGCCCGCGCGCTGGTGACAGCCGACGCAGAAGCTCTGCTGGCGGTGGCAACTGGTGCAGCTGGGGTCGTTCTGACGGGCCGCAACCGGATGCATGCTGATCCAGTCGTTCGGGTGGATCTGGCGGGGGCGCACCCGGCCGTCGTGGCAGTCGGTGCAGAACCGCTCTTGATGACAGCTGGCGCACAGCTGGCTGTCGTTGCCGGCAACCTGTTTGTGGCGCTGCACCCAGTCGGCGCCGTGGCCCGCGTCGTGCAACCACTGAGGCGGCCGGAGGGTGCCGGCGGAAAACCGGGTCTTCATCACGGCGCCCTTCTCGGTCAGATGGCAGGTGACGCACTCGCCCCGGGCCTGCCCGCGCGCCGGGCCCGGCATCTGGTGACAGACGAAGCACCCCTTCATGCGTGGCAGCTGATCGCGTGTCGCCAGCTCGATGTTCTCGACGGCGCCGTGGCACTGCGAGCAGGCAATGTTGCGACGAACGTGCAGCGCGTGGTTCATCCGCAGGTTCGGCGCTGGCATCACCATCCGCGCCACGCGGTTTCCGTCCCCGGGCTTGTAGCCAAGGTGGCAGAACCCGCACTGAGCCATCAGCGCGTCGTCATCGGTCGTGACCGCCGAGAGGTCACGATGATCGCTGCCGTGGCAAGCGTCGCAACGCGTGGGCCGAGGCAAGAGCGAGTCTTTGCTGGCCTGGCTGGTCTTGGCCGCGTCGTGGCAGGTGGTGCAGGTCAGCCCCAGCTCTTTGACGTGCTTCTTGTGGTTGAAACGGATCGTGAGCTGCTGCGGCGGGAAGATCACCGGGCTGGGGCCGCCGTCCCCCGAAACGGCCCCAGGAGGGCGATCCGCCAGAGGAACCGGAGCATTCCCGGGCAACGGCGCCAGACCGCGCACCACGGCCTGGGGTGCGGCCGGCGCCGCGGGCCTGGCAGGCGAGCTCTGAGCGCGCGCCAAGTCCAGGCCCAGACCCAGCGCAAGCGCGGTGGCGCACGTCAGGGCAAGCAGCCACAGCGCCCTCATTTGAGCACCGTGAGGTCCAGGGTGGCGAGCAGGCGGTAGCGCTGCCCCACGAGCCGGTTGGTGCTGTGCTCCCACTCGAGCCCAATCCGCGTCTCGTCGAATGGGCGGATGCCGCCGCCCGCGACGTAAGAGAAGCTGGTCGCAGATCGGTCGGGTCGCAGCCCATCTTCCCAGTCGTAGACCGAGACGATCGCGAGCGTGTCGTACAGGCCTTGATCGAAGGTCTGATTCAACGTGACGTCGCCCCCCACCCGGTGGCCTCGGCGCCCCGTTTCAGTCGCGCCGCGCAGGCCAGCGCTGCCGTCGGACCAGCGGTGGCGACCCGCGAGGTTGACCACCCAATCCGAGAGCCGCCCCGTCTCGCTGCGATCCGGATCGCGGTCTTGCTGCTCGACCGTGCCGTAGGTGCCGCTGTCCCCCTCGGTCTCGAACACCTTCACCCCGCTCGAGAGCGCCAGGTCGAAGCGCCGGGACGGCCGCCACTCGCCCCGACCGAGCAGCGTGGTCATCCCGCTGTGGGTGAACCAGTTCCAGATCGAGTCGCCGTCGAACGTCGGATAGTAGTAGTCGTAGTCCGCTCCGACGGTGATCTGGTCGGTGGTGTACCAGTCCAGGGCGAGCGCGCGTTCGCTCACCACCTGATTGTAGAAATCGTAGACGAGGCTGCCCCGCGCGGCCCCCAGCGTGGGCTCGGTGGCGCGGACCGAATACCCGATCCGCTCGCTGGATACGCGATCGCCGCCCACCCGCTGAAAACCGCCGCCGGTATCGGGAAACGGCGACACCACCACGCGGTCTCGATTGATCACCTTGCGGTACGAAAGCCTGCCGTGAACGAAGTGCACGCCGACGCTCTCGAGCGCGACGCCGAACGCCGGCGCCAGCCGGGACTCGCTGAGGAAATAGGGTGCCTGGTTCAGCTCCAGCTCGTCACGATTGCCGCGGTACACGCCGTCGGACGCGTAGCGCTCGGTACCGAGCAGCATGGGCAGGCCGCCGCGTTGTTCGAAGCCCGCATACGCTTCCAGCTGGAAGTACGCGGGCGTGGTCAGCCGCACCAGGCCACCGTCGAACGACCACCAGCCGAGCGAGTCGGTGACGTACTGGCGCCCCGCGCGGAACCCCACCCAGCCGCCGAGATAGTTCCGACCCTCGAGGTAGGCGTACATCACGTCGACGGGCGATTGCACCAGATCGGGCACGAAGGTGCCGGGCTGGCGCGGATTGGTTTCGTACCGCTCTTTGCCGAAGTCTGCGTCCAGCCGGAGCCGCGCCCGGAACGCAAGCTGCGGCCCGTACGGCACGAAGTCACCCTGGATGTCGTACACGCTGAGCGCGAGCGCCTGCGTGTACCGGCGCCGCCGCACGATGGGGTCACCCCAGGGCGAGCGCAGTGTGTAGAACTGCGCGTCGCTGGTCGCGGCCACCTCGGCTTCGTACGCTCGCGCAGGCGTGACTTCGCAGAGCAGCGTCAGTGCGCCCAGGACGACCAAGCTCGAAGGGCGAACTCCCATGGGACCGCGAGCCCCGAGCATCGTCGAGCGAACTTCCAGCTGTCAACTCGCGGCCCGGACCTCGACCCGCGGGTGGAGCGGGCCCAGGTCCGCCGCGGCTGAGCGGGCCCAAGGGGCCGGCCGGCCGCGGGCAGCGCTGTTCGGGCGCCGCCCTCGACAGCGAGCGCTCAGGGGAAGATCTCGCGCTCTTCGTAGACGCGCTGCAGACGTTCGAGCGCCACGCAATAGCACGCGGTGCGATAGTCGGTCTGGTGCTGCCGGGTCGCGTGCACCACGCGGCTGTAGGCGTGTTCCATCGCGTCCTTCAGCCGCCGGTCGACCTCGGCCAGGTCCCACGACTCGCTGCGGCGATTCTGCACCCACTCGTAGTAGCTGACGGTCACGCCACCGCCGTTGGCCAGGACGTCGGGCAAGATCTCGATGCCCTTCTTCAAGAGCACGGCCTCGCCTTCCGGACTGCAGGGGCCATTCGCGCCCTCGGCGATCAGCTTCACGTTCAACGCCTCGGCCTCGGCGGGCCCGATCTGGTTCTCGAGGGCGGCCGGCACGAAGATGTCCCCTTGGAGCGAGAAGAACTCTTCGCGCGTGATGGCCTTGCCGTTGGGGTAACCGGCAATGCTGCCCTTCTCCTCGACGTACTTCTGCAGCCGGTGGGCGTTGAACCCCTCGGGGTTGTAGAGATAGCCCGTGTGATCGCCCACCGCGGCCAGCGACACACCCAGGTGGCTGAGCAGCACGGCGGTGTGTGAGCCCACGTTGCCAAAGCCCTGCACCAACAGCTTCTTGCCCTCGAGGTCGAAGTGGTTGCGCTTGGCCCACTCCAAGATGCAGTACACCAGGCCCTGGCCGGTGGCCTTTTCGCGCCCCACGGTGCCGCCGCTGGCGATGGGCTTGCCGGTGACCACGCCCAGCACGGCCTGCTTCTGCACCATGCCGACGGTGTTCATGTAGGTGTCCATGGCCCACGCCATGGTTTGCGCGTTGGTGCCCATGTCGGGCGCGGGGATGTCGTAGTCCGGGCCGATGTTGCCGCCGAGCGCGTGGAAGAAGCGGCGCGTGATGCGCTGCAGCTCGTTGCGGCTCACGGTGCGCGGGTTGAACTTGATGCCGCCCTTGCCACCGCCGAACGGCAGGCCCATGAGCGAGCACTTCCAGGTCATGAGCGCGGCGAGCGCCTTGAAGTCGTCGAGGCTGGCGCTCTCGTGGAAGCGCATGCCGCCCTTGTACGGGCCCAGGATGTTCGAGTGCTGGATGCGATAGCCCTTGAAGAGACGCACCTGCCCACTGTCCATCTTCACCGGGAAGTGGCAGATGATCTCGTTCTTCGGTTGGCTCAGGATCTGGTGGATGTAATCGGGCAGCTGGATGAGCTTCGCGGCCTTGTCGAGGTAGCGCTGGACGACGTGGAAGAACTCGTAGCGGGGCTGCCCCGGGGGCAGGTTGGTGGGCGACGAGACGGCCTCTTCGTCGTGGCGACGGGACGAGGGAGCGGGTTCGTTGATGGCGGGGCGTGACGGGGTAGCGCTCATGGCAAACGCGATCTTCTCGCATGCGCCCAAATCGCGGTCAGCCCATTTTTCGTCAACGCATCGCGTTAGCGTGTCGTCCGTCAGGCTCAGCGGAAGGCGGTGTAGAGGTAGACGATCGGGCTGACGATCAGCAGGGCGTCGACGCGGTCGAGCAACCCGCCGTGCCCCGGCACGATCCACCCGCTGTCTTTGATGCCCGTCGAGCGCTTCAGCAGCGATTCGACCAGGTCGCCCATCTGCCCCAGGGCGCCGGCAAAGATTGCGAGCGGCACGGCGTGCGTGATCGGGATGCTGGGCAAGTACCACAGGCTCGCGACCACCGCTCCGAGCGTGGCGCCGGCCAGCGAGCCGTAGAACCCTTCGCGGGTCTTCTTGGGGCTGACCTTCTCGTACAGCTTGTGCTTGCCGAGGAAGCGCCCCGCGAAGTAGCCGCCGGTGTCCGCCAACCAGGCAAACGTCAGCGTCATCACCACCCAGCGCGGGCCGTCGGCGCCCATGTCGCGACGCAGGAGCGCGATGGTGCAGAACAGCGCCCCGACGTAGAACGGCGCGGCCACGTTGGCCATGATCCGAAGGCCCGCCGTCTCGATCTGGCCCAGCCGCCAGAGCGGCAGCAACACCCCCACGATGGGCACGGCGCAGAAGACCGCGAGCAGCACCCGGGCGTCTCGGGTGGCGA
The DNA here is from genome assembly GCA_023150915.1 of Polyangiaceae bacterium. GTDB lineage: Bacteria > Myxococcota_A > Polyangia > Polyangiales > Polyangiaceae > JADJKB01. Next base: position 42,533 of record JAKLKA010000010.1, read on the forward strand.
GGTACACCGCCAGGCTCACCGCGAGGGTGAGCCCGACACCGATGCCCTGCGCCACGCGATCGCCCGGATGCGTCATGGCGAAGAGCTCGCTGGCACCCACCGCCGTGGCTGCGGCGACCAGCGCATAGAAACCCCAGGCCGGGCCCACGAAGAGCAGCGCCAAGAGGAGCGGCACGAACACGACGGCCGTGAGCACGCGCACGGTGAGGTTGCTCTTCGCCAAGCGGGGGGCTGGTTAGAGCATTTGGCGCCGCGCGGGAACCATCGGCGGAACGATCCGCGACTTTGTCGGCGGAAAGCCGCCGCCCCGGGGTTGGCGCGCGCGGCCGCCCCCGGGCAAGCTACCCGCGCCGTGCGATTGCGCCGCCCCGTACCCTACGAAGAGCTGGACCACACCGCCGACGCGGGGGTGATCGTCCACGGGCGCTGCAAGGAAGAAGCGCTCGCCCGACTGGTGCTCGCCTACGCGGATCTGGTGACGGGTGGCGCCCCGGTGGCCACGGGCGCCGACCGGGTGGTCGAGGTCGCTCCAGGTGATCTCGCGGCGGTGGCGGTCGACGTGTTGCGCGAGCTCCTCTTCCGTCTCGAGACCGAGCGCTGGGTCCCCGAGAGCTGCGAGGTCGTCCACTTCGACCCACAGCGCGGCGCTCGGCTCGTGATCGGCTCCGCGCCCTACGACCCCGTCGCCCACGCAGACGGTCTGGTGCTCAAAGCGGTGACGCTGCACGCGGCGCGTTTCGAGCCCGAAGGCAGCGGTTGGGTTGCTGCGATAGTGTTCGACGTATGACCCTCGCACTGCGCAAGCTGAGCCGATTCGTCTGGGAGATCCCCCGCGAGGGCAAGATGCGCGTCGCCGGCCGGCTGTACGTCAGCGAGAGCCAGCTCGCCGCGCTCCGCGCCGACCAGGCGCTCGAGCAGGTGGTCAATGTGGCCCACCTGCCGGGGATCGTCGGCGCTTCGCTGGCCATGCCGGACATTCACTGGGGATATGGCTTCCCGATCGGTGGTGTGGCCGCGGTGGACGCGGAGAGCGGCGCGGTGAGCCCGGGCGGGGTCGGCTACGACATCAACTGCGGTTGCCGCGTGATCACCACCCAGCTGCACGTGGACGACCTACGGAACCATCTTCACGCCATCGTCGCGAAGCTGTTCGCCGCCATCCCCACTGGCATGGGCGCCGGCCGGGCCATCCCCAGGCTCTCGCCACGCGAGCTGGGCGAGCTCATGACTCGAGGCGCCGACTGGGCCGTGGCCCGGGGCTATGGTGCCGGCCCCGACGACGCCGCGCACTGCGAGGAAAGTGGCCGCCTGCCGGGCGCAGAGCCGGATTGGGTCAGCCAGCGCGCCCTCGAGCGGGGCGCCGATCAAGTAGGGACGCTGGGCAGCGGCAACCATTTCCTCGAAGTCCAGCAGGTGACGGAGATCTACGACCCGGAGGCGGCCGCCGCCTTCGGCCTGCGCACCGGCGAGATCACGCTGATGATCCACTCGGGCTCGCGCGGGCTGGGCCATCAGGTGTGCGACGAGACGCTGCACGAGCTGTCGCGCGTCTACGCCCGGTTCGGTGCGGACTACGCCGCGCTGCCCGACCGGCAGCTCGCGTGCGCCCCCATCGGCTCGGAGCTCGGCCAGCGCTATCTGGGCGCGATGCAGGCGGCAGCCAGCTTCGCGTGGGCCAACCGGCAAGTGATGACGGGGCTCGCGGTGCGCGCCGTCGCCGAAGCGCTGGGCCTGCCCGAGACCGAGCTCGGAGCGCGCGTCCTTTACGACGTGTGCCACAACATCGCCAAGTTCGAAGAGCACGTGGTCGATGGCCAGTTGCGGCGGGTGCTGGTGCACCGCAAGGGCGCGACCCGTGCGTTCGGACCGGGGGACCCCCGGGTGCCCGAAGCATATCGCGACGTCGGCCAACCCGTGCTCATCCCCGGCGACATGGGTCGGTACTCGTTCGTGCTGGCGGGCAGCACCGGCGCCATGACCGAGACCTTCGGCTCGAGCTGTCACGGAGCCGGCCGCTTGCTCTCGCGCACGGCGGCTTTGAAACGCGCCCGCGGTCGCCACATCGAGCGCGAGCTCGCCGCGCGCGGCATCGAGGTGCTGGCCAAGGGCCCGCGCACGCTGGGCGAAGAGATGAGCGAGGCCTACAAAGACGTCGAAGACGTGGTCGACGTGATCGCTGGCGCGGGCATTTCGCGCAAGGTGGCGAAGCTGGTGCCGCTGGGGGTGATCAAGGGGTGAGACGGCGGACGTCGCCCCGGCCCGTGGAGCTTTCGGCTAAGGTCGGCGCATGAACGCCGGAGAACACCACCGGGACGCGCTCGGCTCTCGACGGCACGCCCGAGGCCTGGGTCTCGGAGCGCTCGCGCTCTCGTGCTGGGCCGCGTGCGGCACCTCCGCGCCCCTGCCGGACAGCCCCGCGAGCACCCCCTCCGCGCCCACGACCGGGCCGTCCCCCGCGCCGTCGGATGCTGCAGCTCCGCCGAGTGAGGCAGCTGCCGACGCACCGCCCGAGGCAGCACCGTCTGCCAGCGCAGCTCTGATGGGCCCGGCCCCCGCGCCCGACGCTGGCTCGAGCTGCGCCTCGGGCGAAATGTGCAAGAAGGTCGGTCAGTGTCTCGACCTGCCGAACGGCAAGTGCGGCGTCGACGCCGAGTCCTGCCAGGCCTCGAACGTCTGCAAGCTACTCGGCAGCTGCGTGCCCACACCCGATCGGCGCCGCTGCGTGGCGACCAAGGAGTCGTGCCTGGCCGCGCCAGCGTGCAAAGAGGACGGCGAGTGCGAGCTGGACGACGAGATGTCCTGTGTTGCCACCCCCGAGCTGTGTCGCAAGGGCGAGGTGTGCACGCACAGCGGCCGGTGCGGATACAGCGCTCAGCTCAAGTCGTGCATCGCGCGCTCGCAGCAAGATTGCCGACGATCCAAGCAATGCAAGGAGTCGGGCCTCTGCAAGATGGATCCGCAGATCAGGCACTGCTTGCCGGGGCTGCCGTAGCGGACGTGCACGGCTGCGGGCGCCGGCGTGGCCCCCGCTCGGCGTGATGTACGGCGCTGGTGCGGTCAGCGCGCCGCTTCGCTCGGCTCGGTCAACAGGAACCACAGCGCGCCGCCCAGCGCGAGCGCCGACACGCCGAACGCGACGTCTGCCGCGCGGTAGCGGTTGTTCATGGACGTGGTCTCGCCGGGATCGCAGCGCGGGGCGCAGCGGGACTCGAGATCGCGCTGCGCGCGCAGGCCCATCCAAGCGAAGTACCCACCGGTCAAGGCAGCCGCGCCGCTGGCGCCGAGCAGCGTGTAGGCGCTGGAGCGATCGCGCGTTCGTGGCCGCGACTCGGTGGTTCTCGCCCGGGGACCCGGCCGCGGCTCGGAGCGGACGGGCGCCCGCGAGGTCGCCGGCGCCGCGAAACGCAGGCTCACGAGCTGCGTGGCACCCGCGGCGACCGAGACCTGCGCCTTGGCGGCCATGCCCTCGGGAGTGATCGCCGCAACGGTGTGCTCGCCAGGGTCCACCGGGACGGAATGGGCCGGAACCCTCGTCGCGACCCGCGCGCCGTCCACGAAGATCTCCGCGTCGTGCACCGGCTCGCCCGCGTGCGTCACCGCCTCGAACCGCAGCGCGGGCATGCTCGCGTCGATCTCGCCCTGCCACGAGCTGCACTCGCTGCGCAGCGGCTCGGGGCATGCCGGCGCCGAGCACTGCGCCGCCGATCGGCGCGCGGCCTGCCACGCGCCGGTCTTGCGTTGGCGTTGAGTCGAGGCGTGCGCCGCGATGCACGCGCGCTTGCGCTCGGCCGCGTCGCCGTCTGCGGCCGGCTCGTCACCTGCCGAAACGGCAGGTCCGAGCCACGTGCCCAGCGTGACGACGGCGCCCGCCGCGAGCCGGATGAAATCGAAAGCGCGCGGCATTCAGAGGATGATACTCAATCGGACGCCAAGTCAGCGCTCGGAGGATTGTGCGATTTTCGCACAACGGCCCCGATCACGTTCCGCGCAGATCCTTCGAGCGCAAAACTCGCCAAACCGCGCTAGCATCGGTGGAAGTGTCGTGAGGGGACTCGACTCGCAGACCACTCGCCGGACGGCTCGGGACGAGCCTGAGGGGTCGGTGCGCGTCAGCGCCTACTGGGACGGAGGCTACGTCTCCGCCGTCTGGGCGGGTGATTCGGCGTTGGTCGTGGGCCGCTCACCGGACTGCGGGGTCCGCATTCCTCATCCCTCGGTCTCGCGCCAGCACGCGCGGCTGACGGCGGGGCCGCCCTTGACCATCGAAGATCTCGGGAGCGCCAACGGCACTCGGGTCGCGGGTCACGCGGTCGAGCAGGGCGCGCGCGCCGAGCTTTTGGCAGGCGCGCTGGTCGAGGTTGGGGATGCGCTCCTGGTGCTCCGCGCGACGGCGGACGAGGTGATCGCCGGGACGCCGCCCGAGGCGGACATGCGACAGGTCCGCGAGCTGGTGAGACGCGTGGCTTCGGGGAACATCCCAGTCACGCTGGTCGGCGAGACCGGCGTCGGCAAGGAGCTCTTGGCCGAGAGCGTGCACCAGCAATCGCCGCGCGCGAGGGCGCCGTTCCTGCGCATCAACTGCGCGGCCCTGCCCGAACAGCTGCTCGAGAGCGAGCTGTTCGGCTACGAGCGCGGAGCATTCACCGGCGCTATCCAGCCCAAGCCGGGCCTGCTCGAGGCGGCGCACGGCGGCACCGTGTTCCTGGACGAGGCGGGCGAGCTGCCGCGGAGCATCCAAGCCAAGCTGCTTCGCGCCCTGGAGTGCAAGGAGATTTTTCGCGTCGGCTCGCTGCGCCCGCGCTCGTTCGACGTGCGTTTCGTGGCAGCGACCAACCGCGACCTGAGCGCGATGGTGGCAGCCGGCGAGTTCCGCGCCGACCTCTTCCATCGCCTGTGCGGCGTCGTGGTGCACGTCCCGCCGCTGCGCGCGCGTCGCGACGAGCTCGAGCCGCTCGCCGAGCGCTTCATCCGCGAAGTGGCCGCCCAGCTCGATCGCCCCGTGCCGCGCCCGAGCCGCGCGTTCATCCAGGCCCTCGAGCGCTACGCCTGGCCTGGCAACGTGCGCGAGCTCAAGCACACCATGGAGTGCGCAGTGCTCCTGGCCACGGGCATGACGCTGGAGCCGGCGCACCTGCCTCGCGCCATCGTCGCTGCCCCCGCGGCGCCGCCACGCACCGACGGCCATCTGCGCGGCGAGCTGGAAGAGCTGGAGAGGCGTCGCATCCTCGACGCGCTCGAGCGTTGCGGCGGCAACCAGACGCGTGCGTCCAAGGTCCTGGGCATCCCGCGGCGCACGCTGATCGATCGCCTCGAGGCTTACGGGGTCCCCCGGCCGCGGAAGGGGCGCGCGCGCGGATGAGCGCCTCCAGCTTGCGCCTGCTCGCGGGCGGTCGCTATGTCCTCGGCCCCGCCATCGGGTCGGGCGGGATGTGCCGCGTGCACCTGGCACGCCAGATCGGCCCGCTCGGGCACTCGCGCGTGGTCGCCATCAAGCGCCTGCGCCCCGAGCTCGCTCGCGATCCCGAGCACGTGGCCATGCTGATGGACGAGGCCCGCCTGACCGCCCGCGTACAGCACGCCAGCGTGGTGCCAATGGTCGACCTCGTCGCCGACGGCGACGAGCTGTTTCTGGTGCTCGAATACGTGCCGGGCTCGCCGCTCTCTTACCTGGCCTCGGCGGCGCGCCAAGCGAAGCTCCCTCTCCCCACACCGGTCGTCGTGGCCATCGGTGCGGACCTGCTCGAGGGGCTGCAGGCCATTCACGACGCGACGGACGACGCAGGCAGACCCCTGGCCATCGTGCATCGCGACGTGTCACCGCAGAACGTGATCGTCGGGCTCGACGGCGTCGCCCGCATCCACGATCTGGGCGTGGCCAAGGCCAACCATCGCGCGCAGACCACCCGCGGCGGTGAGCTGAAGGGCAAGCTCGCCTACATGGCGCCCGAGCAGCTCGAGCTGCGCCCGACCGACCGGCGCTCGGACGTGTACTCGGCGGCGGTCGTGCTCTGGGAGCTGTGCTCGGGGCGCCGCTTGCACCCCCAAGAATCCGCGGGCGAGCTCTTGGATGCCGTCGAGCGCGGCCCAGAGTCGCTGTCGTCGCTACGCGACGAGGCCCGCGAGCTCGACGAGCCGACCCGCGCGGTCGAACGCGAGCTTCGCCGAGCGCTCACCTTCGACGCCGGGGGCCGGCCCGAGAGCGCGCTTTCGCTCAGCCGCGCCCTTCAGAGCGCTTGCCCCGCGGCCCCGCGCTTCGAGGTGCGCGAGTGGATCGAACGGCTTGCGCACGGTGTGATCGACGAGCGCGCATCGCTGGTGCGCGGTCTGGAGCAAGGCCGCACTCCCAGCGCCTCGCCCTCGCTGCCCAGCGCCGAGCCCGAGACGGTGCGCAGCGACCGCGAATCCAACCCGGACTCGCAGACCGGAGTCACCGCGGCGGTGTCGCGCACCCTGCGCCGCCCCGCTCCCAGCGTGCTGGCCGCCATCGCCATCCTGGCCCTCGGAGCCACCGCCGGCGCGCTCTTCAGCGGCGGCACCCGTTCCGCGCCCACCACACCTGCCGCGCGCGCGCCCGAGCCGACCGCCGTGACGCAAGCGCCAGCGCCCGAGCCGCGCCCGCTCGCAACCCCGTCGCCGAGCCCCGCACCCGCTCTGGTCGGAAGTGTCCCCGCGCCGGCGACCGGCGCCAAGCCGACGACGCAAGCGCCCACGCGCAAGCCGGCGCCGCAGGCGCCCGCACGCAAGCCGGCGCCCGCGGCGAGCGCCTGCGACCCGCCCTATCGCATCGATGCGGCGGGGGTGCGGGTGTACAAAGAAGAGTGCTTGTAGGGGCGGGGCGAGCTCCGGGCTCACTGGCACATGGATGTCAGGTAGCCGGTGTCGGGGGACCAACTCGTCCCGACCAGCGTGGCGCTGAGCGCGTTGGCCGAGCTGTCCGTCGCCGTCGCGCCCGTGCCCTCGTCGAAGTGGAAGAGCGCGACGGTGTTCGCGTCGGCGGTGAAGCGGCGCGCGGGGGTGAAGGCGGTGGTGTAGCGGAGGGTGTCGGAGACGCGCAGCTCGTCGACGGAGCCGCTGAGGCCGCCCTTCCAGTAGGTGACGCCACCGATGATGGGCAAGGCCGGCGTCGCGATCGAGGACGTCGAGCCGGTCACGGTTCCCACCTGCTGCCCGTCGAAGAACAGCGTGAACGTCACCTGAGAACCGTTGATGGTTCTGCAGCCAGCGACGTGATGCCAAGCGTTGTTGCCGCACGGGGCGCTCGGTTCAGTGACGACCGCCGTTCCGTTCTGTGCACCGAATTGCAGTACGGTTCCGCCAAGGCACCGCAACAACACATGGGAGTGGGTGGAGTCGCTCGTGGACGACAGGTAGAGGGCATCCGCAACGGCCGTGTGCTTGGCCCAGACCTCGTAGCAGGCGTTTCCACTGGGGAACTTGGCGGCGAGCCCGGGGATCGTCGCGTACGCGTTCTGCGGCACGTTCAACCAATTCCGCTTCTCGCACCCCTCGCACCCGTCGCACTTGGCGGCGTTGCTGTCGTCGCACTGCTCGCCCGGATCGGTCGTGCCGTTGCCGCACACGATCGCGGTGCACGCGCCGCCACTGCAATACGGCGTCCCGCCTCCGCACGCGCTGTCCTGCCACTGCCCGCTCGCGTCGCAGGTCTGCAGCGTGGTGGTCGAGCCCGACTTGCAGCGCTTCTGCCCCGCCGTGCACACCTTGCACGCACCCGCACTGCAGGTGCCATTGTCGCCGGCCAGGCTGCACGCCGCGCCGTCCGGCTTGTTGCCGAAGCCGCAGCTGCCCGAGCCGCAGGTGGCCTGCAGGCACGGCGAGGTGGCCGCGGGACACTGGCTGGCGGCCGTGCACTGCACGCAGGTCCCCGTGGTCGGGTCGCAGTTCGGCGTGGCGCCAGTGCACGCCGGCTGCGCGGCGTACTGACCGTTGCTCCCGCACACTAGCGGTACGTTCCCGTTGCAGGTCTTGCTGCCGGGCTGACACACGTTGCACTGGCCCGAGCCGTTGCACGTTCCGCCGCCGCTCGCGCACGCGCTCCCCGACGCCTTCGGAGTAAACCCGCATTGCCCGCTGCTGCACGCCACGCTCAGGCACTCGTTGGTCGTGGCCGGGCAGTCGCTCGGCGCCTGGCATTGCACGCAGGCGCCAGCGGCGCAGAGCGGCGTGGATCCGGAGCACGCGCTGCCCGCGGACCACTGCCCCTTCGCGTCGCAGGTCTCTGGCACGAGCCCGGTGCAGCGCTTGTCGCCGGGCTTGCAGTACACACACGCCCCGGCGCCATCGCACTTGCCGCCGGCCCCGGCGGCGCCGCACGGCGCGTCCTTGGTCACGGGCGAGAGGCCGCACGCGCCCTCGGTCGAGCACGACGACACCTGGCACTCGTTGCTGCTCGGCGGGCAGTTCGCTGCGGTCTTGCACTCGGTGCAGGCCGGGCCCTTCGCCAGCGCCGCGCAGTATGGCTTCGGCGCGGCGCAGGTGACGGTCTCTTCGGTCTGCCCCGTGCTGTCGCAGGCGGTGTAGCCGGTGCCCGCCGCGTTGCAGGCGCCTTCGCCGGGAGTGCAGTCGTCACACTGCTTGCCGGCCGCGTCGCACAGGCCCGGCTTGCAAGTGGCCACCGGCTGGAAGCCACTGAGCTCAGCGTTGCAGGTCTCGAGCTTGTCCCCCGCGCAGCGGAACTCGCCGTCGCTGCAGGCGCCCGGGCTGTCGGCGGCCGCGTCTTGCTTCGCGCCGCCGCTGCCGCCGCTGCCGCCAGTGCCGCCGCTGCCGCCAGTGCCGCCGCTGCCGCCCGCGGCCCCGCTGCCATCGCCCCCGCCGCCGCCGTCGCCGCAGGCTGCAAAGCCCACGGACGCGGCACCGACGCCCAGCACCAGAAACAACCCCCGGCCCCAGTTCCCGAACTTCGAGCGAGTCATCCCGCTGCGCAAAGAGCAAGGGGTGGGCCAGCCACTTCGCCGCGGCAATGGGCCAATGGTCGATGCTCGGACGGTCGCAGCCGATCGGAGTCCGCGCGGAGCGGCAACCAAGTTGCGCAGGCTTCGCACTGAAAGAGGGCTGTCACGAGTGCCGCGCCAGCGCGGGCTCCAAGTCACCGGGCTCGCGCTCGGCGCGACTCACGCCTACTGGGTAGACGGAGCAGGCGGGACGGTCAGCCGCATCCCCGAAGCCGCGCGGGCGATCAGGGCAGCGGCGGCGCCGTCACGGCAGTGGGGAAGTGAGGGCCCCTCACGAGTGCCGCGCCAGCGCGGGTTCCGCGCTTGCCGACCCCATCGAGCCGCGCGAGTCTCCCGCGCCCTTCATTCGCTCCACCAGCTCGCGCCCGAAGTCTTGCTCGGCGGCCAGATCGTTGTGCGCCTTGCACCTGAGGGAAATATTGGCCTCCGTCGCCAACCCTCCGAGCGCGAAGGCATGGTCATGGTGCAACTCGAGGCCGCTCGTCTCCCGGCAGCGTTGCCCCCGTTCATCGACGTAGGTGCAACGCTCGCCGTCCCGCTCTGCGACCTGGCGTCGCACACGGGCAGGAATGTGTCTGCCGCGCTGGCGCGGGTCGGCGTCGGGCTCCGGGGGTTGGTGCGCGCGGGGCTTGTCGGTCATGCGGGGCTTGTCGGTCATGCGGGGCTTGTCGGTCATGCGGGGCTTGTCGGTCATGCGGGGCTTGTCGGTCATGCGGGGCTTGTCGGTCACGGCGTACTTGCGCTTCTTCAGATCGGCGACCAAGAGGCGCATCGCGCGAAGGTGGATCGCCTCGAGCGATCGCCCGCTCTCGGCGCGAGCCAAGAGATCGCGCGCCTGATTCAAGAGGTCCACGTACTCGTCCTTGGCCGTGAACTCGACCTTGTAGCGCTGCGCCCCTCGCGGGAACGGCTGCTCACCGGCCGGATCGGATCCTGCCGGCTCGCCGTCCGCGATGGGCCCGGCCGCGATGGCCTCTGCGCTCTCGACCCAATCCTGCGGCCGCTCACCCGGAGCGAGCTCGCGCACCGGACCGGTCAGCGCGCTGGTGAACCTTTGCCAGGTTGGGTTCGAGGGCGGATGCCCGGCCGGCTCTGGACCGAGTGGCTCGACCCGCCCCGGGACGCTGGGCAGCGGATCGAGCATGCGCACCAGCACCGCGAGCTCTTTCTTCGTCCGATGCTTGGCACGCGCCAAGACCTCGAGGTGGTTCTCTTCGGTCAGGTGCGGGCCGAGCATGAGCAGCCCGGTCAGATGGATCTCGCCTGCGGCGATACGATCGAAGAGCACGGGAAAGCGCCGAGCGAACCGGGCCGCATGGGCGCGGCGCAGCGCGGCGTCCTCGCTCATGCGAAGCTCGTAGATGCAATAGGTGTAGAGGCTCGAGCACGCGCGCAGGCGGTGCAGCCCGCGGGCCTCGACCTCCGCCAGGTGGGCCAAGAGGCCGGCGAGCACTTGATTGGAGCGGCCCACCATGCGGCGCGTGCTGGCGAGCAGCTCGTGATCGTGCAGCCCGGACAGGCAGTAGTCGGACGAAGGAGTGAGACCAGCGAGAGGAGTGAGGTCATCCATCCGAGCACCCTACACCCTGGATTTTCGGCCTCCGCATTCGACCCAGGCGGAGCTTTCGACGCGCGGGACGAAGATTTTTTCGGCGTGCGGGCGAACGCGCAAGAGCGCCCAGCGCACGCGCCGCAAACGCTGAGCGCGGGTGCGAGGGACGGAAACGAGGCGCCGCTCGGCGCGGGAGCCGTCAAGTGGAAAATCGGAAATCGTCCTTCGGAAGTCGCGAGCCAACCCCGGACAGGACCCTGCGCGATGGCGATGGCGACGTCAGCGGCGGAGGCGGAGGCGCGCAGGTCAGACGCCGGTGTGCTGATCCCAAAGTGGACGGGTTGGCGAGCCAGTCGTGCAGCGGTCGCGCAGGTCCCGACACCGTGTCCGGCCTGCGGTCGCACATCAGTCCGGCACGGCAGGTGCGCGACGCCGCGGGCATGCTCGGGTACCGGGGTCGGAGCCGAGCTCTGTGCCGTCCCCCCCTCACCCCCCACACGCCACACCCGACAGCTCGGGCACGAACCCGCCCAGGTGCGCGGCGTTGTTGTCGCCGCCGGCCTCGTCGGTGAGCGCGGCCTGCCCGGTCGGGACGAACGGCAGCTTCGTGAGGAACTGCGCGAGGGTGTCGGCATCGACGGGCCAGGCGGCGCTGGGCGTGAAGTTGCCGGCGTAGCGCTTGGTCTTCGAGATGCGTATCGGGCCGATTGCGGCTTGATTCGCGTCGATCGCGGTCGGGGAGAGCGCGAGCAGATCCGTCGCGACGGGCACCGCGTTGGCCAGCTTGCCGTCCACGTACAGGCTCAGCGTGCCGTCGGCTCGGACGCAGGCGATGTGCGACCAGTGTTCCAGGGCGAGCGCGGGACCTACGGCGTGCGCGCTCCCCAGCGTGGGTGAGGCGCCCTTGGGGTTCAGGATCTGGCAAGCCGCCTCGTGGCGGCCCGCCAACACACGGATGCCGCTGACGGGGTAGCCGTTGTTCATGGTCAGCTGGGTGAAATCGTCCAGGCCTGGCGGCACGGACACCCACATCTCGATCGTGAAGTCGCCCGCGCCGACTCCGAACCCGGTGGACGGGAGCGTGAGCCGCGCCTGCGGATAGATCGAGCGGATCGCGCCGCAGCGCGGGGCACACTGCGCCGCGACGCACAGCTTCTCGGGGGCGCACGCCTGGCTGCACGTCCCGCAGTGCGCGTTGCTCGAGGTGACCTCGATCTCACACCCATTGCCGGCGGCGCCGTCGCAGTCGGCGCGCCCGGGCTCGCAGCTGGCGACCCGGCAGGCGCTCTGCTCACACGTGGCCTGGGCCGCGTTGGGCAAGGCGCAGGCGGCGCCGCACTGTCCGCAGTGCTTGGGGTCGTCCGCGAGGCTGGTTTCGCACACCGTCTTCTCGTTGCCGTCGCACTCGGCGCGCCCGGGCAGGCAGCTCGCGGGCACGCAGCGACCGAGCTGACACGCCGCCTCGGCGGTCGGCAGGGCGCAGGTCTGGTTGCAGGCGCCGCAGTGCGCGGGGTCGGCGCGCAGATCGGTCTCGCAGCCGTCGCTGGCCTCGCCGTTGCAGTCTCCGAAGCCCAGCTCGCAGGTGGCGACGGCGCAGCGGCCGCCCTCGCACGTGGGCACGGCGTTCGGAAGCTCGCAGGGGGCGCAGGCCTCGGCCGCGCAGCCCACCGCGGGGCTCAGGGTGCTGGCGCAGGTGTCGCTGCAGATCTTCTCGAGCGCGCCGCAGCGGCCGCCCGTCAGCTGTGAGTCGTCGGGAGCGACGACCGAACAGCCGAGCGCCGCGATCGCCGTCGCGGCGATCAGCAGCCTAGAGACAGGCGCCCGCCGCATCCGCGACCCACTTCTTCCCGGCGCACGGGATGGGGAAGCCCTCTTTGGCGGCTTCGTCCTTGCCGCCACAGAGCAGGCCGGTGCGCGCTTCGACGGCGTCGGGCCAGGCGTCTCCGTTGGCGGTGCCGGGCTCGAACAGCATCACGCTGTGCGCCTGCTTGGTGATGCTGTCGGCCAGGCTCCAGCTGTTCTGCGCCGGGGCTTGGTCGCGGAAGTGGAAGAAGAACGGCGCGAACCGCAGCCACTGCCCGGGCGAGCTCTCCCACCAGTACGAGATGCGCTGCCCGAGGTTGAACCCGGGCCCGCATTTGTCAAGCAAGGTGGGGGCAGTGCCCGAGCCGGTGCCGGTGCCGACGCGCACGCCGTTGACCCAGAGCTCGTTGTAGGTCGCCGTGACGCGGTAGCTGATCAAGAAGCGTCCGGCCACGGGCAGCGGGATGGAGAGGAGAGGCGCGACGGTCGGGCCCTGGCAGGTGAGGGCGCCCTTGCTGATCCCACAGCTGACGCGCTTCTGCTCGCAGTCGCCGCCGGCGTCCACCAAGGTGCCGCCGCTCACCCCGTCCCAGTGAAACCCGAGGTCGAACGCCAGCCCGTCAGCGTACGTGCGCATCAGCTTGGGGTCGCAGCAAAATAGCATGCCGGTGGGGTAGACCTTTCCCGGCTCCCAGGGGCAGGCGCTGACGGTGCCGCACAGGTTCAAGAACTTGGAGAACTGATCGTTGCACCAGCCGCCGTTCTGCTGGCCGAGCCATGCGATCAGGGCGGCGTCGTTCAGCGTGGGCACGCCGCTCTTGCACACCTCGCCGCTCTTCACGGCTTTGCCGCAGCTGCCGCAGTGGGCCGCGTCGTTCTTCAGATCGACCTCGCAGCCGTCGCCCGGCTTGCCGTTGCAGTCGGCCCAGCCGCTCTGGCAGCTGGCGATCTCGCACGCGCCCACCGAGCACTTGCCGGCGGCGTGGCTGGGGGCGCAGGCCTGGTTGCACGCGCCACAGTGGGCAAGCTCCGTGGCCAGATCGGTCTCGCAACCGTTCAAGACCTTGCCGTCGCAATCGCCGCGTCCGGTATAGCAAGCGCCGACTTGACACGCGGCCCCCACACAAGCCGGGTAAGCCTGTGGGATCTGGCAGGCGGCTCCACATGCCCCGCAGCTCGCGGCGTTGGTCGAGAGGTTCGTCTCACAGCCGTCGTCGGCCGCAGCGTTGCAGTCGGCGTAGCCCGGCTTGCATCCGCCGAGCGTGCAGTGGCCGGCGCTGCACGACGTCTCGGAGCCGGGCAGCACGCACGACTTGCCGCAGCCGCCGCAGTGCTCGGGATCCGTCGCGGGGGTGGTCTCGCAGCCGTTGGCAGGGGCGCCGTCGCAGTCGGCGCGGCCGGGCTGGCATGCGCCGACGCGACACTGGCCGGCGATGCACACGGCGTCGGCGCCGTCGAGGGCGCAGGGCTGGCACGCGCTCGAGCCACAGCCCCAGGTCGGATCGTCGCTGGGCACGCACTTGCCGTCGCAGCGTTTTTCGCCGGCGGGGCAATCGCTTTGCTTCGGCTCGGCGTCGTCGGCGGGTGAAACCAGAGAGCAGGCAGCGCACAGACCGGCCAGGACCGTGGCGATCGTCGCTGAGCGCGAAGCGCGGAGCAGCATGGTGGGAGCCTAGCGAAACTCGCGGGCGGCGGGGGCAGCGAACGCCAGGTTGTGCGAAGTCTGCACAACGGCGCAGTAATCATGGCGGGATGATCTCGCGCCACTTCGGACCGATCACGTGCTCGACGAACAGCGGCACCGGGGTCCAGATCAGCACCGTCGAGAGCCCGCCCACGGTGAGCTCGCGCGACCAGAGGCACTCCGAGTAGTCGCAGTGCAGCTGCCGCGCGGTGGTCACGCTCGAAGCGTATGGCACGTCCATCGACGCGGCCCAGGCTGGCGCGGATCGTCCGGATCGCTGGTGACGACCCTCGCCGCGTGCAGCGTGCGAGCAAGGCGACGCGCGCATCGATGCCCGTCCTGCGTCCTGCGCCCGCCCCCTGGCATGCTTCTGGCTTCACCGCGGTCATGCTCACGCGACCGGTGACGTACTACCTGAAGCAGCCGGTGTTCACCCTCTCCGCTGACGCCGAGCTCGAAACCGCTCGCCAGCGCATGGACGCGCACAATGTCTCGTGCCTCGGCGTCTCCGACGGGCCAGAGTCCCTGGCGGGCGTCGTGTCCCGAACCGATCTGCTGCGCGCGGGCACCTTCCAGCGCGGCGCAGAAGGCGCGTCCAAGCTCGTGCTGCCAGCGCAAAAAGTTCGCGACTTGATGCATTCACCCGCGTTCTCCCTCGACCCGACGGCGAACATGTCACAGGCCGCCGCCGAGCTGGTGCGCCACGCGGTGCACCGCGTGTTCGTGCGCAAGCTGCACTCGGTGTTCGGCGTGGTGGGCACGGTCGAAGTGATGCGCGCGCTGGTGGACGCCCGGGTCACGACCCCGGTCGAGGGGCTGATGTCGTCGCCGGTCGGCACGCTGGACGCGGCAACTCCGATCTCCGAGGCCATCTTCCGGCTCCGCTCCACCGGTGTCACCGGCCTGGTGGTGGTGGCGGGCAAAGACGAGCGTCCGGTCGGGATGTTCACCCAGCGCGAGGCGCTGGAGAGCAACGCTCACGTGGACGACGTACCGGTGGACGTGGTGATGAGCGCCCGCATCCTCTCGGTGCGCCCGGGGACCGCGGTGCACCACGCGGCCGCCCAGGCGGCGGCCACTCGCGCGCGCCACGTGCTGGTGGTGGACGGCTCGCGTCTGGCCGGCATCGTCTCCGGGCTCGACTTCGCCCGGGCGGCGGCCTGAGCAGCGGCCCGGAACTTGCGCCGTCCTCGTGCCGTCGGTATGCCCGCATGCGGGCATGACCAGCTCTTCGTTCCTCGCGCATCGCATCCGCCTGCTGGCGGTCGCCTCGGGCTTGGGGCTGGCGGTGCACTGCTCGTCGGCGCGGCCGCCGCCGCGCTCGCTCGAGGGCTTGGCCACCATGCTGGGGCAAGCCAGCCGGTCGGTCGTCGCCCCCGGCGACATCGCGTGGGAGCCGAGCCCGGGCTGGTTGGCCGAGACCTTCCTCGGTCGACGTCTGCTGTTCCTGGGCGCGGAGAAGGCCGGCGCCCCGCGCGACGTGTATCGCGCGCGAGTGCGGGTGACGCTCGACGGCAAGCCCATCGGCGTGACGCAGGTTCGCAACCTGACGGACACCCCGCTCGGCGACGACACCGGCCTGGACGTTCGCGGTAGCCGTGCGGCGTTCGCCACCGTGGCCTATGGAAGCATCCAGGGCATCACCGTGCTCGAGCTCGCTGGCGCGCGTCGTGAAGACAAGCCCGAGGGCTCGTTCCAGCGTGCCCTGCAGAGCATCACCGCGTTCCAAGAGCTGGGCACCTTCGAGGGGCTGGGTCGCGCCGACATCGTGCTCGAAATGCCGGCGACCCGCGCCCGGCTGACGCTCGGCGAGCGCGAGCTGGCAGTGGACCTGGGCGAGCCCGCCCGCGCGCTGCGCTACGATCTGGACACCCGCGCCCTGGCTGCGGGGGACGGCGGGCAGCCCTACGCCGCCCGCGCCGACGTGCATCGCCAGGCAGAAAAGCCGCTGGTGCTCTGGGGCGTGGACACGGTCCGGGCCGAAGTGGGCCCAGAGCCGATTGCGTGGCTGGAAGAGAAGGTGTTCGGCGCCAAGGACAAGTTCAAGCGCACGACCTACCAGATGTTCGGCTCTTCCGGCGCGTCCAATACGCTGAAAGAGGGCGCCGAGAGCGAGCAGGTGCGGGCCACCGTGCTCGACGCGAGCAAGCTTCACGAGGGCGAGAGCTGGCCGCCGCCCAACATTCCCAGCATCTGGAAAGAGAACAAGCCGGGCGAGGGCGAGTGGCAACCGGTGGTGCTGCCGTTCTTGAAACCCATGCCCGGGGCCGGAGACAAGGGCGACAAGCCGCCGGCGTATTTCTACAAGACCTTCTTCCGCCCCGACTCGGCTCGGCCGTATTCGGAGGTGATGCTGATCGCCATGGACATGCGTCAGCTGGAGCTGGGCATGCAGGCGGGCTTCGAAGACCCCAAGCCGCTCACCGGGCCCGCCGGCGACGGGCGCTTGCCGCGCGACAAGGCGGTGCTCGATCGCGTGGTCGGCACCTTCAACGGCGCCTTCAAGACCACGCACGGGCGCTATGGCATGAAGGTCGACGATCGGGTGCTGATCCCGCCCGTGCCCGGCGGGGCCACGGTGATGGTGCGAGCCGACGGCGCAGTCGGCCTCGGCAGCTGGCCTCAGAGCGAGGTCATCCCGGACGACGTCCGCTCGTTCCGTCAGAACCTGGACCCGCTGGTGGAAGACGGCGTGGCCAACCCGACGGGGCGGTACATCTGGGGCTGGCAGCTTTCGGGCACGAGCGTGATGACCCAGCGCACGGCGCTCTGCGTGACGGCCGCGGGGCACCTCTATTACGCCTTCGCGCCCGAGATCGACGGCCCGACCCTGGGCAAGGCGCTGCGCCAGGCGGGCTGCTCGTATGGAATCCACCTGGACATGAACCCCGGCCACTGCGGGTTCGTGTACACCGACGTCGTCGACTACCGCGCCAAGGAGTTCAACCTGAAGAAGGCGCACGACGAGATGAAGCTCGACCCGGGCAAGTTCGTCCGCTGGAGCGCGAAGGACTTCTTCTACGTCATGGTGCGCGATCCAGTTCCGAGCGACCCTTCCGGGGTGCGCTGGGCGCCCGACGGCGGGCTGCAGCCGCCACCGCAGTGGCTGCCCGGCGTCCACCGCGGCACGCTGCGGGTGGGCAACCTCGAGGTCGAGCTCGCGAGCTTCGATGCCGGCCGCGTGGGCTGGCGCCTGCGGGCCGGCTCGAAAGAGCCCCGGCAGGTCGGGTCCCCGGCCAACGCCGAGCTCACCGGCGAAGACAGCAAGCGCGCGGTGGCGGCCATCGGTCTGGGCCACACCACCGACGCCACCCGGCTGGGGATCGCGTTCACCGGCGCCTTTGCCCTCGATCCGAAGCCCGGCTACGCCACGCTCGTGGCCGCGCCCGGCAAGGCGCTCGCCCTCTTCGCCCCGGGCGAGACGCCGAAGCTCGAGAAGGACGACGAGGCGGCGCAACTTCCGCTGCTCGCCGAGGCCGGGAAGCTGACCGAGGCCGCTCGGGCGCACGGGCCGTTGCGTCAACGCGGGGCGCTGTGCGCGCTGCCCAGCGGCCGGGTGGTGGTGGCGTCGGCGCGGCACGATTCGAGCGACTCGCTGGCGGCCGCGCTGATGAAGGTGGGGTGCACGCGGGTGGTCGAGCTCGACCGCGGCTCCCAGCATCCAGCGTTCGTGCACCGCGCGGGCGGCCCGACGCCGCCGCTGGCCGGCTACGAGACCAGCGTGCTCTACGCCATCGGCCGCCAGATGCTGCCGCACGCTTTCCGCTGGAAGGCGGAAGGGGCGGTGAAGTCCACCAAACCGACGCTGTTCGACGTGTCCCCCGACATGGGGAAGCGGAAGAAGCCGAAGACCGAAGCGGCCCCGGCGGGCAGCGCAAACCCTTGAGCGTTGCGCTGCCCGGCCCGGCTCAGCGCACGCCCTTGGCGCAGCAGCCGGTCTTGCAGTACTGGCCCGTCGGACACTCCGGATAGTTCGGACCGCACGCCTGCTTGCCGCTGGGACACGGGTCGAGATCTTTCTGGATGTCGCCGCCGCCCAGCTCGTAGAGATACGTGCCGCCGGTGGCCCAGAAGTGGCTCAGGGTCCCGAAGCCGAAGCCCTCGACCATCGACTTGGTCGAGTCGTTGTACTCGTAGAGCTTCTCTTGGACCCAGCCGCCGTTGTCGCCGCGCTTGTACTGGCCGATGAAGTCCGAGGTCATGTCGGAGACGTAGACGTACTGCTCTTTGGTCTTCGGCGAGACCACGACCTCCATGCCGTCCATGTGGCTGCCGGCCATGTCGGGGTAGCCGAACTCGGCGACCCAAGCCTTGGTCGGGGCGTGCCACGAGTAGACCCGCCGGGCGCCCTCGTTGCCGGCGTACCAGGTCGAATCGCCGAAGCCCCAGCCCAGGAAGGACATGTAAATGCTGGTCGCGGACGGTTGGACCACCACCGAGGTGGCGGCCGTGGCGAACACGTACTCGGAGATGGCTCCGTTGTGGGCCGGGCCCAAGCTGAAGATCTTGTCGTTCGACTGCGCGTGCAGCGACGAGACGCTGGCGGACCCGAGCGGTGCGTTGTCGGGCGCTGCCTTGGCGTAGCTCTTGACCAGCTCGATGGTGCGTTGCTCGATGGGCCCGGTGGCGTCGGGGTTGTCCGGGTGCTGGTTCGGCTCGAGAACGCCGTCGCCGTCGCTGTCGACCAGCGTGATCTTGTAGACGTCCAGGAACTGCGTGCTGCGGTTGACGTAGACGTAGTCGCCCCACGAGGTCACGTCGTACCCACCCTTGAAGGCAGTGGTGTTCGCCTGGAAGATCCCGAACTGGTAGTACTTGCCGGTCGGGGTCGAGCTGCCGACCACGTCCACCGGCTTGCAGGTGCCGCTCGCCTTGTCGCACTTCTGGCCCGAGGTCGGTGAGCAGGTGGTCCCCGTCGGCGTCCACTTCGAGGGCGGGCCCGGATCGCACTTCTGGATGTCGTTGCCGTAGCAGTTGAACTCGCCGGCCGTGCACCCGGTCTTGCAGGCGCCGGTGTCGCAGCCAAACTCGCAGTCGGTGAGCCCCTCCCACTCGCCGTTGGTCCCGCACTTCTGGACCTTGCCGTACTTGCACTGCGTGCTGCCCGGCTTGCACGTTCCGGAGCACTCGCCCGCCACGCAGGTGAAGGGGCACGGAGTGCCACCCACCCAGGTGCCGTTGATCTGACAGCTCTGGGGAATGTCCCCGGCGCACTGAACCGCGCCGGGGGTGCACTTGATGACGACGCCGCCACCACCACCCGTCGACGAGCCACCGACGCCCGAGTCCGATCCGCCGGCGCCCGATCCGCCCCCGCCGATAGTGCCCCCACCGCCGTCGGACCCGCAGGCTGCAACCGCTGCCACTGCGCCCGAAAGCGCGACAAGTGCCGTGAAGAACCGCATGGCGCCGAGTTTAGCAGACGATTGCGGAACGCGCCGATGTGGGCGAAGGGAGGATACGGCCGGCGCTCCGGCTCAGCGGCCGAGCGACTCGGAGCGGTTCACGATGCGGGGCGTCAAGAAGATCACCAGCTCGCTTCGCGAGTCGCTGGCACGGCGCCGCTGGAACAAGAGGCCGAGCAGGGGGATGTCCCCGAAGAACGGGACCTGGTCCAGGTTTCGCCCGGTGTTTCGGGTGAAGATCCCGCCGATGACCGCGGTATGTCCATCCATCACCAAGAGGTTGGTCTCGGCCTCGCGCTTCAAGATCGTCGGGTCGCCACGCGCCGAGGTCTGGTTGAAGTCGGGCTCGTCGCGGTTGATCTTGACCTTCATGCCGACGCTTCCGTCGGCCGTGACGTGGGGTTTCACCAAGAGTTGGAGCTTGGCCTCTTGGAAGGTGGTCTGAACCCCCTGGGCGCTCACCTGACTGAACGGAATGAGAGTGCCTTGCGAGATGCGCGCCTCTTGGTTGTCCAGCGTCAGAATGCGCGGGCTCGACAAGATGCGAAGCATGCCGCTCGACTCGGCAGCCGAGAGACGAACCGCCAGGTTGATGGTGTTGTCGATCGAGCCGAACGAAAGCCCAATCGCACCACCTTGCCCGGTGCCGACCGCGGCAGGCAGGTTCACTGCGAAGTTGGGGTTCGAGACGGTGTTCGAAAACGGCGACAGACCGGCCGTGGGCGCGTTGGCATCGCTCGCGCCACCCACCACGCCCACCGAGTTCGGGAAGGCGAGCCCGGTCGGGTTTCCGGTGGCCGCGCTGAACGAGGCGTCCCCACCCCACTGGATGCCGACGTCGCGCAGATAGCGGCTGGTGGCCTCCACGATCCGAGCTTCGACCAGCACCTGCGGCGTCTGGGTGTCCAGCGAGCGCGTCAGCTCTTCGATCTGGTTCAGGTTGCCGGCCACGTCGCGCACGATCATCACGTTCGTCCGCTCGTCCACCGCGATGGACCCACGTTCCGAGAGCAAGTCCTTGGCCCGCGACTGGATCTCGGTGGCGTCGGCGTAGCTCACGGGGATCAGCCGGGTCTCGATGGGCGCCAGCTGCATCTCTTGCTTGCGCCGCGCGATGGCCATCTCGCGCTCTTTCTCCAGGTCGGCGAGCGGAGCGACGCGGATCATGTTGCCCTGGCGCACCATGCCCAGGCTCTTGGCCTGCAGCACCACGTCGAGCGCTTGGTCCCAGGGGACGTTGCGCATCTTGATGGTCACGCTGCCGGTCACGTTGTCGGCGGTGATGATGTTCACGCGGCCGATGTCGGCGAGTAGGCGCAAGACGTTGTGAATGTCGGCATCTTTCAGATCCAGATCCATTCGCCGGCCGGTGTAGCCCGCGCGACGTGCCTGTCCGAGCAGGCCGGGCGTCACGGCGCTGGCCTGGTCGGCCTCGGCCGACTTCTCGGTGCCACCCCCGGCGTACCCGGCATGAACCGCCGGGATGTCTGCGTAAGAGTCCTCGACGTGCACGGTCTGCGTCTTGCGTGCGGCGCCGCCGTCTTTGGCCACCCCGGTGCGCGTCGACGGTAGCGTGCCGGGCTTGTAGAACGACCAGACCACGCCGGAGCCTTGCCGGGAGATCTGCGCCACGGTGCCGGCCTCACCCTCGACCTCGACGATCACGTCCCCGGTCTTCGCGTCGACGAAGCTCGACACCGCGCTGATCAGGCCACCGAACGCCGACACGTCGAGCTTGCGCACCAACGCCTCGGGCAGTGCCGCGCCCTCGATCACCAGCATGAAGCGCCCACGCCCGGCGGCGCTCTGGCGCAGCTTGGCGCCGGAAGACAGATCGATCAGGACCTTGTCCTCGAGCTTTCCATGCTCGAAGCGCAAGTCCGAGATCCGCGCCGAGCCCTCGGCGGCAGGCGCCACGTCGGGGCGGTCGACGCGCTTCGCGCGGGCCGCGTCCATCGGGCCGCTCTTTCCGGGGGCCAGACTGATGACCAGCCGGCCATCGTCGGCCTTGATGGCGTACTGGGCCTCTTCCAGCAGGGTCACGAGCAGCCGGGTCGTCTTCCCGGCGCCGTTCTTGAAGGCCTGAGCCATCACCCCACCGACGACGCCGGTCTTGCGGGTGATGAACGCCGGCGCGCCCTTGATGTCGGCGTCGGGAACGTCCACGATCAGGCGCCGGCCATTCTGGTCGAGGCGAGCGGTGAAAGTGGGTCGCGAGGTGAAGCTCACGACCACGGACGCGCCGCCGGAATCGGCGGCACTCACACGAATGTCAGTGGCGTAGCGCTGAGCTTCGGCCGCCTCTGCGACGCGGGGAGCCGCGAACAGAGAGAGCTCCAAAGCTGCAGCCATCACCAGCGCGAGACGGAACGAAGTCGACCTCATCCTCAGGCTCCGATCGTCGGTGCGAGCGAGCTGGCTCCTTCCTGCTCGATCACCCGTCCGGCCATCGTAGCGACGGCGATTCGAGACGAACAAATTCCAGGCCGAAATCGGTGCGCTTCATGAAGCGCCCGAGGCGCCGGTGCTTCGATAAACGCGGGGCGAGCGCGACTCAGGCGCGAACGTCGAGGACCAGATCCAGGTTCTGCTCGTCGGCCACGCGCCCCAGCTCGCGCCGCAAATTCGCCAGGGAAACCCCGCGCGGCACGTGCAGCACCGCCTCCAACAGGAAGGTGGGCGTGCCGCTGAGGGGCTGGTGAATCACGCTGGTCTCGAGGGAAGCCACGTTCACGCCCAGCTCTGCCACCACGGTCGTGACCGCTTCCACGATCCCCGGCTGATCGAGCCCGGTGACCCGAAGGTCGCACGCCAGGCTCCCCGGCTTCGCCTCGGGCACCTCGGTCGCGCGGAAGTGGCACTCGACCCCGAGCGGTGCAAGGGCAGCGCGCCCGCGCTCTTCGGCCGAGGCCAGCTCCGCGGCCGTGCCCGAGAGCAGCACCAGCATGGCGAAGTCGCCGCCGAGGACCGCCATGCGGCTGTCCTCGAGATTGGCACCCGCCCGGGCGATCGCGGCAGAAATCTCTTTGACCAGACCGGGGCGGTCCGGCCCGATGGCGGTGAGCACCTTGAATCGCTTGGCCATGGCCGAGACCATGGCGCGCCCTGCGGCGGGGCGCCAGACCCTGGCTCGGGGCCCTCAGGGCTGGTCGGAAACCACCGAGCCCTCGGGCCGCAGCGGGATGACCTTGGTCGCGCTCGGGACGTCCGGGTTCTGAGGGTCTTCCCGGACCAGGACGACGTCGCCGTCACGGATGCGGTCGACTCGCCAGTTGATCTCGTAGGCCCGCGCGGTGGTGGTGCTGGCTTGGACCACCTCGGCGCGGCCCAGGAACTGCCCGCGGTGAACCACGTGGCCCTTGCCCGTGGGGTCCACCAGCATCGCCTTCGCGGGCTCGATGCCGGTCACGATTCCGACCAGCTTGAGCTCGTCGACCGAGTAACGGTCGAGCAAGACCTCGCGCTGGGACTTGACCTTGCCCCGCGCCTCTTCCACGAACATGGGCGCGAAGGACCGAAACGGATCGCGGCTCTTCTCGTTCTCGGCGAACTCGGCTTCTTGGAAGTCGATCTTCGGCGGCCCCGCCGCGGCGTCGCCGGCTCCGGCATCGGCAGCGGCCGCGACTACCGGCGCGGCCGAGCTGGCAGGGGCGGTGCCTTTCGAGGGGGCCCCCGAGCCGCAAGCCACGGCCAGGGCGGCCAGGGCGGCGGTCAGCGGCAGCGTGCGGCTCATTTCTGGCCTCCGGGCTGCTGGGCGCCACCGCGCTTGTCCTTGCCCGCCTGACTCTCGTCCAGCATGCGGAAGGCGGTCGCGAGCACGTCGACCTTGATCATGACCTCGTTGCCCTCTTTGACCTGCGGCTCCGTCGCCGAGATGTTCTCCATGTTGATGATGCGATCGAGCTGCCCGACGCCGTAGAAGAACTTGGCGACCTGGTGGAACTTCCCGCTCAGCTCCAGCTTCATCGGCACCCGCGAGTAGAACTTGTCGGGGCTCTCTTCGGTCGGCGTCCAGGCGGTCAGGGCCACGCCCGACACGTTCGCCACTGCCTGAATGGCGCTCAAGAACGACGGGTACTCGGTGCTCTTCGGCAAGATCTTCTCGAGCTCACGCGCCCGTTGTTCGCGCTCGGTGAGCTCGGCCAAGTCCTTCTGATAGGCGAATTCGGCCTTCCGGGCCTCGGCCAGCTCCTCGCGCAGCTGGCGCTCTTTGCCCTGCGCGGCTTTGATCGAGCTGGCAAGATCGCCGTAGAACACCACGAAATAGGCCACGGCCACCAGCACCAGCAACCCGGCGCCGATGCCGATCTTGGCGACCAGGGGGAGCTTGGCAAGGCTGCTTTCTTTGGCCATCAGTACCTCACCTTCGCCTCGAGCTCGAAGCGGACCACTTCCATTCCCGTCGTCGCGTCTTTCTGGGTGCGCGCCGGCAAGAGCCGCACTTCGTAGAAGAAGCTCGACAGGCCCATGCGACGCGCCAGCTCGCTGACGTCTTCACCGTCCCGGGCGATGCCTTCCAGCCGGACCTTGCGTTGCTGTTCGACGAACTTGGTCAGCCACAAGCGGCGCGCGTCCCAGGCCGGGTTGTACACCGCGAGCGGGTTGTCTTTGCGCAGCTGCTGCAGCCGGTCGGGGTCGACGCTGGGGCCGCGCCCCGGGGTGAGCAGGCGCGCCAGCTCGAGCATGACCGAGGTCGGGCCGGTCCGTGCGCTCTGGAGCTTCGAGATGGCGTCTTCGCGGGCGCGCAGCTGCTCGAGCTTCTCTTTCACCTGCGCGTGGTTGGCCACGGCCTGCTTGGCCTGCTCGATCTGCGTCTGAATCTCCGCGTTCTTGCGGTTCTGGTCCTTCAGCTCTTCGTTCTTGATGCTGTGGAAGACGAACAGCGCCACGACCTCGAGCAAGAACGCACCCAGAAGGGCGATCAGCCAGAGCTGGCTGCCCTCGCTGCGTTCTGCGCGGCGCTTCTGCGGGAGAAGGTTGATTTTTATCACTGGCGCGTCTCCCTCTCGTGCCGAAGCGCGAGACCGGCCGCTACGGACAGCTGTGCCGCCCTGAGCTGCAGCATGTTCCCGTCCACCTCACGGGCCTCGACCTGCAGGCGTTCGGCAGCGGACCAGACCTCGGTGGGCACACGCGCGCGGCGCTCGATGGCCTGCGCCAGGTGCACCAGCCCCGAAGTCCCTCCGGTGACGTAGATGCGAGAGATCTCACCCTCGCCACTGGTGGCCAGGTAAAAGTCCAAGCTGCGCTGGATTTCGGCAGCAATCGAGTCCGTCACCGTCTCGACCACCTGCACCACTTGTTGCGGCACCATGCCGGCTCGGAACGGCTCGCCGGGGTCCGCCGCGCCACCGCACTTGTAGGCCTCGGCCTGCTCGTAGGGAACGCCCAGGGCCTTCTGGATCTCGTCGGTCACCACGTTGCCACCGTTGGCAATTTCGCGGGTGAACGCGCTGACCCCGTTGGCGATGATGTTGAGCGAGCACAAGCTGGCGCCGACGTTGATCAGCCCAATGGTCTGATCGGGGGGCAGCCCGCGCGAATACTCGAACATGTTCTGCACGGTGAAGGCGTCGATGTCGCAGATCACCGGCTTGAGCTTGGCGTCGCGCGCGAGCTGGGCATAGTCGTTGATCTGATCGCGCTTGGCCGCGACCAAAAGCAGCTCCATTTGGCTTGTTTCCGGCTTCTTCCGCAGCACCTGGTAGTCGACCTGCACGTCCTTGATGTCGAACGGAATGTGCTGCTCCGCTTCCCAGTGGATCTGCTCGTTGAGCTCTTCACGGGTCATCATCGGCACGGTGATCTTGCGGATGATCACGCTCTGCCCCGAGACGCTGATCGCGACCTCTTTCTGCTTGATCTTGGCGTCGTGGAAGACTCGCATCAGCCCCTCCACCACCGCCGACGCATCCATCACCTGTCCGTCGACGATGGTCTGCGGATTCAGTGGAGCATAGCCGAGGCGTTGCAGGCCCAGACCTCGGCGGCTCTCCTTGATTTGAACCACCTTGATCGAGCTCGTCCCGATGTCGACCCCGACCAGATTCTTGCCTTCGCCCATGAAGCCTCGAGGAGAGAAGGGCTTCCGCGAGGAAACCCGGCGCAAATGGTTGCACCTCTGGGTCGCCAGCGCCAAGAAACGCGGAGTCGTGGGTGGGCGGGCACTTACGCAAGTAATCCGCTGGCTGCACGTGTGGTCAGATCTCCCCCATTTTTTTCGCCTTCCGCCGAAGACCGGTAAAGGCTATCGAGGTGTCGCCCCGCATGCCCCGTTCGGTCTCAGCCCTCGTGTGCGCCGCCGCCCTGACGCTGGGAACGGCCGCCGCCGCCACGCCCACGCCGCGCGTTGCCGCGGCGCCGCGCGTCCACGTGGTCTACCCGGGGCAGACCTTGGCGATGATCGCCAAGCGCTACAACGTCACGGTCGACGCCCTGTGCAAGGCCAACGGGATCACGCCGAGGAGCGCCATCCGGCCGAAGCAGCGGCTGATGCTCCCCGCTCGCGACGGCGACGTGGTTCCAGCGTCGCTGGACAAGCCCGTCCTCGATGACCCCAAGTCGAAGTCGGGGAAGGCAGACAAGGCGGACAAGGCGGACAAGGGCCAGCGCGGCAAGCGCGAGGCGGCGGACGACAAGCCGGCCAAGGGCAAGAAGGGCGCCGTGCTCAGCCTGCAGAGCTACACCGGGTCGTGGCGCGGGCAGGTCTACAAGAACGGCAAGGTCACCGACGCAGCCCGGACGGGGATCGAGAAGGTCCTGGCCGCTTGGCGTACCGGCCAGCACCAGCCGATCAACGACCGCCTGATCCGGATGCTGGTGCGGGTCAGCGCCCACTTCGGCGGCAAGCCCATCCGGGTCGTGAGCGGCTTCCGCCCGTACTCGCCCAACCAGTACACTCCCCATTCTCGCCACAACTCGGGCCACGCCGTGGACTTCAGCATCCCGGGCGTGAAAAACAGCGAGCTTCGCGACTATTGCCGAACGCTGGCCAACGTGGGCTGTGGCTACTACCCGAACTCGAGCTTCGTGCACCTGGACGTGCGCGAGACCAGCGCGCACTGGGTGGACTTCTCCGGTCCGGGGCAGGCCCCGCGCTATGCCGACGCGCAGGGCCGCGACCCGGGCGCCGAAGGCGAGCGCGAAGAGCCCGCTGCCGGCGCGGGTGACGGCAGCAACGACGACGAGCAGACCTTCGAGCCGGACGCGATCTGATCGGGCGGCCCGCTCAGAACTCCTCGTCGTCGCCGGCCTCGAGGTGGCGCGTGGCCCGGATGGCGACCACGAACACCAGTGCTATCCCGAAGCAGACGGCGGCGACCTCGACGCCCAGCAGGCCGGGCGGCAAGAGCAGGTGCTCGGCCGCCAGCTCGGCCGCGAAGAAGAAGGTGAAGTAGCCGACCAGGCGGCGAGGCACCTTCCAGGTGCGGAACCGAAAGGCAAAGATGGCCGTGAGCGCGGCGGCGATGGAGCACGACACGACGACCGCGGTCAGCATCAGCGCTCGAAGTCGTCGCCCAGCCCGGCGGCGTGCTCGACCAGCTGGGGCACGCGCTCGGGAGAAAGGCCCCGCCAGAAGACGTGCCAACCGGGCAGGCGCACCAGGCCGTCGCACACCGTGGCGTACCAGGACGAAATCGAGTTCTCGGCGCGGGTGCGCCAGAACAGCGCGGGGAAGTCCCGACTCATGGCCTGCCACAGATCGCGCCCCATGCCTTCGCCCTGGGCCACCGGGTCCACCGCGAACTTGGCAAGGTAGGGGCCCACCGGGGTGTCGTGCACGATCGCCGCGCCGCGATAACCCTCTTCGACGTACACCGCCGCCGGCGACACCTGGAAGAAGGCGTCACGCAAGGGGTGGCCGAAGCTCGCTTCGATGCAGCCCTGAAGGCGCGCGACGTCCAACTGCGCGTACGCTTCGAAGCGGCTGATGGCGGTCCCGCGCTTGACCAGCGTACCGGCACCCTTGGTGGTGAACAGCTCGCGCAACAGGTCGAGGGGCGAGGTGATGCTCACCAAGAGCTTCTCGTCGGCGCACGCCTCGAGCAGCTGCTTCACGCTCTCGAACAGGGTGGCGTCTTCCTTCCTGAGCAGCTTCTGGCCGACGAGCAGGGGCGTGTCGGTGCGCAGGTTGATCAGCGACAGCTCGCTGGCGTCGACCGAGAGCAGGTTGCGCTCGGCAATGGTCAGGCTGCGCTCGCTGGTGAGCTTCAGTGGCCCGCGGCGACGAAGCAGCACCAGCTTGCGAGTGTCGAGCCGCTCGGCCAGCTGCCCCAACCACTCGAGCCGACTCTCGACGGTCGGCGTGGCGGCCTCGGTCAGCTGCACGATGGGCCAGCGCCCCGCCCTGAGCTCGGCCCTCAGCGTGTCGCTCGGGTCGGCCTCGCCTGGGACGTGGACGGCGAAGTCGAGCTGCGCGGTCTCGAGCCGCTTGAGCAAGCGATCGCGCGCCGCTTCGGCTTGGGCCGGGTCGAACAGGCCCAGCACGATGGGCGCCGCCAGCCCCAGATCCGACAAGAACCGCAGCTGCTCGGTGAACGACCCCTGGCCCTGGCGGATCACCGGGGCCCCCGGGGCGATGATGGCGAAGCTCTCCTTGGGCAGGCGCTGGAACAGGCCCAGATACAGCTCGGCCTCGGAGCGCCGCCCCACGCTCTCGATGAAGCGCAGCACGGCCTCGGTGGCCCGGGGCAGCGCCGTCACGGCTGAGGTCTCGCTCATCTGGCAGAGCCCTCTAGCACGACCGGGCGGCGTGCCGGGAAGCGCGACGACGGCGCATGGCCAGGGGCGAGCGGACGAGTATATTGCCGGCCATGCACGTGGGCCTCGTGACGCCGCCGGGAGTGCTCGGGCAGTTCGTGGCGCGAGCCATCGAGCCTGCCGGGCATGCGCTGTCGGTGGCGCCGGACCTCGAGGCGCTCTCCGAGCAAGCCGGCGGCAAGCTCGACGTGGTGCTGTTCGCGCCGGTCGTCGCCGGCGTACCGGCGAGCCGCGCCCTGGCCGAGGCCACCACCGCCGGGGTGGCGCCCGAACGCGCGGTCTATCTGGGGCTCGACGCTGCGGCCTGTGAAGACGCCCGACGCGCAGGCTTCTTCCGCGCGCTGTCGATCCCGTTCCAGACCCAAGAGCTGCTCGCCACCATCGAGGACAGCGCCCGCGGCAAGCTGGTCGTGCTCTTGGCGGACGACAGCGACCTGATCCACAAGCACACGGTGCCGCTCTTGACGGCGGCGGGCTACGACGTGCGCGAGGCCTGGGACGGGGAAGAGGGGCTGGCGATGGTGCGCGCCCGGAAACCCGACCTGCTCTTGACCGACGTCGAGATGCCCAAGATGGACGGCTATTCGCTGTGTCGCGCGGTGAAGACCGACGAGGCCCTGGCCGACCTGCCGGTCGTGATCTGCTCCAGCCTGGGAGAGACCGCGGATCTGGAGCGGGGTTTCGACGCCGGCGCCGACGAGTATCTGGTCAAGCCGGTGGTGCCGGAAGAGCTGGTGAGCCGCCTGCACTCGCTCTTGGCCACCCGCATGGTCAGCGCGCGCGAGCGCGTGCTGGTGGTGGACGACTCGGCAGCCATCCGCCACCTGGTGGCGGACTGCCTGCGCCGCCAGGGGTTCCGCGTCGAGACGGCGGTGGACGGGCAAGACGGCCGCGACAAGGCCGTGGCCACCCCACCCGATCTGGTGCTGACCGACTACGACATGCCCCGCATGACCGGCTTCGAGCTGGTGCACGCCCTGCGCCGCGACGCCAAGACACGTGACGTACCGATCGTGATGCTGACGGCGCGCGACACCAAGCGCGACCAGGCCCAGATGCGCGCCGCGGGGCTGACCAGCTACCTGGTCAAGCCCTTCGGCACCGACAAGTGCATCGCCATCGTGGAGCGAGTGCTGGCCGAGGCGCGACTGTCCCGCTACAAAGAGGCGTCGCGGCTGTACATCAGCGAGGGCGCGATGAAGGCCGCCGAAGAGATGAGCCGCGAGGCCGGCAGCGACCGCGAGGTCCGCGCCAAAGAGGTGGACGCGACCTTGCTGTTCAGCGACATCTCGGGCTTCACCAACATGAGCTCGAAGATGTCACCGGCCGAGGTGGTGTCGATCTTGAACGCTTCGTTCGACGCCCTGTGCGTGGTGATCAAGGAGCAGGGGGGCGACATCGACAAGTTCATCGGGGACGCGATCATGGCGGTGTTCGAGGACCGCCCAGAGATGGACGAGCCGCACGCGCTGCGGGCCGCGCGCGCGGCCTGGGGAATGCAGCAGGCGCTGGGGCGTTTCAACGAAGGCACGGAGCACCGGCTCACCATGCGGATCGGGCTGAACTGCGGCAAGATCGTGCGAGGCGACATCGGCTCGCGCCACGTGCGCCGCGACTACACCTGCATCGGCGACGTGGTGAACCGCGCGCAGCGCCACGAGGGCAAGGCGCCCCTCGGCGGGGTGCTGATGAGCGTCTCGGTCTACGAGCGCATCCAGGCCCACGTCCGCGTCAGCGAGATGACCGGGCTCACGTTCAAAGGCATCGACGAGCCGCAGAGCGCCTACGTGCTCGAGGGTTTTGTGTCATGAGAAGAGTCATCCCCATCGTCAGCGTGATGTGCGCCGCCGCCGCGGGTCTCTTGGTCGGCGCCCGGCCGGGCTCGGCACAAGAGGCCAGCCGTTACCCCTACGACCCGGTCTGCCCGTGGGGCCGGCTGTCGAACGGGAAGGGCATGCTGGTGCGCTGCATCGCCGAGGGTGAGGCGCGGGCGCTGCCCGAGAAGGGCACCTCGCCGCCGCCGCCGGCAGCGCCCTCGGCCAGTGCGCCGCCGGCGCCCTCGGCCAGTGCCGACCCGCCGCCGGCGGATCCGCTGAAGGCGTTCGCGCTGCGCGGCATCACCGTCACGGCCGACGAGGGCAAGCTGCCCGCCGCGGAGAAGAAGCTGGCCCAGGGCAAGGACAAGATCCTCGAGTGCGTGGGCAAGCACGGCGGCCTCGAGAAGAACGAGGGCGAGGCGCACGTCCGCTTCCTGGTCAGCGCCCGCGGCCGGGCAGAGGGCGTGTCGGTCAAGAAGCGCGTGGGCATGAGCGCCGCCGCCGCGGACTGCATTGCGCACGTGGTCGATCGCCGCTGGGTGGGGGAGCCCCCCGCGCCGATGGTGGGGGGCACCGCGGTGATTCGCGTGGGCAAGCAGAAGAGCTGAGCCCCGACCTCAGAACGTGCCCGAGACGGTTCCGGGCCCGAACGACACCCGCGGAGAGGTTTGGGCTGCGCGGATTGGCTCGGCCTCGAAGTGCTCCCAGTCCGTGAACAGCCAGTACCAGACCGCGGTGCCTGCCGAGATCGACAGGTACATGGCCGACGCGCCGTACCAGAAGCCCTTGTTCTCGTCGTCGGTGGCGCCCTTGATCAGGGTCACGGTTCCGCCGATGGCGCAGGGGATGCCGAGCCCGTAGAACGTGATGGCGCCCCACAGCGGACCGCCCCGCTCCGGGTAGTACTTGGCCCGGGCGTTCGAGCCGGGAAGGTTGCCGAGGCGGTCGGGGACCTTCACTTCCTTGCCATCCGACTGGCGCCGGAGCCGGTACCCGCTGGCCCGCGGAACGGGCCGGGTGCAGGGGACCTCGCAGATCAGCTTGCCGTTTTCGTCGAGCAGCGCCCAGTACTCACCCTCGCGCTCGGGGAAGGTGATGTTCACCGCCTCGGCGTTCGGGGCCGGGGTCGCCGCGGCCGCAGCAGAGCCCGCGGCCACGGGGCCCGGCGCCGCGGGCGCGCGCAGCGGCGTCAGGAACACCTGGATCGGCGAGGCGCACTGGGGATGCGGCGCGCTGGCGGTGGACTCGGTGCACTTCGCCGGATCGCCGGCCTCGCGCACGGTGGATTCGTCGCGGCGGCTCGCGGCCCCAGCCCCCACGGGCCCCACGCTGGCGCCGCCCCCGGCGCTGACCGAGCCGCCGGCGAGCAGGCGGAACGAGCCGACGCTGATCGCGCGCACCACGTGAGTGACGCGGGCGCAGGCCGGCTGCGCCGCCAGATCGCCCACCTGGGCCTCGGACATCTCGAGCTGACCGGTCACCGTGGTCTTCACCGCCAGCCGGCCCGAGCGCGCCAGCTGGCCTTCCAGCCCCGCGGCGCCGAGCGGCAGCTTGGCAAAGAGCTCGTCGGCATTGGCGATCTCGACGGTGTCGGTGGCGAGCGTGGTCTGCTTGAAGCCGTATCTTCCCGGCACCTGGCACGCGTCGACGATCTTCAGCTCGCAGCCCGAGTACTCGACCGCCACCACCTGCTTGGCCGAGAGCGCCTCGAAGCGCGCCTTCTCGGACGCAGGCCACTCGGTGATGAGCGGGCTCTCTTGGCTGGCAGCGACCTTGCACTTGGCCTGTTCGGCCGGTGCGGTGGGCGCCAGCGACGCGCCGCCGCCACTCGGCAGCACGCCGCCCCCGCACCCCAAGAGCGCGAGAGCGAACCCAACCCAGAACAGGCGCAACACTGGCCGCGAGTCTACTCCAGGGGAACGTCCAGCCCCACAATCTTCATCAGGCGCAGCGCGTTGCCGGCCGTGACCGGGCCGGGACGCAACGTGTAGTCGAAGGTCATGGCGCCACCCTGGACGCTCTCTTGGAAGTGAACCTGCTCGACGTGCTGCATCAGGTGCTCGGGCAGCCGGCAGAGCTCCATGTCGTGAGTCGACACGGCACCCAACGCCCGCTTGGCGATCAGCTCGCTGAGCATCCAGCGCGCACCCACCTGGCGCTCGCGCGAGTTGGTGCCGTGCAGCACTTCGTCGAGCAAGAAGAACACCGGCAGGTCGCCCGCCGTGGCGTCGAGCACCACCTTCAGCTTGCGCACCTCGGCGTAGAAGTGACTCACGCCCTGGTCCAGCGAGTCGCTGATGCGCATGCTGGTGCGCACCGCCAAGAGGCTCGCGCGCACGCGCTTGGCCACGACCGGAGCCCCGGCCATGGTCATGACTGCCGCGAGCCCCATCGAGCGCAGCATGGTGCTCTTGCCGCTCATGTTCGAACCGGTGACGAGCAGGGCGCGACCCGGGCCAGAGAGCGCCACGTCGTTGGCGACCCGAGCGTCGGGCAAGAGCAGCGGGTGCGCCAGCCCCTCGGCCTCGAACACCGCCCCGGCCTCGCTGATCTCGGGGAAGGTGGCGCCCGGGTCGTCGTGCAGAAACCCCGCGAACGAAGACAGCGCCTCGAGCTCGCCCAGTGCGCGGAACCATCCCCGCGCCGCCTTGCCCGCCCGGGTCTGCCAGCGCTCGAGCAACAGCGTGCAGTGGACGTCCCAGAGCAAGAGCGTGTTGGCTACGGGGTGGATCAGCCCGTTGTGCTTGAGGTCGTACCAGCTCACCGCGCGCCGGAACTCGGCCATGGCCTCGGACGGCAGCTGCCCGCTCTCGACCACCGCTTGCCGCATCGACTTCAAGATCGGGCTCGGCAGGTCCAGCTTCTCGAGCAGCCCCAACATGGCGCCGTAGCGCAGGAACGCGCCCTCGGTGCTGGACACGGCCACGAACACCCGCGCCGTCACGTCGCGCGTGGCCAGGTTGAGCAGCACCGACAGGGCGATGGGGGCGCCCCAGGCGAGGGCGGGCAGGCCGAACCACGCGCTGCCCACTATGCCGGCGATGGACAAGACCGGCAGCAGGCGCGCGGCCCAGACCACCGCCAGGTTCTTGCCGAGTGTGGGCTCGCTCTCTGCCCAGGCCAGCAAAGGCTCGGGATCGGGCGCCGGCCGATGCGCCCGCTCTTTGCCGTCGGGCTCGGTGGCGGCCAGGGCCAGCGCCTCGAGCTCTTGGCGCGTCTCGAGCTCTGGGGCGAGCACCCGCACCGCCTGCTGACGACCCAGGATGGCATCGCGGGTCTCGGGCTTGGTGATGAACCGCGCCAGCGCCTCTTGCCCGTAGCGGGTGTGGGCCACCGAAAGGCGCTGGAACAACGAGCCCGGCCCAAACAGATCCAGATCGCCGGCGTAGGGGTGGGCGGCATCGGCGAACCGCGCGCCGTTCTCGGGCAGCTCGCGCCACTTGCCGGTCACGCGCCGAATGGCGTCCAGGTTCACCCGCGCCCAGCGCTTGGCGGTGTCCTCTGCCGCGATCACTCGCGAATGGACCACGAGCAACGCCACGAAGCAGCACAGCCCGGCGACCGCCAAGGGCCCGCTGACCGAGACGGCACGGCCCGTGGCCGCCACGATGGCCGCGACCGCGGCCACCCCGAACGACAACCCTCGGAGGTTCGAGACGAGCCGCGACCGCGCCCCGTGCTCTTCGGCGGTCTTGCCGAAACGCGCTGCGCGCGCTCGGTACTCTTCGCTGCGGTCGGGCGGGGTCACGAGCTCACGAGTCGGCTCACCGTTTTCCCGATTTGGTCCAGCGGCAAGACCTCGTCGACCACCCCCATCTCCACGGCGGCTTTCGGCATGCCGAAGACCGTGCTGGTGGCCTTGTCTTGGGCGATGGTTCGACCACCGGCCGCCTTGATCGCCGCCAGCCCCATGGCGCCGTCGCGGCCCATGCCGGTGAGCACGATCCCCACCGCGCGCGCCCCGTAGACCTGTGCCGCGCTCTTGAGCGTGACGTCGGCCGCGGGTCGCACGCCGTGGACCGGGGGAGCGTCGCTGAGCGAAACCGTGCCGTTGCGCTCCAGCACCAGGTGCTGGCCGCCAGGTGCCACCAGCGCGCAGCCGGCGCGCAGCGCGTCGCCGCCCTTGGCCTCGCTCACCGTGTAGCGCGCGTGCTCGGCCAGCTGCTCGGCGAGCGCCGAGGTGAAGCCCGCGGACATGTGCTGCACCACCACCAGCGCTGCCTTGGTCGTGGTGATCTCGGGCAGCACGCGAACCAGCGCCGCCGGCCCCCCGGTAGAGCTGGCGATCACGATCACCCGCAACCCGGCCGGCATCGGCTTGGGCGTCGAGCGCGGCGCGCGCCGCGAAACCGGCGGCTCGCTCGAGCCGACGTCGAGCACCGTCATCGAACCGCGCACGTTGGCCCCGGCCGCCGCGATCAGCTTGTCGACCAGCTGATCGCGGATGCTGACCAAGTTGGCGCTGACCTCGCCGTCGGGCTTCTCGACGAAATCCACCGCGCCCGCCGCCAGGGCTTGCACGGTCGCCGCCGCGCCCTCGCGGGTATGGGCGCTGAGCATCACGATGGGGGTGGCGTTCTTGGCCAAGATGGCCCGCGTGGCCTCGGCGCCGTTCAGCCCCGGCATGTTGAAGTCCATGCTGATCACGTCGGGCCGCAGCTCTGCCGCGAGCCGAACGGCCTCTTCGCCGTCTTTCGCCTGGCCGGCCACTTCGAAGCGCGGGTCACCCGAGAGCACGCGACTGATGGCCCCGCGCATGAACGCCGAGTCGTCGACCACCAGCACCCGCAGCTTCTGGCTCACCGGAGCACTCTAGACCAGCGGCGCTCGATTCGCGATTGTCCACGGTCACCGCCAGCCGGCCACGGCGAGCCTGTCACGGCTCGACCACGGCGAAGTCGAACCGGACCACCACGCGGTCCTCGAGCTTGATGGCGCCGAGCAGCGCCTTGAAAGGCTGGATGCCCCACCGGGTCGGGACCAGCTCGATCTGACCGCGCCAGCGGCCGTCGGCCTCGCGGACGGTCAGCGTGATGTCCTGGGTCTTGCCGGCCAGCGTGAGCGCGCCGCTCACGGTGTGCTCGCCACTGCCCCGCACGGCCTCGCCGACGAACTTGGCCTCGGGGAAGTCGGCGGTATGCAGCACCTTCTTCTGGACGTTCCCGGTGATGTCGTGGCGGTCGCTCTCCGAAAGCCCATGGGCGTCGAGCACCCCCCCGTGCATCACGCCCTCGACCGAGAGCGAGGTGAGCACGAACGTGCCCTCGACCTTCCGGCCGTCGGTCCGAAGGTCGAAGCGGCGCAGCTCGAGCAGCAGGTCGTGGGCGACCTTGGACAGCAGCCCCTGCTTGAAGGTCAGCACTTCGATACGTCCGGAAACGGGCTTCATGACCCCTGATTAGCCTCGGATGCCGCAGGGCGTAAGGGCGCTTTCGCGCGGGATTTGGTCACGACTTGCCCCACAGCCAGAAGCGGATAGCGTATGCTGTGATTTGAAGCAGTTAGCTCACCCGTGAGCGAGTTCGACGAAAAAACCCGTGTGACGCAGGTCGTCCAGCAGCCGTCGCCGGCGGAAAGCTCCGGCAACGACTGCGTGGTCGTGATCTACACGAAGGAGCCGGGGCTGCTCGGCAAGCGGTTCGTGCTCGACCGCAACCAGATCGGCATCGGTCGGGGGGCCGACAACGTGATCGTGCTCGAGGGGGACTCCGTCTCCCGGCGGCACGCCCAGATCGAGCGGCGCAGCAACCGTTGGTACATCGTCGACAACGGCTCGACCAACGGCACCTACCTGAACGAAGAACAGATCGTGCGCGAGGCGCCGCTGAACAACAGCGATCGCCTGAAGGTGGGCCCGACCATTCTCAAGTTCTTGTCCGGCGCCGACGCCGAAGCCAAGTACCACGAAGAGATCTATCGCATGACCATCGTGGATGGTCTGACGCAGATCCACAACAAGCGCTACCTGTACGAGGCCCTCGAGCGCGAGGTGCTGCGCGCCCGCCGCCACGGCCGCCCGCTCAGCATCTTGATGTTCGACATCGACTTCTTCAAGCGCGTCAACGACCAGTACGGCCACCTCGCCGGCGACTACGTCTTGCGCGAGCTGGCTCGGGTGGTGCAGGGGCGCATCCGGCGGGACGAGGTCTTCGCGCGCTACGGTGGTGAAGAGTTCGTGATTGCCCTGCCCGAGACGCCGCTCGAAGGCGGGGTGTCTTTGGCTCAGAACCTGCGCGCGCGGGTGGCCGAGCACACCTTCGTGTTCCAGGGCGAGCGCATCCCGGTCACCGTCAGCATCGGCGCGGCCGTGCTCAGCCCCGACGACAAGACCGCGACCGAGCTGGTCCAGCGCGCGGACGAGAAGCTCTACGAAGCGAAGCGCGGTGGTCGCAACCGCGTGTGTCACTGATGCCCTGCCGTGGCGCCGCGGCCCCATGAGCTTCAGCGAGATCCCTCCCCCACCCGAGCTCGATCCGGGTCAGGATCTCCCCCACCTGCGCGTCCCGCCACCGGGGCCCGCCTCGCGCTCGTGGCTGGTGCGCTACGCCCACGCCGCAGCGCCGATGGGGCCCCGGCGCGCGCCCGGCGCACCGGCGTCGACCGTGGTGTTCGCGCGCGGGCTGGGCTCGAACGTGATCGACGTGGACGGCAACCGCTACGTCGATCTGGCGGCGGGTTTCGGCTCGCTCTTGCTCGGCCACGATCACCCGGCGATCCGCCGCGTGCTGGGGCTGCAGGCCGAGCGCTTGTGGCAAGCACTGGGCGACGTACACCCCTCCGACGCGCGCGTGGCGCTCAGCGAGCGGCTGGCCCAACTTCACCCCAGCGGCTCCGGCCAGGTGGTGCTCGGCCAGTCGGGCGCCGATGCCATCACCGCGGCGCTCAAGACCGCGGCGCTGTTCACCGGCAAGCCAGGCGTGCTCGCCTTCAGCGGCGCGTATCACGGTCTCTCTTACGGACCCCTGGCAGCGCTCGGCCTGCGCGAGAGCTACCGCGCGCCGTTCGCGGCGCAGCTCAACCCCAGCGTGCGCTTCTTGCCCTACCCTGCCGACGACGACGCGCTCGACGAGACGCTGGAGCGCCTGCGGCTGGAGCTAGCCCGCGGCGACGTGGGCGCGGTGCTGGTCGAGCCCGTGCTGGGGCGCGGCGGCTGCGTGGTGCCGCCCGACGCCTTCTTGCCCGAGCTGGCCGCGCGCTGTGAGCGGGCGTCGGCGCTCTTGGTGGCCGACGAGATCTGGACCGGGCTCGGCCGCACCGGGAGCTGGCTGCGCTCGGCGAGCGTGGGGGTGGCGGCGGATCTGATCTGTCTCGGCAAGGGTCTGGGCGGCGGCCTGCCGATCAGCGCCTGCGTCGGCCGCCGCGAGGTGATGGCCGCGTGGTCGCAAGAGGCCGAGGTGGTGCACACCTCCACCTTCGCGGGGGCCCCGCTGGCCTGTGCGACCGCCATCGCGACCCTCGACACCCTCTCGCGAGAGCACCTGACCCAGCGCAGCCAGGACGTCGGCGCGCGCTTCGTCGAGCGCCTGCGGCGCGCGGGCGCCGCCGCCCGCGGGGCGGGGCTGATGGTCGGCATCGAGCTCGGCGGTCGCGCGGGCGCCGCCGTCGACGTCGGGCGCAAGCTGCTCGGCGCGGGCTTTCTGACCAGCACCGGGGGCGGCGCGCGCGACGCGCTGGTGCTCACGCCACCGCTGACCATCGCCGAGACTCTGCTCGACGCCTTCGCCCAAGAGCTCGCGCGATGCCTGTGAGCGTGCTCGACGAGTCCGACGCGCTGCATTCCCGGGTGCAAGCCTTCGCGCGGGGTGAGCGCACCGAGAGCTTCGATGCCCTCGCCCTCGACCTGGCGCGCTTCCAGGCCCGGTGGTCGCCAGGCTTTCGCCGGCTGTGCGGCCTGCGTGGCGAGTGTTCGAGCGTCGAGCAGATCCCCGCCGTTCCGACCGATGCCTTCCGGCTGACCCGGGTCGCGGTTCACCCCCCCGAGCTGGACGCGGCACGCTTCGCGACCAGCGGCACCACCGGCAGCGATCGCGGCGTGCACGTGATGCGCCGGCTGGACACCTATGCCGCGGTCGCGCTGGCCGCGGGACTGCCGGCGCTGTGCCCGCCAGGCGTCAAGCCGGTGGTGGTGGCGCTGGCGCGAGACCCCGGCGACCCGGGCGAGTCGTCACTGGGCTACATGATGCGGCGGTTCATGAGCGCGTTCGACGGCGCCGAGCGCGACGCTTGGCTGATCGCCGGCGACGAAGTTCGCATGCCCGCGCTGCGCGCGGCCGTCGACGCCGCCCACGCCGAACGGCGCCCGCTGCTAGTGCTGGCGCCGGCCTTCGCGCTGGTGGCCTTGCTCGATCGGCTCGGCGCAGCCACGCTGCCGGCCCCTGCCGGCTCGGTGGTGATGCAGACCGGCGGCTTCAAGGGGCGAACGCACCAGGTGGAGCCGGCCGCGCTGTACGCCAGCGTGACGCACGCCTTCGGCGGCGCGCGCGTGGTCGGCGAATATGGCATGACCGAGCTGTCGAGCCAGCTCTACGAGTCCGAGCCCGGCGTGTACGTGCCCCCGCCCTGGCTGCGGGTGACGCCGGTGGATCCGGTGAGCCTGTGCGAGGTCCCCGAGGGCGAGGCGGGCCTCGCGCGCTTCGTGGATCTGGCCAACGTCGACAGCGCGGTAGCGGTGCTGACCCAAGATCGGGTGCGCCGGCAGGGGGCCGGCATCGAGCTCTTGGGCCGCAACCCCGGTGCGCCAGCGCGCGGCTGCTCGCTGGCGATCGAGGCAATGCTGGGATGACCGCGGGGGGCAGCGTGTGCCGCTTCGGGACACGTTGGGACCACCCGGCGCGCGGGCACTCACTCCGCACGGCCGCGTGGTAGAGTGCGCGAAGCTCAGGAGGGGTTGACATGACGCAGCACGCAGCACGCAGCACGCAGCACGCAGCACGCAGCACGCAGCACGCAGCACGCAGCACGCAGCACGCAGCACGCAGCACGCAGCACGCAGCACGCAGCACGCAGCACGCAGATTGCACATGGCGGCAGCCAGCTGGCTCACGCTTGCACTAGGTGGTTGCAGTCATGACGAGCTCGCCCGCACCGATGTGCACAACGGTGTCGGCGTCGCCACTCCTGGGATGATCGTCATCGATGGAACCGTCCCGGGCAGCGCCAAGAGCAAGCTGCGCGTGGACAATGCGAGCGTCGCTCCATTGCGAGACCGCCTCCATCAGATCCTCGACCTCGACGGGAGGGGCGGGCACCTGGCCTTGGTCCTCAATCCTGCCGAGGGTTCCGTGCCCGAGGGGTGCGCCTCGGGGAAGGGCCGCGTGTGTCTGCGTGTCGTGCACCAACTGAATGTCCCGCACGCGGACTCCATCCTGCTCTTGCCGGGGCTCCCGACCGTTTCTTATGACCCGGGTCGTGTCACGCTGCCCGGTGTGCTGGGGTCGTTTGCCACGGCAAAGGCCGAGTTCGTGGGGATCGACCTGACTGAGACCATCCCCTCGGGGGCGCCGAACCAATCTAGCGATCTCTACATGCTGACGCGCCTGCTGCCGCAGCCGAACTCGGAGCTGCGGCTCAGCTTGCATTCCGACAAGCTGGAAGTCGCCGGGCACAACGGGAGCGTCGGGCTCTGGCTACCCGGCACGCTGGCGGCGGCTGCGTCTTCGACGCTGTCCGAGCATTACTGCGACGGCGCCAGTGGAATGGGCACGCTCGAAGCGTGCGGCGAAATCCTGCAGAAGATGGACGAGGGGCTGAGAAAGGCGGCTGGGGTCGAGCCCAACTGGCTCGACTTCAGCTGCAAACGAGTCGATTTCACGCTCGACTTCCGGCGAATTCGCCTTTGGCTTGGGCTGGTCCCAGAGACGACCCCGGGGTGCGACCCGTTGATGCACCGCTGGGACCTCGAATGGATGAAGAACACCCCCAGTCCGCGAGAGTACCGTCAGGGCTGCATGAAGGTCCGCGGGAGCTTGCACGCCAGCGTCGACGCGGAACCGCTCCCCGTGCTCGGGCAACCGCCGGACGCGGACATCCTGTTCTCCGTCGGCGTGTCGAAGTGCAGCTCGCTGGTGCAGGCAGCATGCGCGACGGTCGTCGACTGCCCGGGCAGGGCGCGTGAGATCACGGAATCGCAACTCGAAGCGCTCATCCCGTCGCGCGTCAGCTCGTCCCTCGACAAGCAGCTTGGCCCGATTTTCAGCTACACCGCCGGCGCGGGTAGCCCGTACAAGGCGCCTCCGTCGTCACCCTGCGCAGGGTTCGGCGACCCGAACTGCGTCGCCGCAATTCGGCAGCACCACCTTCCGGCGTCGCTCACTCGGCTGGCGTACGGTTGGTTCGGCAACGCCTTCGGATCGTTCGACACGACGCCGTCGTACCAGTACCCCGTCACGAGCATCACGGGGCAGTGCCCGACGTTCTTCACCTACGTCCGGGGAAAGAACTACGACCTCTGCGTGAACTGCCCCGGGTCGGAATGCTCGCCTGACTACGACAAGGGGGGCTGCTACCACGTGTTCGGCTGGCCGTGCGAAACCAATGCCTACCCGGTTACCGGGCTGGACTTCTGGTACGCGGTCGATCCGGATGCTGATGGGCACCGCGAGTACGCGGACAATTGCCCGATGCTTTCCAACCCCTCTCAGGCTGACAAGGACGGCGACGGGATCGGCGATCTCTGTGACCTCTGCCCATGTACGGTCGGCCCCGACCTCGACGGTGACGGCGTGTGCGCGGTGGCCTGCAACGGCCCGGGCGACAACTGCCCGAGCGTCGCGAACCCGAACCAAGAGAACTGCAACCTGGACGCGGAAGTGGCGCGCAGCGCCGAGACCCTGGGTGATGCCTGCGATCCGGTGCCCTGCCCGCGCTTCACGCCGGTCTTCAACAAGGCCAGCGTGGTCGGGGAGCACAAGGGGCCGCTCTACACCGACGTGAAGGTGAAGCAATCGCTCGACCACATCACGATCGAGCCCATCGGGTCGCGTTCGAAAACGGCAACGACGCTGACCGAAGTGCCGGTGGAGGTGGCGCAGACGCACTACCGGTATTGCATTGAAAGCCAGGTGGCTGGCGCGCTGTGCTTCGTCGACACCGCAATCCACGACTCCTGGCTCGACAAGGCTTCGAGCGCAGCGCAAGAGGACACCTTCACGCTCTGGCATCGGGTCACGATGAACGGACTGGGCCTCGGCGTGCCGGAGGGTGCCCGGACGTACCAGGACGGAGCCAAGTTCTCGCGAACCTGGGGCTTCGGCGCCGATTTCAAGGCGTGGAAGGCGAGCGCCTGGGGCGCGCCCTGGATCCCCGATCTGGTCGCGGCGGCTGCCCCATCGAACACCGACGCCTTCTTCTCGTTCCAAGGCCGGTTCTGGGTCCACGCCGCCACCCTACGAGCCGCTCACGCCGTTCACCAAGTACGCCTTCTACCAGGCTGCCGGCATCATCGAGCCGCTGTTCATCGACCGCGAGTGCTACTGGTGCGGCGCCGCGGTGACGTTCAAGCCGGTGGACGACTGCCCGTATTGCACCCTCGAGGCGGTCAGTGAGCTCTCCTCGCCCATCTCGCGCGTGGTCGTCAAGAACGGAGACGGAAGGGTGGGCGTCGTCTCGACCTCGGGGGCGCTGTCGCCGCTCCGTGCGAGTGTCTCGCCGAGTCTCGCGGCGAAGCTGGGCTCCGCGGTGCTCTGGGTCGACCAGGCCGAGCCCTCGGCCTACGGAGGCAAGGGTCTCGTGTCGCCGGTATCGGTCGGAGTCTCACCCGTAGACGGCTCGCTGGTCGAGCAGGTCTACTCTGCCAGCGGCCAGCTGCTCGGGCAGGCGGATCTCGTCACCGATCCCGGCGACGGCGTGCCCGCGCTTGCGGCGGCTGCGCTGGCAAAATCGACCCAGACCC
Source organism: Polyangiaceae bacterium (assembly GCA_023150915.1). Taxonomy (GTDB): domain Bacteria; phylum Myxococcota_A; class Polyangia; order Polyangiales; family Polyangiaceae; genus JADJKB01. Next base: position 84,413 of record JAKLKA010000010.1, read on the forward strand.
CGGGCCGCAGCGGCTTCATTCCGGTGTACAGCCGCTCTCGCGCCCGCGTGTTCCTGGTCGGCGGCTCCGGCGCGTCCGGCCGAGACGTTGCCTTCCGCCCCCTCGAGGTCGACGGGCAGTGGCAAGACGTGCCCCCAGGCCAGATCACCCTCGGCACGCCCGTCGCAGCCACTTTCAACGCCACCGACGGGAAGCTGTGGATCATGGACGAGATCGGCGGACCATGGGGCACGCGCGTCGCTCGCCTGCTCACGGTCGATCCGGACAACGGCAAGTCCGAGCTGCTGGGCCAGTGGCCACGGCTCGGGCTCTTCGAGCAGCACTACCTGCGGACCGACCGCGACGGCGCGATGCTGCTCTTCGCCTCGAGCAAGAAGCATCACCTGAACGCTGTCGTTCGACTCGAGCTCGCTGACGGCAAGCTCGCGCCGGCGGGCTTCCGGATCCGTCCGCGCGCGCTCGCGCTGCCGCCCGTGGTGGACGCCGTCGGGTACTGGCTCGTCACGCGCAAGCCGACCGGGAAGCTCGACGTCGATCGACTCGAGGACCTGTCACTTTTGCCAGCGCTGGGTCTTGCTCAGGTGGGGCAATGTTGGTGAAGCGCGCCGGGCTCGGCCTCGGAGCCCTCGCCGCTGCCTTCGCCATCGCCTGCGGCTGCGGGTCGGAAGAGCGCGCGGGGCCCGCGGCTGGCACCGGCGGAGTCGCCGATGGCGGCGGCACTGGAGGCACGGGACTCGGCGGAGGCGGCACGGGCGGTGGTCTCGGAGCCTCGGGCGGCGCACCGACCGGCGGAGCGGGGGGTGGCTGCCCGGGCGGCTCGCCACCGTCTGACGCACCGCCGG
>JAKLKA010000192.1 GCA_023150915.1 Polyangiaceae bacterium
CGCTGGCCTTCCCCCCGCGGCGACCCGACGCACCTTGCCCGAAGGCCGGGCGAGGCGGAGGCAGCTCGCTCCGACTCCATTGCGAATTTGTGCTTCGCCTTCCAGCCCACACGCGCCACGCCTCAACTGATCGAAGACGCTTCCCTTTTCGCAACCGTCCGGCCCGACTTCCGGGCGGGGATGGGGCCGGGCGGCGCTCACGCGGTGGCGCCGCCACCCGCCGCTTCGCGCTAGGCTCACCGCCGATGGCGGAATCGATCACGCTCTATGGCTTCGGTGACAACGATCGCAGCGGCAAGGTGCGCTGGACGGCTCGCGAGCTGGGGCTCGAGATCGAAGAGGTGGCGGTGCGACCCGGCGACCACCGCAAGCCGCCCTACACGGACCTCAACCCCTTCGCCCATGTCCCCACGGTGAAGTTCCGGGGCGATACCCTGACCGAGAGCACGGCCATCTGCCACGGCTTGGCCGAGGCGTTCGACCGCCCCAAGCTCTTCTTCGAACGCGAAGAGCCCGAGCGGCGCGAGTATCTGTTCTGGCTCGCGGCGTTCGGCGAGACGCTCGAGGCGCGCCTGGTCGAGTGCGCCATCAGCCGCGCGGGGATCTTGGGGCCCGAGTATTTCTCGCTGCACGAGCAGGGCCTGCGCTTCAAGCTCGGCGTGCTCGCCAAGAAGCTGCCACGCGAGGGCTACCTGTGCGGCGAGCGCTTCAGCGTCGCCGACGTGCTCGGTGGCTACAGCCTGAGGTTGGCGCTGCAGTGCGGCCTGGTCGAGCGCGCAGCGGTCGACCCGTATTTCAGCAGGCTGGTGGCCAGGCCCGCAGCCCAGCAGAGTCGGATCTTCGCCAGCCTGGCCGGCTGAGCGGACCGAAGCAGCGCCGCTTGCCCCGGCTCGGGCCGTGATAGGTTTCGAACCATGCAGCGGCCCTTGGCGATGGCGCTCGCAGCGGCGCTCGCGGCCTGCCAGGGCGACCCGGTGGGCGAGGCGAACGGCGACGCCGGCGCCTCGGACGCGGGCGACGGCGGGCCCAGCCCGTGGACGCTGGTCTACGAAGATCCGAAGGCGGCCCTGGAGGACGCGCTCCACGACGTTCACGCCTTCTCGAACGACGACTTGTGGGTGGTCGGCAAGAACCAGCAGATCCTCCACTTCGCCGGCGGCAAGTGGGATCCGTTCTCTCAGATCCCCGGCGCTCACCTGTACGGCGTCTGGGGCGAGCAGAGCACGGCGCTGACCGCGGTCGGCGCGTCGGCCTTCGACCTGTCGCCCATCGTGCTGAACTACTCCGGGGGCGGCTGGATCTCGGGGGCGCCGTTCCCCGCCGGGCTCCCGGCGCTGACCGACGTCTGGGGCACCGGAACGCAGCGCTACTTCACCGCGCTGGCCGGAAAGATCTACCAGGACGATCCGGTGGTGCACCCCACCGACCGCTACCACCTGGCGGTGATCACCGGCGGCTGCCCCACCGGCAACGAGCCCAGCCCCACGCTGAACGCCATCGACGGCGAGTCGCTCGACAACATTTTGGCGGCGGGCGACAGCGGCGTGCTGGCCCACAAGGACAGCAAGGGCTGGACTCGACTGTGCGCGCCCGATCTGAAGATCAGCTACGCCTCCGTGTTCCACCTGCCGGGCAGTCAGACGTTCTTCGTCGGCTCGAATTTCCTGGGGCTGCTGTGGTTCTTGGACCGGAGCAAGCCGCTCGCGCAGGTCTACCAGAACCTGGCAATCTCCGACGCGGACCAGGCCTACATTCAGCGCATCTCGGGCGATGCCTCGCGCATCGTGGCGGTGGGCGACCGCGGCACGGTCTTGTACTTCGATCTCGAGAGCGATCCGCGCACGTTGCCGTCGCCCGCGGGCGACACGCTCTATGGCGTGGCGCTGTCCGGCGACACGCTCTGGGTCGCGGGCCGCAAGAACCGGGTCTGGCGTGCCCAGCTCTCCGAGCTGACGGCGCAGTGATGGCCCACGGGAGCAACGCCCTCGGGGAGGTGCCCGGCAACGATCCCGACCGGCCGATCACCTGCGTTTCGTAGGCAGGATCGGCCGCTCGGTGCGCGTCAAACGACGCGGCGTCGGTCGGGCGAGAACGGGCTCTCGGTCAGGCGAACGGGTTCTCGACGCGAACGCCGTCGATCACCTGGCCGTGGTTCAGGTCCTCGGTGAGCAACGTCTCGCAGCCCGCGCCGTGGGCCGCGCGTACGATCAACGCGTCCCAGAACGAGATCTGGTGCTGTCGACACGACTCGATGGCCTCGAAGACCAGTGGAGTGTCGACCTGCGCCACGGTGTACGCGGCGACTTCCCGAACGGCACGTGCCGCGAGGTCGGGGCTCGCGATCGGGCTCTTTCCTCTGGTCAGTGCGACGTATAACTCTTGGAGGACCTGGGTGCTGACCACGAGCTCCTGCTCGCTCTGTGCTTTCTCCAGGCGCTTCCGCGCCACCCCCTGCTTCTGCGGTTCGGAGTCGTCGAACAGGTATACGAACACGTTCGTGTCGACGAACGTGCGCTCACCGCTCATGCAGATCTTCTCGGTTCCAGCCCCTCCCGCTCCGCGCCTTGGCCCGAGCTCGCCCGCCCGCTTTGGAGTTCTCGGCGGCGAGCGCCACGAGTGAGCGTGTTGCTCGTGCTTGCAGGTGCGCCTCGCCCGCGAACGCTCGCAGGTACTCCGCGAGGACCGCGTTCACGCTGGTGCCGCGCTCGAGCGCCCGGATGCGGGCTCTCTTCAGCACTTCCTCGTCGACAGTGATGGTCAGGTTGGCCACGGGATCGGTGTAGCACCGATCCCGTGCTCAACCAACCCGGAGGCTTCGATCCACCCTCGAGTGAAAGCCCCGTGGCCACGCCGACGTCAGCGCCTCGGTGCGCCGAAGGTCAGGGTCCCACCGGTCAAGTGGGAATCGGCAAACGGAGCCCTGCACGCGGGCCGAGCCCGACCACGAGCAGTCCGGCCGAAGCGGTGCCGAATCTGGCACCAAGTGCCAGATTGACACCGGGTGCCAGTTTCGGAGACGCTCCCGGGCGTGAAGGCCCCGGGGCTGCGCGAGCGGAAGAAGGGCGAGCTGCGGCGCGAGCTGCACCGCACCGCGCTCGAGCTGTTCCGGAAGCAGGGCTTCGAGGCGACCCCCATCGACGCCATCGCGGCGGCCGCCGGCGTCTCGCGGCGCACCGTGTTCCGCTACTTCACCAGCAAAGAGGCGATGGTGTTCGAGGGCTATGCCGAGCGCCTCGAGCGCTTCCGCGCGCTGGCCCAGCGGCTGCCCAGCGACGCCAGCGCGCTCGGCGCGGTGCGGCGGGCGTGCCTCGCCATCGCCCGTGAGTATCAGGTCGACCGGGTGGCCGTGCTGGCCCAGCACCGCCTGGTGCAGTCGTCGCCGGCGCTGGTGGCGCACGAGCTGGAGCTGGACCGCGGCTGGCTCGGGTCCATCGAGCAGGTGCTGACCCGCGAGCTGCCGCCGTTCGAGGCGCGGATCTTGGCTGGCGCCACCTTCGGCGCGATTCGCGCCGCGCTCGCCACCTGGTTCGAAGCCAAGGGCCGGGTCGATCTGGTGAAGATCGGCGGTCAGGCCTTCGACGTGCTCGACGCGGGCGAAGCGCCCCGCCGGAGGAAGCGATGAACAAGCGAGTGTTGATCGGGCTGGGCCTGGCGTGTCTGGCCTGCGGCGAAGACGAAGCGCTGAACGACCCCGGCGGCGTTCGGCCCATCGACGACTATGCGCTGGCGGCGCCAGTCGAGATCACGCTCGACGCCCAGAAGGTGCCGCACCTGCTGGCGCAGAGCGACCTGGACGCGATCTACGCCCAGGGTCACCAGCAGGCCACCGACGCGCTGTTCATGCTCGAGATGACCCGGCGCAGCGCCCTGGGCACCCTGGCCGAGGTGCTGGGCACGCCGGGGGTGGAGGGCGATCAGCAGGCGCGGACCTTCGGCTTCAGCCGGCTCGGGGCCCAGTCGGTGGCCTTGATGCGCGACAAGCACCCGGCCGACCACAACCTCTTGGTGGCCTACGTGGCCGGGATCAATCGCCGCATCGCCCAGGTGAACGCGGGGGAAGTGCCAGCCCCGCCCGAGCTGGCGAAGTACGATCTGAAGCTCGAGCCCTGGACCCCGGCCGATGCGCTGGCCATCGGCATTCGCATCCAGCTGGGGTTCTCGAGCACGCTCAGCTTCGACCTGCTCTATACGCTGGTCGATCGCATGGTGGAGGGCGCGCCGTCGGTGCCGGTCTTCATGACCTACAAAGATGCGTTCATCATGGGTCAGGGCGGAACCCAGGCGAAGTGGGTCGCCCCACCGGGTAGCCCGAAGGCCGACACCGCCACGCTGGATCCGAAGGCCGCGCAGCGCCTGTTCGACGCGCTCACCGCGCTCTATCTGCGACACGGCATGGGCGAGGGCAGCAACAGCTGGCTGGTGGCGGGGGCCCACACCGACAACGGTCGCCCCTACCTGGCCAACGACTCGCACGCCGGCTTCACCGAGCCGAACCGCATGCACGTGTGTCACGTGTCGAGTCAGGGCGGCACCCTCGACGCGGTGGGCTTCTCGTTCCTGGGCTTGCCCGGCGTTCACGTGGGGCACAACCGCCACGTGGCCTGGGGGGCCACCACCAACTTCGCCGACGCCACGGACATCTGGGAGGTAGACCTGGAGGACGACGGCATTCGCCTGGGTGACGAGGTGGTGCCGCTGACCACGCGCACCGAGACCCTCCGCGTGCGCAACGCGGACGGCAGTTTCTCGGAGCAAGAGCTGGTGGTGAACGAAGTGCCGGGCAAGGGCGTGCTCTTGCCCGAGCAGATCTTGCCGGTGCCGAAGGTGCTGATTTCGAGCCGCGAGCTCTATCTGGCGTGGCCGGGCTTCGAGCCCACCGACGAGCTGGCCATGTTCTTCGGGATGAACCGCGCAACGAACCTGGACGAGCTCGAAGCGGCGGTGGGGCTGGGACGCACCGGCATGCAGAACTGGTCGTCGGCCAGCCGCGACGACATTCGCCTTCAGGTCCACGGCTTGGTGCCCGACCGCGGGCCGGCCCAGGGCCGCCCCAAGGCCAATCGCGTGATGGACGGCTCGGATCCGAAGACGCTGTGGACCGGGAAGTACCTGAGCGACGAGCGCCTGCCACGCCTCGACGGCGCGCGCTCGTTCATCGTGACCGCCAACAACGACCCTTGGGGCCACACCGCCGACAACGACCCGCTGAACGACGACTTCTACTACGGCAGCTTCTATGCCCCGGGCTTTCGCGCTCGGCGGCTGATGGACGAGCTCGGCGAGCGCACCCAGAAGGGCAGCGTCTCGCGGAAAGAAATGCAGACGCTGCAAATGAACACCCAGAGCACGCTGGCCGCCGAATGGGTGCCGCGCATCACGGCGGCCGTGGGCAGCATCGGCAAAGACGCCAAGCTGGCCGAGTTCGAGAGCCGCCCCGAGCTGGCCGCAGCCGCGACCCAGCTCTCGAGCTGGGACGGGCAGATGGTGCGGAGCTCGGGCCCGGCGGCGCTGTTCCGACTGTTCCTGGCGTTCGTCAGCAAGCACACCCTCGCCGAGGCCCTGGGCCTGCTCTTCGACGGCGTGGACGAGGCCCAGCCGGTGACCATCCAGAAGATCGCGCTCTTGGTCCACACCGAGAACGTGCAGGGCGTGCTGAAGGGGCAAGAGCAAGTGATGATCGTGCGCGCGCTCTCGGACGCGCTGGCCGAGTGGAACGAGCGCAAGGGGGCAAACCCCGACTTCACCTGGGGCGAGCTGCACCGCGCGGTGTTCAAGAAGCCCGACGTGGGCGAGACGCTGATCGCCACCGACGGCGACGACAGCACGCTCAACGTGGCCCAGAGCCGCTGCTGGCAAAAGGACCAGATCGGCGAGCACTGCCGCTCCACCGCCGGCGCGGTGTATCGCATCGTCACCGGCTTCGACGACGACGGCACGCCGGTCTCGACCTTTCACGTTCCCGCCGCCAACGCCGGCACCACCAGCGACTGGGTGGACGGCACGTACCACCCGCTGCTCTTCCGCCCCGCAGAGGTCGCGGCCGACGCGAAGAGCTCGCACACGCTGGCGCCCGAGTGAGCGCTCAGGCGGCCGGCGCGGTCCACGGGTCGGCGGCGATCAGCGCGTCGGCGGCGTTGCGCAGCGGCGTGGAGAGCTGCCCCTTCAGGGCATCGCGGAACGCGCTGGCGAACGCCGCGGCGGTGTCGATGCGTTGCTCACGGTCTTTGGCCAGCCCAAGCGCCAGCACGCGGTCCACGTCGGTCGGAACGCCCACCAGGTACGAGGGCTGCTGGGGCTGCACGTGGACGACTTGATAGAGGATGGCCGCCGGCTCGTCGGCCGCGAAGGCCGGCTGGCCCGTGAGCGCGCGGAACGTGATGGCCGCGAGCGCGAACACGTCGGCGCGATGATCCACCGGCTCGCCGCGGGCCTGCTCGGGAGACATGTAGCCGGGCGTGCCCACAGCCTGGCCCTGGGTCAGATCGCTGCGCTGGCTCAAGACGGCGGCCACGCCGAAGTCCAGGATCTTCCACCGGTGCTTGCCCGCCTCGTCGCGACTGCGAAACACGTTGTTGGGCTTCAGATCACGGTGGACGATGCCGGCCTGACGGGCCGCTTCGAGACCCTGCCCAAGGTGGAGAACCAGCTCGGCCGTGGCAACCAGATCGAGCTGGCGCTCGTCTCGCAGAATGGCCGCAAGGTCGCGCCCCCCGAGCAGCTCGGTGACCAGATAGGGGGTGCCGTCGGGCGCGCGGTCGGCAGCGAACACGCTGACCACGTGCGGTGAGTCGAGCGCCGCCGCCGCGCCGGCCTCGCGGACGAAGCGCGTCACCTGCTCCGCGTCGCTCACGTGGTGCGAGTGCAGCACCTTCACCGCGGCGGTCGTGCCGCGCTCCAGGTGGCGTGCGGCGTACACGTCGGCCATGCCCCCGCGGCCGACGATCTCCCCCAGCTGGTAGCCCGCCAGCTGCTCGCCGGTCCAGCGCCCCACCTTGGGGCCGGTCAGCGCGCGCATCAGATCCAACCGCGCCTCGGTCAAGAGCGCGTCGCCCTGCACCACCTGGCGGCTTGCTTGCTCCAGCCGGTCCATCGCCACCCGGGTCGCACGTCGCGTGCGCCGCGCCATCAGGTAGGTTCCAAAGAAGGTGGCCTCGAGCAAGAGGGTGAACCCCACGATGGCGCGCGGGTTGTCCTTGCTCACCGCGATCACGGACTGGGTGATGGGAAGGGCCCCCGCCAGGGCGAGGATGGCGAGCCCCAGATAGCCGACGGCAGCGCTGGCATAGGCCACGCGCGCGTTGAGCGGCGAGTCATCGAGGCCATGGTAGAAGATGATCACCGGCAAGAGCGCAGGCACCGGCGACAAGATGCCGAGTTGCACGGTCGCCCCCAGCGTGGCGGCGGCGGCCAGCAGGGCGAGCAGCGCGATCCACGCCGGGTCCATCGGGCGCTGCTTCGGGGTCGAAAGCAGGACAATGGCCGTGACGATGGCGTTGGCGAGCACCGTGATGGTGAGCAGCCAGTGCTTCGCGTCCTTGTTGACCGTCAGCTGAAGGGCAACGGCCGCCACCACGCTGAGCCCCAGGTTCACATAGAGCCCGAAGCGGTCGCGCACCCGCCGCTCTTCGTGCAGCTGTCGCGCCAAGAGCGACCTTTTCCCACGCTGTCCGGGGTCCGACACCTGCCCGGCAGTCTATCAGGGCACCCGAGTGGGCATGACTCTTGCGAACACGGCACGCGATGCGTGACTCGTTTCTTCGCTGTTTGCTGATCCTGCGCGAGGTGCCGGAGGCTCCCGGCCGGGTCGACACCAAATCGCTGGCTGCCGTCCTCGAGCAGCGCGGCATCGTGGTGACCCGAAGAACGCTGCAGCGCGACCTCGAGTCGATGTCACGCGTGCTGCCGCTGGTCTGCGACGACAGCAAGAAGCCCTACGGCTGGTCGTGGTGCCTGGGCGTCGAGGTGCCGCTGCCCGAGCCGATCCGCCGAAGTGCGAAAAGTGCCTGATCTGGCGAGCGGATTGTGCAGATTCCTCACAACGCCGTCGGGGCGAGCCCTGCGCACAACCGGGCGATCTCGTCGCGGCGCTCGGGCTTGCCAGCGGCGATCTTGCAGTGGAGCCACTCTTTGCCCACGGGGTAGACGTACTCGGCGACGTGCAGGGTCTGAACGGCGGTCTTGTACGACCCCTCGCGCGCCACGGAGCCGTCCGGATTCTTCTGGTCTTTGAGCACCTGAACGTCAGTCGCGTCGGGGGGCGCCAAGCTGCCGACGGGTCCCACCGGCATCACGACGACCTGCATGCCGTGGAACGTCGGATCCTTGCCCTTCTCGACGATCTTGAACCCCGAGGCCTTGGCGTCGGCAATGATCATGTTCGCCGGCAGCGCGACCTCGCACTTCGCCTCGGGGACTTTCACCCGAGCCGGTGCGGCCGGACCGGGCGCCGGGTCGGCGGCCGCGCTCTTGCTCTTGCAGCCGGAAATTGCGTTGCAGAGGGCCAGGGACGCGACGAAAACGACGAGCGGAAGTTTCATGGTGCGACCCATACGCCGCCGGGGCGAGCCCCTTCCCCGCCCCACGGACTCGCCCTCGCCTACCCGCCCGCGTAAGATGCCAGCATCATGATCTGGCTGCGCTGGCTCGCGGGCGGTGTCGGGACGTTGCTGGTCGCCTCGAGCGCCTGCTCGAGCGACCCCGAGGTGACCAAGAGCGACGGCACCGGTGGAAAGGCCGGGGACGCCGGCTTCGACGCGGCCGCGTGCACCCTGGGCCAGTTCGTGTGCGACGGGGACACCGCGAAGCCCTGCCTGGGGAGCGGGAAGTTCGGCGACCCGGTCGACTGCCAGGCGGACGGCAAGACCTGCGCCGCGCCGTTCGGTTGCGTCGTGTGCGTCCCCACGGAGCAGTCGTGCGCGGGCGGCGTCGGCAAGTACTGCAAGAACGACGGCAGCGCGTGGGAGACCTTCGAGTGCGACGCCGCTCAGGGCATGAAGTGCGACCCCACGGGCTGCACGGGCGCCTGCACGCCCCCGAGCCTGTCGCACAGCTATCTGGGCTGCGACTACTTCCCGACGGTGACCCTGAACCCGGTGTGGAGCGGCTTCGACTTCGCGGTAGCCGTGGCCAACGCCGGCAAGGGCACGGCCAACGTGGTGGTGACCCGAGGCACCACCGAGGTGAAGAAGACCACGGTCGCCGCCGGTAAGCTCGAGGTGATCGCGCTGCCGTGGGTCCCCGAGCTCAAGGGCGGCGATGTCGACGCCTGCCAGCTGCCACCGAACCCAGGCGCTACACGCGTGGTGAAGGGCGGCGCTTACCGCGTGCGCACCGACCAGCCGGTCACGGTGTATCAGTTCTCTCCCCTGAAGTACGAGATCAAGCCCGTGCCGAACGACTGCCCCATCGGCTCGAAGTGCCCGGGCGGGTTCGGCAGCGACTGCCTGGCCTTCTCGAACGACGCCACGCTGCTCTTGCCCGCGACCACGCTCACCGGCAGCTACACCACCGTGGCGTGGCCCAGCGCGCCCGACCGCGCGGGCTTCGTGGCCGTGACCGCAACCCGCGACGGCACCGAGGTGCAGCTGCTCGGCAAGGGCGAGTTTGCAGCGGGGGCGGGCATCGACGGCTCGGGCAACGGCAAGGTCACCCTGAACCGCGGCGACGTGCTCGAGGTCATCGCCAAGCACGACGGGCCCGCGGGCCAGTACGGAGCCGACATCAGCGGTACGCGCCTCAAGGCCAGCCAGCCCGTGCAGGTGATCGCGGGGCATTCGTGCGCCAACATCCCCACCCCGACCACCGACGCCTGCGACCACATCGAGCACTCGATGCTGCCCATCGAGACCCTGGGCAAAGAGTACTACGTGACCTTCCCGGCGGCGCTGGCCAGCCAGTCGCCCCACGTGGTGCGGATCGTGGCGATCGAGCCCAATACCAAGCTCAGCTTCGATCCGCCCAGCATCTCGGCCGACAAGACGCTCTCGCCCAGCGACGCGCCGCTCGAGCTGTCGGGGGTGACCAGCGACTTCAAGGTCAGCTCGGACAAGGCCTTCTTGGTCGCGCAATACATGCAGGGCCAGGCGTCGGTGCCCAGCGGCTCCGGCGATCCGAGCCTGGCGCTTTCGGTGCCGGCCGCCCAGTTCCGCAAGTCGTACATCTTCATCGCCAGCGCCACCTACGACACCAACTTCGTGAACGTGATCGCCAAGGCCGGCACGGCGGTGACGCTGGACGGCGCCGCGGTGCCCGCTTCCAGCTTCGCGGCCATCGGATCGAGCGGGTTTTCGGTGGCCCGCGTCGAGCTGCCCCTCGGCAGCGAGGTGCACGCCATCGAGTCGAGCTCGGTGTTCGGCATCATGGTGTACGGCTACGGGCGCTACACGAGCTACATGTACGCTGGCGGTCTCGACCTGCAGCCGATCACCATCCCGCCGGTGTTCTGAATCGAGACGCCGCGGATCGGACCGCGGGCCGAGCGCCAGTCGCTTGGGCCGCGGGCGCCGAGTTCGGGTATAGTTGAGCTAGTTGGGCCCTGGCTCGCCGCACGCCCCGCTCCCCCCGAACGACCCACGAAGGAGGATGGAGATGTCCCATCGCGCGAAGAGTTTCCTCGACGGCACCGGCTTTGGACGAGCAGTTCGCGGCGCGCTCTTGGGCGGCCTGGTCGTGGCGGGCGCCAGCGCCTTCGCCTGCGGCGGGTCGGGTGACGAGGGCACCGACGGCACCGGCGGAAGCGGCGCGAGCGGCAGCGGGGGAAGCGCTGCCGACGGCGGCGGCCTGGGCGGCGCAGCGGGCAACGCCGGCGCCGGCGGCGTGGCGGGCGCCAGCGGCGGCAGCGGCACGGGGTCCAGCACCGGCAGCGGCGGCT
>JAKLKA010000193.1 GCA_023150915.1 Polyangiaceae bacterium
GCCAGCGGCGGCGCCGGTGGGCACGGCGCGGGCGGCAGTAGCGGAAGCGGCGGCCTCGGGGGCGCGGCCGGCACCGGCGGCGGAAGCGGTGGCCTCGCGGGCGCCGGCGGGTCAGGCGGGAGCGGGGGAGGGTGCACCGACCCCGGGCCCGAGCCCAACGACAGCATCGTGCTGGCCATTCCGGCCTGCGGCAGTTCTCCCTGCGAGATCGGTGACTGCAACGACCAGGGTTCCAGCGGCTACGGCGGGCCCAAGCCGACCATCCAGGGCGTGGTCAGCGCGGTCGACTCCGATCACTTCCGCTTCGATGGGCAAGACAAGCTCGGCCTCTGCCAGGTGGACCCGGCGGCCAAGACCAAGGACTCGGGCTTTCGGCTGTGCTTGTTCGTGAAGTGCGCCGAGGGCGCCACCAAGGTCAGCGCGTGTCCCGGAGGCCTGGCGGTCGACACCAGCGGTGCGCCGGGCTGCTGCACCTACGCGCCGGGCGAGGTCAAGATCGACTACGACTGCAGCGGCAGCATCAAGGACGACGATTCGGCGCGGGTCGTGGTGCGCATCGACGAAGCCACGGCCTGCACGCCGTATTCGGTCGACTACCACTTCTGAGCGAACGGGCCCTCAGGGCTTGCCGGTGCCGGGTGGGTTGTTCTTGCACCAATCGATGCCGGCCTGGCTCGGGGCGGCGCTGGGCGCGCCGGCGGGTGGGGAGGCGTGGGGCGGGCTGTCGAAGTCGAACATGTCGAGCATCGGCCAGGCATTGGCATCGCGCGCGGTCATGGCCGGCAGATCGAAGCGGTTCTGGATGAACCGCGTGACGCTGGTGATGTCCGTCACGGTGTGGCTCACGTACCCCTTTTTGGCCCAGGGTGCGGCCACCACCAGCGGGGTGCGAACGCCCAGCCGATCGAATTTGTGGGTCGGCGGCAAGATCCCGTCGGGCTGGCAGGCCTCGGGGGGCGCCACGTGGTCGTAGTAGCCCCCGTGCTCGTCGTAGAACCAGATGAACACCGTCTTCTTCCACACGTTCGGCTTGCTCATCAGCTTGTTCAGGACCTTGGCGACGAACGCCTGGCCCTGCTGGATGTTGCTGGGGGGATGCTCGTCGTTCTGACCCGAGCCAGTGAAGCTTGGATCGACGATCGACAGCGCAGGCAGGGTGTCGGCGTCGACGTCCTTCTCGAAGTTGCCGTAGCCCGTGCCCAGGTACTTCAAGCCGAAGATCACCGCGAACGAAGTGATGCCGTCACGATAGATCTTCCAGCTTCGGCCGGCCTTGTCCATCGTGTCGAGCAGCTTGTCCGAGCTCTGGTAGACGTTGTTGGTGAGGAACCCGACGTCGCTGGTCTTGACGTTGCCCCACGAGGTGCCGCCGAAGAAGTAGAGGCGATTGGGCCAGGTCGGACCGAGCAGCGAGCAGAAGTGGCGGTCGCTCATCGCGAAGGTCTTCGCCATCCAGTAGTAGTAGGGGAGGTCAGTCTGGTCGTAGTAGCCCATGGCCCGGGCGCCGCCCGGGTTGTTGGTGGCCACGAAGCCGTCCATTTTGCCGCCGTTGTACTGGTCGTGGACCGGCTCCCAGTCATGCTCGACATCGTCGGTGCAGTAGCGCGTCTCGTGGAAGCGCTGGACCGGGGCGGGCGGTTTCGCGTCCGGATCGAGGTTCGAGGCGTTCGCCGGAGGAACGTCGACGTCTTTCACGCCTTGGTTTGCCAGCTCCGAGAAGTAATGATCGAAGCTGCGGTTCTCTTGCATCAGCACCACGATGTGCTCGAAGGGCAGGGCGTCGCCGTGCGGCACGTTGGGCCCGATGGTCTCGGTGGTCTTGGAGCCCGAGGTGAACTTGCAGGCCTTGCGATTCGCCGCCTGGGTGTCGTAGGCGGGCGCCGCGCCGGTGCCGCCGCTGCCCGCCGCACCGCCCGAGTCGGGCCCGCCGTCGGTGCCGGCGCTGCCACCCGAAGCGCCACCGGTGCCGCCGCCGCTCGGCGCCCCGCCGCTGCCGGCGGCGCTTCCGCTGCCGGCCGCACCGCCGCTGCCAGCGGCCCCGCCGGTCGAGGCCCCTTCTGCGTCGCCGTCGTCACCGCAAGCAGCCGCGCCGAGAGCAGCCAGCATCGACAAACAAAGCCCGAACACCAGCGAGTGTTTCACCACTCGCCCATGATAGCTCAGAGGCCTCGCAGCGTCGTCAGATAGACCGCGAAGGTGCCCAGCCAGTGCGCCGCAGCATAGTGCTCGTTGTCGAGCGCGGCGAGTGCCGCGGCTTCGTGGGCGGCCGCGGCCGCTGCGAGCCCAGCCCGTCGGGGGTCGTCCAGGGGCAGCGCCCGGGCAATTCCGTGAAGCATCCAGGCGCGGCTGGCGTTCAGCCCGTCGAGGTGAACCAGCTTGCCGTCCGAGCGGTCGGGGCAGCGCACCGGCTCGAGCCAGCTGCCGTCGCCGTCCTGGGGAAGCGCCGGCAAGAACTGCGTCAGCCAGCTCGCGAACTCGCCAGGCGGAAGGACGCGCCGCAGCAGATCGGCCTCGCCCAGGCACGGCGAGAGGAAGTCGTAACCCGACGGCTCGAGGTGTAGGGCTCCGTCGCGATCAGCGCCGTACAGCTGGCGCACGCGTCGCGCCACGGAATCGCGCGCCGGCCCGGTCGCGAAATCCAGGAAGAGCGACACCCCGAACGCCGTCTGCGAGTGCTCGCCGCTGCGCACCGGGAACGGCAGCCGCTCGACGTAGCGCTGCATGCGCTCGGCGCCCAGCTCGGCCAGCGGCTGCAAGCACACGCCCCAGCGCCGCGCGTCGTCGTCGTCCCACTCTGCGAGCTCGCGCTGCAAGGTCAGGAGCCAGCCGATGCCATAAGGGAGCTCGAACCCCATGCGGTCGGGGTGCGACAGGTACGCCAGCTCGGCGTCGAGCTTCTCTCGGGTCAGGCTGGTGTCGAGCACCGCCCGCGCCGCCGACACGAACGACGCGTTGGGCGCGGTCCGGCACAGGCGTGCCAGGGTCCAGTGCCCGTGCACGGCAGAGTGCCAGTCGTAGCAGCCGAAGAACGCCGGGGTGAGCCGCCGCGGCGGCGCCACGTCCGCGTCGCTGCAGAGCGCGTGCGCGATCTTGTTCGGGTACTCGCGGCCGATGGCGGCGCAGATCCGCTCGGCCAAAGCCTCGAGCGCGGCGGCGGGCAGGCGGGGCACGGCGGGGCTCGAAGCCATCATGGGGGATCCGAGCTTCCGCACACCACCACTGCGTCGTCGAGCACATACAGCTCGCGACCGGGATCCCCGCCCGAGAGATATGGCGCGCGGCACAGGGCGACGACCTCGAGGCCCAGTGGGCAGAGCACCCGCTCGACCAGCTGGGCAACCGCCGACTCCCACGGCTCGGCGTCGATCGGCAAGCGCTCGCGCGGCTCGCGTGTCGTCCCGCCGGCGTAGACGAAGGGCCGGAAGGGTAGGGGAGTGGCGATCACCAGCCGGCCGCCGGGGGCGAGGCCTGCCCGGAGGTTTCTGAGCAAGGTTCGTGGGCGATCCGAGCGGTCGACCACGTTCAGGCAGGTCACGAGATCGAAGCGGTCCTCCGGCGGCCCGGCCGCGAAGTCCGTGCGCCGACACTCGAACCCGCGCTGGCGCAGACGCCTCGCCATCATCCGTGACGTCTCGCTGGTCACCACCTCTTGGGCCAGACCGGCAATCCGGGCGGTGACGTCGCCCGCGCCCGCGCCGACGTCGAGCAACCGAGGGCGGCGTTCGGGGCCGAGCAGCGCCGACCATTGCGCCTGGCTGAGCAGAAAGAGCGGGTAAGTTCCCAGCAGGCCGTTGACGTCGAAGTCCGACAAGAAGGCGCCGAGGGTCGAGTGGACCCACGAGAGGAGTTGGCCGTGCCGCCCGTCGGCGGCCGTTCGAAGGAAGGCGCGCGTCTCGTCGTCGGGCTCGAGCTCCACGAAACGCGCGGCCAGGCCCGGCGAGAGCCGCGCGCGGTCACAGTCGTAGCGAAGCTCGGTCACCGCGCCCACCCTACACCCGGTCGTGGTATGGATCCGCCCGATGCCGCGTCCACCGCTCGCCGATTGGCTGAAGGCCCGGGGGGCCCACAACGATCTGGTGACGTGGAGCGTTGCGTTCGACGACGACTGGCAGCGCTTCTGGCAAGAGTGCCCCCGGGGCGACTGGCTCCTTTCGCTGGCCGCGCGGCTGGGCATTGAGCGGCCTCGGCTGGTGCGGGCCGCTTCGGCGGCGGCGCGGACCGCGCTCGAGGGTTTGCCCGAGAGCGAGCCCGCACCCCGCGCGGCGCTGGAATTGGCAGAGGCCTGGGCCGACGGCCAGGCTTCAGCCGAGGCGTGTCGCGCGCGCTCGCTCGAGCTCGAGCGGTACAGCCCGCCGGATCCGGCCCTTGCGGCCGTGGGCGCCGCGGCCCTGTCTGCGCTGATGACCATCGAGGATCCGGACTCGGCGGCGGGGGCTGCGGCGAACGCAGCTCAGGCCGCGCTGTTCGGCGCGGGTGACTGCGCGCTCTTGTCCCTGCTCTCGTATGCGCAGCGCCAGACCGCCGAACGCGTGCGCGAGCACTTGCCGTTCGAGGCCGTGGCCGCGCTGATCTGATCAGCCGGCCCGCCCCAAGGACGAGAACGGTCCCTTTATCGCCACCGTCTTGCCTTCGAGGAACATGTTGAGGAAGAGCGTGCTGCCGTCGGGCGAGAAGCAGGGCCCCGCCAGCTCGCCCGGGCCGCCGGCGTTGAACGCGATGTCGTACACGTAGCCCTGGGGCGTGAGGCCCCGCAAGAAGTTGCCGTCGCTGCCGTCCTCGGCCATCAGCACGTGGCCCCAAGGGCTGACGGTGATGTTGTCGGGCATGTCGAGCACCTCGGCGCTCGGTGACTCGGCGAGCAGCTCGAGCTCGTCCGGGCGACCGTCTTTGCCGACGTGCAGCTTGAAGATCTGACCGCGGTCCTTGCGCCCGCCCAGCGTGGTGGCGAAGTACAGCGCGCCGCCATGGAAGAACGCGCCCTCGCCCCGGCGGAACAGCGCCGCGCCGCGCTCTTGGGCCTTCAGTCGCACGTCGTCCTCTTTGGGGCAGGGCTCTTCGACCTGGACCCACTCGACCGCGTGGCGCGTTCCGGGCGACGCGCTGAGGGCGGCCTCGAAGCGCGGTCGGCCGGCAACGGCCAGGGCGTACAGCTTGCCGGCGAAGGGCTGGTCGAGGTTCTCGGGCACGAAGCGATACAGGCAACTGTCAGCGCGGTCTTCGGTCATGTACGCGCGGAACGTGGCTGGGTCGAAGCCCACGGCTTCGTGCGTGAAGCGGCCGTAGGCGTCGAGCCGCTCCGGGCGCGCCACGCGCGCGGTGTCCGTGCGGCACAAGAACACGTAGCCGTGCCCCTCTTCGGTGTTCTCTTCGCAGGCCAGCCAACCCCAGGGGCACGGCCCCCCGGCGCAGGTCTTGAGCGTGCCGGTGAGCACCAGGTTGCTCGAGACCTTGTCGAGCGTCGTTTCGTCGAGCACCACTCGGGTCACGCCGCCGAGCGCCGTCTTGTCGTACGCCTCGGGCGGGGCGCTGCCGGCAGCGTAGGCGCCGTGGCCGAAGTGCCGACTCACCTCGTGGTTTCGAAGCAAGATCAGCTTGCCGCCCGCCGGGGCGAAGCAGCCCATGCCGTCGGGCAGGTTGGGCACCCGATAGCCGTCGCTCATCGGTTCGCCGGCAGCGTCGATCACCCGATAGCTGAAGCCCGGTGGCAGATCGAGCATCCCTGCGGGATCGCGCGCCAGGCGCCGGGGCGTCGGCCGTCGCGAACGGAAGACCAGCGGCAGCGCCGCCACCGACGCGGCGACCCCTCCGAGCACCAGCAGCTTGCGACGTGTGAGCTGCATGGCGCAATCAGGAGACAGGCAGGCGCTTTTCGCGCAGGTGCCAGGCAATGCGCAGCGCCATGCTCATGATGCTGAGCTGCGGGTTCACCCCCAGGCTGGTCGGAAGAATGCTGCCGTCTGCCACGTACAGCTCCGGCAGGTCCCACGCCTGGCCAAAGGCGTCGACCACCGAGCCATGGGGCGAGACGCCCATGCGGCAGGTGCCGAGCGGGTGCTGCGACGCGCTCTCGAGAGCGCTGGCCGGGACGTGTTCCAGATCGAGGGACCGGAGGCGGTCGGCGTCGACCGCACCGAGGCCGAGCACCGGAAGATAGACCTCGCGGGCCCCGCCGGCGAAGAACGCCTCGGCCATGCGCCGCATCAAGATCGGCACCGCCGCCCGATCGCGCGGCGCCATGCGATAGGTCATGAACGGACGCTCGAACAGCGTCTGGACGCGGCCCCCGCCTTCGTCGTGGATCATGCCGCCGAAGATCGCCATGTTGGGGATGGCTTTGGCGACCTTCTGATGTGCGATCCCGATCCCCGGCAAGGTGCCGGCCAGGGCCCCCGGCGGGATGAACAGGCTGGTCAGGGTGATTCGGTCGCGCTCCAGCGCGTCGGAATACGCGCTCTGCAGGGCGCCCTTCCAGCCGACCACCGGATCGTCGAAGCGGGCCATGACCCGGAAGCCCGGATGCAGGGTCATGTTGCGACCCACCTGCCCGGAGCTGCGGCCGACGCCGCTCTTCATCAAGAGCAGGGGCGAGGCGTAGGCGCCCGCCGAGACCACCACGCGCCGCGCACGGACGCTGAGCTTGCCCCGGGGTTTGCGCTCGGCGCCGGAGAGCAACCGACCGACCACGCCCCCCGCGCGCCCCCCGCGGGCGACCACCCGCTCGACCCTGCAGTCGGAGACCAGCTGCGCGCCGGCGGCCAGTGCCCGGGGCAGATAGGTCACGTCCACGCTCATCTTGGCGCCGTGCGGGCAGCCGAAGTTGCAGCGTCCACAGCCGCTGCAACCCCGGGTGTTGCGGCGCATGGGCGACCAGTCCATGCCCAGCGCCGTCAGCCCGTTCAAGAACAGCTGCGTCGAGCGTGAGCGCATGTCCGCCGGCACCTCTTCGACGTGGATGCGACGCTCGACCTCTTCGAAGACCGGCGCCATGCGCTGCGGGTTGATGTCCGCGAGGCCGTGCTCGGTGACCCACTCGTGCATCACGCTGTCCGGGATTCGGAAGCACACTCCGCCGGTCAGCACCGACGAGCCCCCGACGCACTGGCCCATCATCACGTTGATGACCGGGGTGTCCCCGAGCCCGATGGCGAAAGTGAGCCCAGCGTCTCGCCACAGGTGGCGCAGGTTCTCGCTGGGGCGCATGCGGCCGTAGCGCTCGGGGGGTACGTGCGCGCCTTCTTCCAAGATGACCACGCTCTGACCGGCTTCGGCCAGCTCGGCGGCCACCACCGCGCCGCCGGCGCCCGAGCCCACCACCACCACGTCGGCATCGATTGCCAGATCGCCCTCGTGCCGGCTGCCTTCGACGATGCTCATGACACACCTGGCAGCTGGGGCACAGCCGCGGACTTCAGGCACGCGCCGTCGAAGCCGACCTCGCGGGCTGCGTCCGGATGCTCGTAGTACAAGATGCTGAGCATCGCCTTGACCGCCAGCACCGGCGCGCCAAAGCGGTCTTCGAGGCGCTGCAGGGCCCGAGCGCGATCGCGCACCGTGAGGCGGCCGAGCGGAACGAGCCGCCAGAGCATCAGCGGCGCGAGCAGCCCGACCACCCACAGCGCGAGCCCCACCACGAAGCGCGAGCGAGCCCCGGCCCGAGCCAGGAAGTCCTCGGCCTCGATACACAGCCAGTCCAGGCGCGACGCCGGTGGCGGCCCGTTTGCAGTGGAAAACAGCGCCTCGGCCACCACCCGAGCACGCGCGATGAGCCGGGGCGAGACGATGGGGCTGCCATCCAGCCGTCGGAGCGGGACGGCAAGCCCGGGCTCGGAGTCGGGATCGGCCTCGGAGGGGAAGTCGCGGTCGTGTCGGCTCAAGGCGGTGGCAGATTGCCCGCGAAAACCCCTTGGCACAAGCACGAGCGGGGGCGCCGGGGCGTTGCCCTATACTCCGCGCCCCCGGCCCCTTGCGCGCGGGGCCCCCCGGCCCAACGAATTGGGTCGATCGAACAGGAGAGAACGAAATGGAATTCGAGGTCGCCCCGCTGCCGTACTCCAAGGATGCGCTCGAGCCCGTGATGAAACAAGAGACGCTCGAGTTCCATTACGAGAAGCACCACAAGGGGTACATGACGAACCTCAAGGGGCTGCTCGAGGGCAAGCCCGAGGCGAACAAGTCGCTGATCGAAGTCATCAAGTCCAGCTCGGGCGGCGTCTTCAACAACGCGGCGCAGGTCTACAACCACACCTTCTTCTGGGAGGGCATCAAGCCCGGCGGCGGGGGCGCGCCGAGCGGTGACGTGCTCGACCTCTTGAATCGCGACTTCGGCGGCGTCGACAAGTTCCGCGAGGCTTTCGTCAAGGGCGGCGTGGGCCGGTTCGGCTCGGGGTACGTGTGGCTGGTGCTCGACGAAGGCAAAGCCAAGATCCTCGACACGCCGAACGCCGAGACACCGCTCACCACGGCCCAGACCCCGCTGCTGACCGCCGACGTGTGGGAGCACGCGTACTACCTGGACCATCGCAACAACCGCAAAGGCTTCCTCGAGACCTTCTGCGACAAGCTGATCAACTGGGAGTTCGTCGCCAAGAACCTGAAGGCCGCCAAGTAGCCGCGTGACCGCGCGCTACTTCGCCTTCGGCGCCAACGTCCACCCGGCGACGCTGGCGCGGCGGAAGATCGAGCCGCTTCGGCAGACGCCGGCGCGGCTCGACGGCCACCGCTTGGTGTTCGACATGCCCGGGATCCCGCTGTTCGAGCCGGCGTTCGCCAGTGTTCGTCCGGCGGACGACCACGTGTGGGGCGTGCTCTACGACCTGTCGCTCGAGGCCATGGGCCGGCTGCGGAGCTTCGAGGGGGCGTACGGAGAGACCGAGGTGGAGGTCGACAGCGGCGGCGAGCGGGTGAGCGCTCGGGTGTTCGTCACCCGGCGGCGGCACCGCGAGCGGCGACCTTCTCGGCGTTACCTGCGCGTGATCACCGAGGGCGGGCGTCTGCGGGGCCTGCCCGAAGCGTGGATTGCGCGGCTCGCTGCGCACCCGTCGGTCTACGTGCCCGGCGCGCACGAAGCCTGGGGCGCGGCGTTCTCGCTGGTCGACCGCGTGCACCGGTTGTTCGTGCCGCCCGAGCGGCGCAGCTGACTCACGCGTCGGCGGTCGTGCCGCTGACTGGCAAGATGGGAGCCCAGACCAGCCGCGCCAGCATCGAGTCGTCGACCACGATGCCGCGATCGCTGAAGTACAGCGCGTTTTCCTTCGCGTCTTCCCGCTGCTCGGCCACGAAGACGATGCCCTGGCCGTTCTCGTTGTAGCCCAGCTGGACGATCGCATTCTTGACCCAGCGCCCACCGCCCTCGAGCTCGATGGTCTCGGGCAGCGTGTAGAACCCCTCCGAGGGGAGCGCCTTCAGCGTCTTCGCCCAGGTGGGCGAGCGCAGCGGGGTGGTGGGGTCGCCCCAGAACCAACGGTTGTTGCGGTTCTGCCCCGGCCGCACCACGAACTTCACGCCGCCGTTCTGCGGCTGTCCGAGGTAGACCAAGACACCCGCTGGAAATGCGTCTTCGTGACCGGGGTAGGGCTGAGTGGTGCGATAAAGGCCGGGATCGGGAAGGTCCAACATGATGGGGGCGGCAATCTAACCCATCGTCGCCGATGCACAAGCGTCGCGATGCTTCGCCGGCGGAGGCAAGGGTGGCAGACTCGGGCGGTGAGCATCCGCGCCCTTTCGGTCATCGTCGCCGTCGCGCTTCCGGCGTGCGCGCCGGCGCGTGGCGGCAGTGGTTCGGCGCCCGAGCCCCTCGCACCGCTGACCGGTCCGGTGGGACTCGAAGAGGCGCGCCGGTACGTCCTTGGGTTGGTGAATCGCGACCGCGCCGAGGCCGGGCTCGAACCCGTGACGCGGGACGAGACCGCCGAGCGCTCGGGGCAGCGGCACGTGGAAGACATGGTCAAGCACGGCTTCACGGCCCACTGGGGCACCGACGGCTCGGTGCCCGAGCAGCGCTACACCGAGTCGGGCGGCGTGCACTTCGTCCAAGAGAACGCCGCGTGCTTCTTCGACGGCACCGCTCGCGAGCTGGATCCGAACCCGACCTTCACGGCTGCCGAGCTGGAGCAGATCGAGAGCGCGTTCATCCACGAGACGCCTCCTAACGACGGTCATCGCAAGAACATCTTGAAGAAGTGGCACAACCACCTGGGCGTGGGCCTGGCCAAGCCGGTGGGCGTCGACCAGCCCTGCATGACCCAGGAGTTCGTGGACGAATACGGGGAGTACGACGGGCTGCCGCAGCAGGCCAAGCTCGGGCAGAAGATCAGCGTGGGCGGCGAGGTGCACGCCCCGGCAGAGTTCGGCGGCATCGGGCTGGCGCGGATCGAGCCCGCCAAGAAGCTGACGCCGGCCCACCTGAACCAGACCAGCTCGTACCCCGTGCCCAACCCCGACGATCTGTACTTCCCGGCCGGGTTCAAGACCCCGAAGCCGGTGAAGCTCGACGGCAAGCGGTTCAGCCTCGAGCTCGATCTGAAGCACCCGGCGGGGCCCGGGCGATACCAGGTCAGCGTCTGGGGGCGTTACCCCGGGGACAAGGCCTTCGTGATGGTGAGCCTGCGCACCATCGACGTGCGCTAAGCTCCGCAGCCTCGCCATGTCGCGTCGCATCGGTCAGGTCGTCTCCGACCGCTACGTGCTCGCCGAGCTGATCGGCAAGGGCGGGCACTCGGAGGTGTACCGCGCGCTCGACCGCCAGGGCGGTCCCAACGTGGCGGTCAAGGTGCTGCAGGACGAGTTCGCGGGCAACGAGGAATACTCGGTGCGCCTGGTTCGCGAGCACCGGGTCAGGCGGCGGGGCAGCGCATGAGCCCGGGCCGCTTGATCGACATCTTGTCGCCGATCGTGGACACGCTGGAACAGGCTCACGGGCTCGGGATCATTCACCGCGACATCAAGCCCGGGAACATCTACGTGCTGAGCTCCGAGACGCCGGTCGACGTCCGCTTGATCGACTTCGGATTGGCCAAGATCAAGAACGCCCGCCCGCTCACCCGCGATGGCATGATCATGGGGTCACCCAGCTACATAGCCCCCGAGGTGTGGAAGGGTGACGCGAGCATTCTCGACTTCCGCATGGACATCTACTCGTTTGGCGCCATCGTGTTCCGGGCGCTCGCCGGCCGGGTGCCCTTCGACTCGCCGAACATCCGCGACAAGGTCAAGCTGATCACCACCGCGCCGCGACCCAGCCTGCGCGAGCTGCGCGACGACTTGCCCGAGGGCATCGACGCTTGGGTGGAGCAGGTGCTGGCCATCGACCCGGATCAGCGCTTCAGGAAGATCCGGGCGGCCTACCACGCGCTGCTCGACTGTCTGGACCCCGTCCCCGGTGGTGGCGCGCCGCCGGTCCGCGAGCGCTGAGTGACGGCGCCGCTGGTTTCGGTGCTGTTGCCGGCGTTCGACGCGGAGGCCACGCTGGCCAGCGCGCTCTGCAGCATTGCGCGCCAGACCTTGCGCGACTTCGAGTGCGTGGTGGTGAACGACGGCTCGCGGGATCGCACTGCCGCGATTGCGCGGGCGTTCGCCGCGCGCGACCCGCGCTTCTCCACGACGTCGATCGAGCACGCCGGTGTCGTGGGCGCGCTCACCCACGGCCTTGCGCGGTGCCGCGGGCGCTACGTGGCTCGGATGGACGCCGACGATCTGTCGCACAAGCGACGCCTCGAGCAGCAGGTCGCGCTGCTCGAGGAACACCCCGAGCTGGCGGGTGCCGGATCGCACGTCTGGATGTTTCCGCGGCGGACGCTGACGGCCGGCCTTGCCAGCCACGAGCGCTGGCTCAACTCGCTCTCGGACCCGGCCAGCGTGGCGCGCGACGCCTTCGTCGAGAGCCCGATCGTTCATCCCACGCTGTGCATTCGTCGCGAGGTGCTCGCCGCCCACGGCTATCGCGACGCCGGTTGGCCGCAGGACTACGATCTGGTCTTGCGACTGCTCGCCTCGGGCGCTCGGCTGGCGGTGGTACCCCAGAAGCTCTTGGGCTGGCGCGACGGCCCGGGGCGCGTCACACGAACGGCCGACTACACCCGGCGCGAGCGCCTGGTGGCCTGCAAGGCCCACTACCTGGCGGCCGGCTTCCTGGCGCAGAGCCCCCGCTACGTGCTCTGGGGGTACGGCGACACCGGTCGGACGCTGTGCCGCGCGCTCTTCGCCCACGGCAAGCACCCCGAAGCGATCGTCGAGTTGCACCCGCGCCGCGTCGGCCAGCGCATCGCGGGCGCGCCGGTGATCGAGCCGGCTGCGCTGCCCCGGCGCCCTGGCTCCGCCATCGTGATCTCGGTGTCGGGCATTGCGGCGCGGACCGAAGCCCGGGCCAGAGCGGCGGCGCTGGGCCTGTGCGAGGGGCGGGACTTCGTGGTGGCGGCGTGACGCCCCACCGGGGCCGCTGCGAGCTTCTGCTCAGCGCTTGCCCGGAAACGTGGCCCGCGGCAGCGGGAAATCCGGCCGCGCGTACAGGTAGCCCTGGGCCAGCGTCATGCCGCAGTCGAGCAGCGCCTGGTGCTCTTCCCGCGTTTCGACGCCCTCGGCGACCGCGTGCGCGCCGAGGTCGGCGCACAGCTTGAGCAGGCGGCGGACCAGCTTCTGCTGCCGGACGTTGGTGTGGATGCCGGCGATCAGCTCGCGATCGAGCTTCACGAACTTCGGCTCGAGATCCACGATGCGCTTCAGATCGGAATAGGCGGCGCCCAGGTCGTCGATGGCCAGCGACGCGCCCGAGCGCTCACGCACCTCGCGCAGGACGCTGCGGCACAAGTCGAAGTGGGTCATCGGCACCGACTCGGTGATCTCGATGCACAGGTCGTGATCGTGCGCGAACAGTGGGTCGTCGGGGCGGACCAGCCAGCTCTCTCGCAGCTCTTGCGGGTGCACGTTGACGAACAGCGGCTTGCCCGAGCACATGGGGACGGCGATCTCGCGGATCATCCGGCCCAGGCGCCCCGCGCACTGGGCGCTGACCGCGTGGGCGAACAGCTCGACGGGGCTCTGGTACCGATCGACGTTGCAGCGGACCAGCGCCTCGTAGCCGTGGATCTGCTGCACGTCGAGGCGGACGATGGGTTGGAAGACCACGCTCAGCTGGTCGGCGCGCACCATGCGCGAGAGCGACGCCGAGGAATCGACCGGGAGGTCCCACGAGTCGTCCGCTGGGGCGGTGGGGGCGTCGGAGAGCCGATTGGACGGCGGCTGCGAGAGGGGCTTCAAGGGCAATTCGATCGGGTATCACCCGCGACGTTCACCGGCAAGCCTGGGCGTGGCTCGGATCGCTCGCCGTGCTCGGGTGCGTGGCGCCGAAAGGCTCACCCGCGTATGATGTCCGGTGGGTGTGTGATGCGTAGATCGGTGTCGATATCAGCGAGCGTCGCCATGCTTGGCTGCTCGTCGCTGCTCGGGCTCGACGATTACGAGGACCGGGCCTTGACGGGTGGCGCCGGCGGACTCGGGGGCAGTGTCACGGGGGGGGCGGCGGGCAGCGGCAGCGGCGGCGCGGCCAGCGGCGGCGCGCCGACCGGGGGCGCAGCGGGCAGCGGCGGCACGGGAGCCACCGGGGGCACGCAGCCCACCGGCGGTGCCGGCGGCACGGGAGCAACGGGGGGCACGCAACCCACCGGTGGTGCCGGGGGCACGGGCGGCACGTCGCCGTTCAGTTGCACCATCGGTTCGCCGTTCACGATTCTCGACAAGGCCGCCATTCCGGGCGCGGTCACGAACGTGGTGCTGACGACGGACGACGTCGCATCCAAGCCGCGCGCACACGTCCTCGTCGGTCACGACTTCACCGGGACCCCGCCCTCTGGGCGCTACGCGCACGAGCTGATCGCCCTCCGCATCGACGATTCGGGTGCGAGCACTGGCCCTTGGTCCGTGTGGGACATGCAGGCCGAGTTCGCTCCGGGCGCGGCCGTCGTCCACACGGGCGCGTCCCCCGCGACGGTCGTTCTCGGCACGCGCAAATCCGTCGAGCGGTGGACCATTCCGCTCGACTCGAGCCTGGCGTACCAAATCGGCGTCAATCCCGTGCTTCTCACCATCATGGGGCAGTCGGCCTGCAATTCGGGCTTCGGCACGGTGGAGGCGGCGGCGTTCAGCGTACAGGCCAACGACGAGCGCTGGGCCGCCACGTGCGTCGGCAACGGCATGCGCGAGCTCTGGGCAGGGACCCAGGGGCAGAAATTCCTGGTCCACAACGTGAGCGACACCAACACGTCGCTCATTCCGCGCGTCTACCACTCGCCCCCTTCGTCGCCGTGGCGCATCTTGTGGACGGTGACGGATGACTTCCGTCGCGGCGACAAGGAGACGACCATGGTCCAGACGCCGGCCCAGCTTCCGCTGGGCACCGCGACCAGCCAGAAAGTCGTCGGGGTGTCGCCCCGCGACAGCGGTGTGGTCGCCTTCCTCAGCCGCGTGCTCACCACGGGTCCAAGCTTCGCGACCGTGCAGCTCTTGGAGACGTACATGCAGATCGATCTGGCCACGCTGAAGGACGTTGGCGGGCCGATGCCACCGCCGGAAATGCTGCGGGGTGGCACGAGTGGGGCGGTTCTGCGCGCGGTCGCGGGCCCCACGGCGCCGAATGCCGGCAAGCGCGACTTGCGCCTGGTCGTCTACAACCGGACGAACGGCAGCGTGCTCTACAACGACAACGTAGCGAACGAAGCAGCGCCGGTCGAGCACGCGAGCGCGGTGATGCTGCCCGGCGGGAAGGCCCTGGTCGCGTGGCGGACCGACAACACGATTCGAGGGGTGATCGCGGCGTGCAAGTAGGTGGCGCCTGCGGTGCCCGGATCATCCAGAACGGCCCGCGATCAGCGGGGTGACGCCCCCTGTCAGCTCCGAGGCAGCGCCGTGAGCCCTCGCCGCGAGATGCACCCGGTCTTCTCCAGGAGCGCGGCCACCTGGTTCGCGACGGTGCGCACCGAGCGCGAGCGCATCCGGGCGATCTCTGCGTTCGAGAGGCCGGTCTGGATCAGGTCGAGGACTTCGCGTTCGGACGCGGTCAGGACGCTGTCGGGCGCGGTCCCGCCCTGCGCGTTCCACACCAGCAGCACTTCAGTCGACTGCCCGGCGGCGTCTCTCCAGAAGTACACGTGGTGCCGCGTCTTCGGCATCAGGATGCGCCAAATCCTTCGCCCTCGCCGCACGGTGTACAGCTTCGCGCCTTCGAAGGTTCCGCTCTTCAGCCTCGCAATGACTGCGGCAAGCTCGGTGCGAAACAGGTCCGGGGCCTTGTCGCGATTGGTTGCCCACCAGGCGCGCTTCTCGCGGATGGACTCGAGCGCGTCGTTCGTGAAACGGATCTTCACGGACGCTCGAGCTCGGCCAAGACCTCGTCCGCGTCGATCAGCTGTCCCGCGTCGGCCTGGGCGATGCTGCGATCAAGCGCGGCGTGCAGTGCTTCGCGCTCCTGGTCGCTCAGACTGTCACCCTCCGAGTTGCAGAGGTACACGCTGACAGGCATTCCCTCGGCGAGCTCCACGGGCTCGTCGAGCACGATCTGCCCGTTCTTCACGTGCGCCTTCAGGGCGTTCATACGGCCAAAGATAGCACCGCACCTCGCGCACGCCGAGGCCCGCGTGGGGACCCGCAAAAGTCCCCCGCGGGCGGCGAGCTCTTTCTCCTCGAGAACACCGAAACCCTGCTCAGTCCCTTCGAGAACGCCCTCTACAAGCGCGGCGTCTGCGAGTGTCTCTCACCACCGAGGTTCGCACCAGGTTCGGGTTCTCGACGCGGTAGTACACGTGACAGCCCGTGGTCTTCATCAATACCCGCCGCGTCGCTCGGGCTCGCTTCACGCGGTACACCTTCGGCGCCTCGGGCGCTTTGCGGACCTTCTCGAGCGCCTCTTTCAACTCTTCCTCGAAGAGCAACGGCGCGTCGGGGCGGTTCCACGGAATCGGCCGCGCAGGCGACGGGGAGCAACACGCAACAGGCGATCATCAACAAACGACCCATGTCGCTCCTCAGAGGTTGACTCCGTCGTGACAGCAGCGGAAGCCTACGAATCTGGTCTTGTTGTTGTGAGTCTCCGCGCCCTTGCACGAAGGCGAGATCGAATCCGCAGGACGCGCCACCGGTAGGCACTGTCCAGGCTCGCACGCGTCCTCCCACTCCGCCGCGTTGCTCGAGAGGCCGAAAATCTCCGGTCCGGTGCTCTGGCAACCGGCAGGCGTCTTCGCGGTTCCGATCGCGCTCATGGACGCCGTACACTCCGCTTTCTCGGTGTGGCCGTATGCGAAGTCTTGCGTCCCGCCTGCACTGCACGCATTGAACCACTGGCTCACGTCGGGGTCGGTGAGGTCGGCGCTCTTGCCGTTGATCGGTCCGCCACCGATCCGACCGCACAGCCGCTTGCCGGCCCACTTGCAGTAGGCGCGCGCGCCGCACCAGTGGACGCAGCGAGCAGGCGCATCAGGGACCTTGTAGAGGCCGGTCAGGCAGTCTGGATACGTCAGATCGTCGTAGGTGAACGGCCCGCCCACGCACGGCTCGGGTTCCTTCGCGGGATCCACACCGGCCGCCAGGAACTCGTCGTACTGCGCGAACGTGACCTCGGTCGCGTCCATGCAATAGCGCACGCCGGCCGGGCTCTTCAGCTCTACCAGCGCGGGGCCCTTCAGCCCCGCGGGGCAAACCGTGGACGCGCCACCCGTGCC
>JAKLKA010000194.1 GCA_023150915.1 Polyangiaceae bacterium
CCCGGTCACGCCACCCCGGTCACCGCCCCCGATGGCCGCGGCGTGATGCGCCCGTGGCGGCAAGAGACGGGCCTCGCGCCTCGACCCCGGTCCGGTCGCCTCGCTCCTGAGCCGGACGCTGCAGGTCGCCCTGACGAGAATCGATCGGGAGTGGGGCTGAGCGGGCAGGGCTTGCGGCGCCCGGGCCTGGGCTGCACGCATTGGCCATGGGTAGGAAGCTGGGATTGGCTGCGCTGTGGGTGCTGGCAGTGGGGTGTGGCTCGAGCGACGACGCGGGCGGCAGCTCGGGGCCGAAGGCGCCGGTGCTGGAGATGGTGATGCCGATGGCGCCCGCGGGCCTGCACGTCACGTGGAAGAACGTGACCAGCGACTGCGACAGCGTCGAAGGCGAGCGCATGTCGGCCACGTCGCCCTGGGCGGTGGTGTTCACCGTTCCGGGCACGGTCGACAACGAGCACGACGGCACCGCCACAGAGAAGATCGCCCACAGCTACCGCTTGCGCTGCAAGCGGGGTGAAGAGTACTCGGAGCCGTCGAACGAGATGTCGGGGACGCCCCAGTGATGCGGACGGTCGGCGTGCTGCTGGTGCTGGCGGCCGCCGCGGGCTGTGCCGACGGTGAAGAGCGGCAGGGGGCACCCGCGCCAACCTGGGACGACATTGCCCTCACGCCGGCCAAGGACCTGGATCCGGCGCCGAACGCCGTGGCGATCGAGCTCGAGGCGCGCACGGCGAAGAAGCGCTACCCGACCACCCGCGCAGCGACCGAGGTGTGGGCCTACGATGGGCGGGTTCCGGGGCCGCTGATCGAGGCCAAGGTGGGCGACGCGCTGGCGGTGCGGCTGACCAACCTCCTGCCCGAAGCGACCACGGTGCACTGGCACGGCGTGCGCCTTCCCAACGCGATGGACGGCGTGCCGCACGTTCAGGGGCCGATCGAGCCCGGTCAGAGCTTCGACTACGCATTCACGCCGGAAGACGCCGGTCTGTTCTGGTTTCACCCGCATCTTCGCAGCGACGTGCAGGTCGAGAAAGGGCTGTACGGGGCGCTGGTGGTGCGGGGCGAGAGCGAGCCCAAGAGCGATCACGAAGCCATCTTGATCCTGGACGATGTACGCGTGAACGCCGACGGCACCCTGCCCGAGCACCTGGACGACGAGCAGCTGATGCTGGGGCGTCACGGCAACCTGCTCTTGGTGAACGGGCAGAGCCGACCCGAGCTGGCGCTGCGCCGCGGGTCGCTCGAGCGCTGGCGCCTGGTCAACGCCGCCAACGGCAGGTTCTTCAACCTGCGCCTTCCGGGGCACACGCTACAGATCATAGGCACCGACGGGGGGCTGGTGCCGAAACCGCGGGGTGTCGAGCGCTTGCTGATCGCCCCGGGTGAACGCTACGACGTGATGTTCATCGCCGGCGGCGAGCCGGGCGAGTCGGTCACGCTCTGGAACGACCCCTACGAGCGCGGACACGGCACCGGCAGCGATGAGCCCATGGTGCTCGCCACGGTCCGCTTCGGCACCGAGGCGCCGCTCGAAGGGCGACAGCTGCCGGGCGCCTTCGCAGACATCGAGCAGCTCCCGACGGCCGAGAACGATTTTCAGATCGAGCTCGGCGAGGCATTTCAGGGCGGCGACCTGGTGTTCACCATCAACGGCAAGACCTGGCCCGACGTGCCGCCGCTGATGATCGCCGAAGGCGCGACGAAGACGCTCTCGGTGTCGAACGTCAGCGACATGGCCCACCCCTTCCACCTGCATGGGTTCTTTTTTCAGGTCCTGGGGCAGCCGCTGGCCTGGAAGGACACGGTCATCGTCGGCGGTCACTCGAAGCTGAGCTTGGTTGCGCGCTACGACCGGCCGGGCCACTGGATGTACCACTGTCACCTCCTCGAGCACGCCGAGCACGGGATGATGGGCGAGATCCACGTCGAGTAACGGCTGGCACCATGTGCGCCCCGCGGTGGGCGTTGCAGACGCGCGCTTCGGATGGTAGTTGGGCGCCGCTTCGCGCCCCGGGGGAGGGCGCATCGAGGTCGTGCCATGAAGAAAACCTTCGCGCTGTCGCTCTTGGTCCTCGCATCGGCTCTGGCTCTTTCGTGCGCCGAAAGCGAAACCGAGGCCACCTCTGCCAAGTGCGGGGATGGTCTGCTCGCCGCCGCCGAGGCGTGCGACGGCACGAACCTGGGCACGCGCTCGTGCAAGACCGAGGGCTTTGCCAGCGGCACGTTGGCCTGCACCAGCACCTGCCAGCCCGACACGTCGAAGTGCTGCAACGACCAGTGCGTGAACGTGGGCGACACCACCTGCGAGGGCAACGTGCTGCGCACCTGCATGCAGGTGGCCGGCGGGTGCCGCACGTGGGTCGAGAGCGAGGACTGCGCCGCGACCGGGAAGACCTGCGCCAGCGCCGGCGGCACTGCCACCTGCAAGAGCTCGACCTGCCAGGACTCGTGCACCGCCGTCAACCTGACGCAGTGCAACGGCACGGCCATCGAGCTTTGCACCACCGGGCCCGACGGCTGCAAGCTGTGGGCGAAGACCAGTGACTGCGGCGACAAGAGCGAGACCTGCGACGACACCAGCGGCAACGCGCAGTGCTCGGGCACGTGCGTGGATGCGTGCAAGGCCGGCGATCTGGAGTGCAACGGCAACGTGCTGCGCGAGTGCGCCAAGCTCGCCAATGGTTGCCTGGGCTACGCCACCAAGACCGACTGTGCGCAGTCGGGCGGAACGTGCACCACCGCCGGCGGCACGGCGGCCTGTCAGTCGGGCTGCCCCACCAAGTGCAGCAAGGACGGACTGCAGACCTGCACCAACAACGCAGTGCACACCTGCACCAAGAGCACGAACGGCTGCCTGGACTGGGTCAAGAGCCAGGACTGCGGCAGCCTGCTGTGCAAGTTCGGCGCGGGGGGCACGGCCAAGTGCGAGGGCGTGTGCGCCAACCCCTGCCCCACCCTGGGGGCCAAGCAGTGCAACGCCAACGTGGTGGAAGAGTGCAAGGCCACCACGGGCGGCTGCCAGGAGTGGAAGATCACCACCACCTGCCCGCTGGGCCAGGCCTGTGACGGCACCGGCGGCACCTTCAGCTGCAAGGCAGCGACGCCCACCGGTGAAGACTGCGGTCACGTGATCGTGGTGCAGAAGGGCCTGAACACCATCAACTGGACCGCCACCAAGAACGACTACCTCACGACCACGCCCTCGTGCTCGTGGGCCGACGTGGAGGGTCCGGACGTGGTGCTCGTCTACCAGCCGACCTTCACCGGCACCGTCGACTACACCTTCGAGAAGCCCGTGGACACGCGCTGGGTGGCGGCGGTGGGCAGCGGCGTGTGCGGCAGCCTGGCGAGCCAGCTCTCGTGCGCGTCGGAGTACAGCGACCCTTCGATGGGCGATAGCTTCTCGGTCACCGCCGGCACCACCTATTTCTTCTACGTGGCCGACACCAACAGTGGCACCGCCGCGCTTTCGAAGCCGCTGAAGCTGCAGATCACCGAGATCGACTGCAGCACGTTCAGCGCCGGTGCGGTGACCATGCTTCCGGCCAACGGCGCGACCACCTCTTCGCTGAAGCCGAAGTTGCAGGTCACGTTCAACACGGCGGTGGACACCACCGCGGGCACCGTCAAGCTGACCGGCAACAAGGGCACGAGCCTGAGCTACGCCGTGGCCACCGCCAGCGAGGTCAGCTTCTCGACCGACGACAAGACCATGACCATCGAGCCGTCGACCACCTTCCCCCCCGGTGAGGTGGTGACGGTGAGCTGGACGGGCATGACCGACGCCAAGTGCAAGAAGCCGTTGGCGGCGGCGGCCTGGTCGTTCACGGTGATCACGCCGCCGTGCACCCCGGGCAGCGGCGGCATGGTCGGCAAGACCGTGACCAAGGTCGGCACCGGCACCGCGTCGAGCTACCCGTCGGTCTATTACGTGACGGTGGATCCGAGCGCGAGCGGCAGCGTCTACTTCGGCGGTTCGACGGAGCTCTGG
This sequence comes from Polyangiaceae bacterium, assembly GCA_023150915.1. Lineage (GTDB taxonomy): Bacteria > Myxococcota_A > Polyangia > Polyangiales > Polyangiaceae > JADJKB01. Next base: position 3,992 of record JAKLKA010000194.1, read on the forward strand.
CGAGTGGCCAAGGCCGGCGGCACGGCGACCGAGATCACGACCACCGCTGGGCTCTCGTCGTCGCACCTGGGTTACGACCTGGTGGTGAACGGCAGCGACCTGTTCACCATCGAGTCGAAGTCGTCGGGCACCACCGGCTTCGTGTGGCGGTTCTCGAAGGACAACGGAGCAACGTTCGGCTTGACCGACTTTGCCACCTTCCCCTCGGTCCCCGTGGACAGCTTCGACTCGGCCAACGTGTACAAGGGCCGCATCTACATGGTGACCACCGCCGGGTGGACCACGGATCCGACCCAGATCTGGTCGGTGGACGCCACGGCGGCGACCCCGCCGGCGACGGCCAAGCTGGAGGCCACCCTGCAGAACGAGGCCGACTGCATGGGCATCGCGGTCGACGACAAGAACTTCTACCTGACCTGCGGCACCGACGACCGGCTGGTCAGGGTGGATCGCACCACCAGCGCGGTGACGCTGATCAGCAACTCGCTGGCGCTCTCGACCTCGCAGAACACCCTGCATGCCAAGGACTCGAACGCCGACGGCACCGCCGACTTCTTGTACTTCAAGGGCGGCGACCAGACGGTGTACTTCACCTGCAACCCGGCGGGCGCCACGCCGTACAGCGACGTGCTGGCGGCTTACGGCACCAGCTCGGGCAGCTACGGCCTGGGCTTCGATGCGGCCGCCAACAAGCTGTACGCCTGGGACGACGACAACTACGAGCTGGCCGTCATCCAGTGAGCGCCCGGCGCGTCAGCGCGCCGCGCCCCCCGACCTGACCGCCCGCGCGGTCAACCCATCAGCGCACCGCGCGTTCGATGGTGCCGCCGGTGCTCGACCAGTAGACGTGGGTGGCATCGAGCGCGATGCCATTCGGGGTGGCGGACTGGTTGAGCGAAAGCGTGCCCTGGGCCAGCGGCTTGCCGACCACCTTGCTGGCGGTGATGGCGTAGATCCCGGTGGGGTCGACGCGGAAGTCCACCAGCCCCGGAACCCCAGCGAGCGCGTCGTTGCCGGCCGTACCACCGTTGAAAGTCTTCACTGCGCTCGCGGTCATGGCGTAGACGTTGTTGCCGATCATCGCTGCCCGCGTGTAGTTGTCGCTCGAGTCGATCATCCCGGCAGGGCCGTTCGGCAGCGAGAGCTGGTCCAGCGACCCGAGCGCGATCGCGAGCAGGGAGCCGTTCGATCCCATGCCCGAGATCGCGTAGCTCCCTGGGTAGGTGAAGGCTATCTCCGCGGTGGAGGAGCCGGTCTTGACCATGCCGACGACGCTCTTCGTGCCCTTGCACGCGTAGTACACCGCGGTCTTGTCGATCGCGAGCGGCGCGTCCGGGTAGGGCCCTGCGCAGCCGGTCTTGTCGAGCAGAACCGTTTCGCTGGCGTCTGCCAGCGCGTAGCGGATCAGCTGGCGGCTGTCGCTGGCGGTGGCGACGAACACGTGCGAGGTGCTGATCACGATGTCGCCCACGTAAGGCACGCTGCCGATCTTGGCCCAGGGCGAGAGCGCCGCCGAAATTCCGGTTTTCGGGGCGCGGAACAGGTATTCGGCCCCGCCGGCGTTCAGCGCCCAGTAGACGTGGGTCGAGTCGACGGCCATGCTCGAGGGCTTGTGCGGGGTGCAGTTGATCCACCCCGTGCTGTTTCCGGGCGTGCACACCGGCACACCGCCGCCCCCGCCGCTGCCGCCGGTCGCGCCACCGCTGCCACCGGTTGCCCCGCCGCTGCCGCCCGTCGCGCCGCTGCCGCCCGTTGCTCCGCTGCCACCTGTACCCCCGCTGCCGGCGACGGAGCCACCGCTGCCGCCCGTCGCGCCGCCGCTGCCGCCCGTCGCGCCGCCGCTGCCACCGGTCGCGCTGCCACCGCCACCGCTCGAGGGGGCTTCGTTGGTCGAGCTCGACGAACAAGCGAGCGCCAGACAGCACGTCGAGAGCATGAACGACAACCGCATCGCCCCCCCATAACTGCGATCGGCCCGGGCGTACACGGCCGTCAGGGGCTGAAGCGGAAGGTCCAGCTGGCCGCGGTGGAATCGCCAGCGGGGTCGAAACGCAGCCCGGTCATCCCTTGGACCAGGCACTGGGTCAGCTTCGGATCGGCCAAGGCGGAGCTGGGCACGCCCACGCCGGGCGGCGGCACCTCGCTGGCGCGTGTGACCCGGCCGCCCGGGTCGAGGTCGAAGAAGACGGTGACGGTGCCGCTCTTGTGGGTCATGAACGACTCGCTCCGCTGGTAGCACTCCGACAGCCGTGGGGTGTTCGCCTCGACGATGCGGGCAATGTCTTCCGGGCGGCGCGGCGGCAGGTGCGCAGGCGGAGGCGCGGGCGGGCCTGCCGGCGAAGGCCCGTAGTATTGGGGCGGCGGGCGGGCGGGCTCGCTGGGCTCGCACGCGGCGAGCAGCGCGACCAGCGAAAGCCAACTGAGGCGGTGCATCGTGGGCGGCAGTCTCGCGCAGATGCGCAGCCGGCGCCATCGCGTCGATTGACGAGCCGGGGGGCCTGCGCAAAGTAGTCGGCCGGATGGGTCTCTTCTTTCGTGCCGTGCCGTTCGTGCTCGCGCTGTCCACGCTCGCCCTCACGACCCGCTCGGCCCACGCCTACGGCTTCATGATCCGCCACGGCTACGGCGGCTGCACCACCTGCCACACCGATCCGTCGGGGGGTGAAACGCTCACGCGTTACGGGCGCGCGCAGAGCGATCTCTTGCTCCGCATGCGCTATGGAAAGGCCACGGTGTCGGCCGCGCCCGCACCCGCCACCGAGTCGTTCGACGGCTTCGACGACTTTGGCGACTCGCCCAAGGCGGAGAAGCCCCCGGCGCCGGCGCCCGCCCCAGAAGCGGAAGACGCCGCCGGCCCTGCCAGCAGCTCGGGGTTCTTGTGGGGCGCGTTCGCCGAGCCGGACTTCATGTCGCTGGGCGGCAGCCTGCGCAGCGCCTCGACGCTGAAGAACGGCGACTTCCGTTGGTTCCCGATGCAGGCCGACTTCTACGGTCAGCTGGCGTTCGGCTCGCTGCGCGTCGGTGGCAGCGTGGGGCTGGTGAAGACCCGCGCCGGTGCGCCCCACGGTCGGGCCGCGCTGGTGACCCGCGGCGACGACGGCCAGCTGAACATGGTGTCGCGAACGCACTGGCTGGGCCTGGATCTGGACTCGCGCCGCGAGCTGTTGCTCCGGGCCGGGCGCTTGAACGTGCCGTTCGGCTTGCGGATCAGCGAGCACGTGATGTGGGTGCGCGAGGCCACGCACACCGATCGCGAGTCGGATCAGCAGCACGGTGTCGCCCTGGCCTACAGCGGCGAGAAGCTGCGCGGCGAGCTGATGGCCATCGCCGGCAACTATCAGCTCGGCCCCGATCGCTACCGCGAGCGTGGCTACAGCCTGTATCTCGAGGCGTTCGCGTCGTCGTCCTTGGCCGTAGGGGCGAGCCACCTCTTCACGGTGGCCCAGGCCGATCGGTACAGCCTGGACCAGGGCGAGACCCTGCGCGGGGCCCACGGCCTGTTCACGCGCTGGTCACCGCTTCGCCCGCTGGTGGTGATGGCAGAGGCCAACGCTTTGCACCTTTCGCGCCGCGACCTGGGCTACGTGGGCTTCGTTCAGCTCGACTATGAGCTGACGCAGGGCCTGCACCTGGGCGCCACCGGCGAAGCGCTCGATGCCGGTCGCGCTCGGGGGGCGGGCCCCGATCAGCCGAAGAGCGCCGGCGCCGGCGAGCCGCGCCTGGGTGGCTGGCTCACGGCGAGCTGGTTCTTCTTGCCGCACTGCGATCTGCGCGTGGACGCCATTGCCCGACAGAACGAGGCCTTCACCCTGCTCAGCCAGCTTCACGTCTTCTTGTGAGCCCGATGACCACGCCGCTCAAAGCCCTTGGCCTCGTGATTGCGCTGACCCTGGCGCCCACGGTCGCAGCCGCATCGCCCAACTATCCGGACGCCGTGCAGGCAGCAGCCGGTTCGCCCTGCCCGCCGCCGTGCACCGTGTGCCACGAGTCGTCGAGCGGCGGCTACGGCACGGCGGTCAAGCCGTTCGCGCGCGCCATGGCCAAGGTCGGCAAGCTGGACGCCGAGGACTCTGCCCTGGTCGCCCCCGCCATCGAGGCGCTGAAGGCGCAGGCCACCGACAGTGACGGGGATGGGACGGGGGACATCGACGAGGTCGCGGCGGGGCACGATCCGAACCGCCGCGGCGAAGGGGACCTCTGCGGTCCGGAGTACGGCTGCGGCGCGCGGGTCGACCCCGGGCAGCGCGTGGACGGCTGGGCGCTGCTGCTCTCGGTGTTGGTCGCGCTGTCGCTCGTGGCGCGCGGGCGCCGGCGCCGGCGCTGAAGCGCGTGGACCAAAGGGGCCGGCGCGGGCCGCTCAGGCCGCTTCGGCCGCGACCACTGCCGTGGGACCCGCGAGCTCGTAGTCTTCCGCGTACTCTTCGCGGACGCGCCCCTGCGCGTCGAGCAGCCACGGCGGCGCGTGCCGACGCGGGACCCGGATCCGGCCGTGGTCGACGTGCGTGCCGAAGACGAAGTCCCACAGCGGGCTGGTGACCCCGTGGTTGGTGCCGGGATTCGAGAAGTGGTGCGAAAGGTGGTTCTTGCGTGCCCAGCGGCCGAAGGCCCCACGCGGCGCGTGGGTGTGCGTGCGCCGATGAAGGATCTCGTAGCTGGCGTAGGTGATGGCGAAGCCCGCCGCGAACGACAGCGCGCGGCGAGGACCGAACGCCAGGGAGCCCAAGGTGCCCGCGGCGGCAAGGACCACCGCGGCCGTCTTCAGCTTGCGCTCGGTCGGGGTGAAGTAGCGAGTATCGGCGTGGTGGGCCTGGTGTTCGCTACCGAAGTCACCGTCGAACAAACGCGCCTTCTGATCGCTCTTGCGCTGCCGGGGGGCGTGCCCGGCGAAACGGTGCAGGCTGTACTCGGCCAGGCTCCAGGTGGCGGCGCCGGCGGCGAACGAGAGGGGAGAGAACATTGCCCGGTTTTCGTAGTGCGACCGGGGCAAGTCGGCAACCCGGCCCGTTCAATCCGCGATGCACGTGGTGCAGGTGCCGGCGTAGCAGTGACTGAACTCGCCGCCCAGGTGCTTGCCCGCGGGGCAGGCCGGCGGAGGGCTGCCGCAATAAGTGGTGCGGTCGACCCCGGCCTTCGCGCACATGAAGAAGTACGCCGCGGGGCAGCCGCCGCACTGAGTGCTGGGCCCGCTGCCGACGTTGTCGTACCCCGGTGGGCAGGCGGAGCACGAGCCCTGGTAGGCGTTCTGGCACGACTTGCCGCTGGTGCCCTTGGCCTGACAGCTGTTCGAACCGGTGCACTTGCCGCAGTCGAGGGTGCCGCCGCAGCCGTCGGGCGCCGAGCCGCAGCCGTAGCCCAGCGCCGCGCAGGTGGTGGGCGTGCACGTGCACTTGTTGCCGTTGCAGGTCTTGGGCGCCACGCAGCTGCCGCATTCGACGTTGCTTCCGCAGCCGTTGGACACGGCGCCGCACTCGGCGCCCTGCTGCGAGCAGGACTTTGCCACGCACACGCACTTGTTGTTGGTGCACGTCTCGTTCGTGCCGGCGCAACTGCCGCAGGAAATGCTCTTGCCGCAGCCGTCCGGGACGCTGCCGCACTCGGCGCCGTAGTCGGCGCACTTCTTCGGCGTGCACCCGCAATGGCCGGGCGTGCCGCCACCGCCGCAGGTCTGGGGCGCCGTGCAGCTGCCGCAGTCCAGCGTCTTGCCGCAACCGTCCGAGAGCGAACCACAGCTCACGCCGGCGCTGCTGCAGGTCTTCGGGTTGCAGGGGTTCGGACCGCACTTGTTGGGGCCTGCCCCGCCGCAGATGGGGTTCTGCGCGTTGGTGCAACTGCCGCACGAGACGTCGTTGCCGCAACCATCTGGAACCGTGCCGCACTCGGCGCCCTGCTGAGAGCAGGTCTTGGGCACACACGTCGGCGCCTTGCACTTGTTGTCGGCGCCGCAGGTGGTCTTGGTCGGGTCGGTGCACACCCCACAGTCCAAGATGTCGCCGCAGCCGTTGCCGACCTTGCCGCACTCGGCCCCCAGGTCGGCGCAGCCCTTTGCAACGCAGGGCGTGACCCCGCACTTGTTGGGGCCGGCGCCCCCGCAGAACAGGCCGGCCTCGCAGCTGCCGCAGTCGGCCGGCTGGTCGCTGCAGCCGTTGGCGATCTTGCCGCAGTCGGCGCCCACGTCGTCGCAGGTGACCGGCACGCACGAGCCGGCGTCGCCGGCCGAGCCTCCGGTGCTGGCATCCCCCGCCCCGCCACCCGTGCCGCCCGCGTCGCTGCCGCCGCCCTTCAGCTCGTCGAGCGAGCCGAGCGAGCACGCGGCCGGCGCGAGCACCAGCGCCCCGGCCAGAGCCACCAGCGCCGACACCCAGCGAGCCATCGGGCCATGCTAGCGCGTTCCGGCTGGGCCGCGCCACTCACCGGCGCAAGGGCTCAGGCCCGATCGGTTCTCGTCAGGGCGACCTGCAGCGTCCGGCTCAGCAGCGAGGCGACCGGACCGGTGTCGAGGCGCGAGGCCCGTCTCTTGCCGCCATGGGCGCATCACGCCGCGGCCGTCGGGGGCGGTGACCGGGGTGGCGTGACGGCGGGAGATTGTCAAAGAGCAGATCGGCGCGAGGCCTGGCGGTCGTCAATCCGGAGCCGGGGGCAACCGGTGTCGGCGTAGTCCCGCGAGCTCCGCGGACGTCGCCTTGAT
>JAKLKA010000195.1 GCA_023150915.1 Polyangiaceae bacterium
ACGGCCGCGCCGAGCTGACGGCCGCGGCGCCAATGGCAGAAATGGCAGGCTTCGAGAGCCGTCTCAAGTCGATGACCGGGGGCGACGCCAGCTACTCGATGGCGCTCAGCCACTTCGATCGGGTTCCCGAGGCGGTCCAACGACGGCTCGAGAGCGAACACCAGGCGCGCCGGGCCGCGGGTCACTGACGGCGGCCATCGAGCGGACTCGATGCGCGCTAGCGCAGCACCTCGACCCGCACCCTCACCACGCCCGCGCGCAGCATGTCGAGCTCGCGCGCGGCGGCTTTGGACAGATCGATGATGCGGCTCGGTTTGCCGAACGGACCACGGTCGGTGATGCGCACGATCACCGCGCGACCCGTGTCGACGCGCACCACGCGCACCTGCGTTCCGAAGCGCAGGGTGCGGTGGGCGGCGGTCAGCGCCCCGGGGTCATAGCGCTCGCCGCTGGCGGTCTTCCGTCCGGCGAGCTTGTCGGAGTAATACGTCGCTTCGCCGTCGAGCACGGCCGCGGGCGCGGGCGCGGGCGCGGGGGTCGGCGCCGGCGGGGGCGCGCCCGGCGGCGGTGCGCCGGGGGCCTCTTCGGCCGAGTGAAGCGGCGGGGGAAGCGGAGCGACGCGAGCGCACGCGCCCAGGCCGAACGCCAGGCACATTACCAGCCTCACGGCTTGGACCAAGCGCGGCTCACTCGGATGTCGTCGATGCTCTGCAGGCGCCCGCTGCCCGCTACCAGATAGCTGGTGGTCACCACGCTGACCTCGCCGCCGCGCTGCCGCAAGACCTCGCACTCGGCGCTCCACGACGAGCTCTCGGGGGGGCGCGCCTTGCGCTTGCTCTTGTTGGGCTTCAGCGGCGTGCGGACCACGCCCTTCATGTTCACGCTGCAGGTGTCGATGATGGTCCACTGATCGGGGAAGTCTTGGTGGCTCTTGTCGAGCATCTTGGCGATTTCGGCCAGGGTGCGCGGCTCTCCGTCGATCGAGGCGCCGTCGCTCACGAGCCCCATGAACACGCTGGTGCGCCTCGAGTTCAGGGCCGCCTCGATCTTCTCCAGCGCGCGCGAGGTGGCGACCACGAAGTTCTTGTTCGGGTTGTTGGTCTCGATGGCGACCGAGCGCTCGCAGCACAGCCCGCGCCGGTCGGGCGCGGTGCTCGCGCCCGAGGCGACTGCACGGATCGAGCACGAGCCGCCGCCGCGCACCACGAAGCCGTGCGATTGCGCGGTGAGCGTCCACGACGGCTCGCGGGCCACGGTGGGGTTCTCTGCGCAGACCCGCGACCACTGCTGCTCGGTGCAGAGCGACATGCCCGCGTCGGCGCAGCGCGTCTGTGCTTCCAGCGCGCCGCGCCCGGCGTCGTCGGCCAGCGACTGCACGCGGAACTCTTCCACCCAGACGTTGCTGCCCGGGACGCTCCCGGCCGGGACAGCCTTGGCGAGGGGCGCCGGCCGGGGCGGCTCGGGGCCCACCGACGCCGAGGCCGGAGCGGCGGGCGTGCTGGGCGGCGTGGCCCCCGCGGCGCTCTCGGTCACGGCGGCCTGCGCCGAACCGCTCGCGACCAGAGCCGGCTCCGCTCGCTTCGCGGACGCGAGGTAGGCCGCGCCGCCGATCACCGCGCCCAGGGTGATGCTGCCGACCGCGACCGTGGCGATCAGCCGGCCGCGCCCCGCCGGTTCATGGGCCACATGGGCAGGGATCGAGTCGATCGGCACCTGAGTGCTGGACGAGAGCTGCGTCGAGCCCTCTTGCGGCCGCACCGGCGCCTGCAACGGATCCACCGTGGTGGGGGTGTCCTGGCCGGGATCGGACGGCATGAGCGCGTCGACGTCCGCCCCGCCCGGCAGGAAGGTGTCCAGGGGGAGCACCGCCGCGTGCGACGACATGGGCGCGCGGGGTGCCCAGCTGGCCGCCTCGCAGAGCGCGTCCCAGAACTCGCCCATGGTGCGAAAGCGAGCCTTGGGGTCCACCGAGAGCGCGACCGCGATCGCCTCTTCGATGGGGGCGCTCACCTCGACGCCGCGTGCCCGCAGGGTGGGCCGATGCTCGAGATCGGCCGAAGAGACGAAGAGCTCGGCGGCGTCTTCGCCTTCCAGCGCGCGCTTGCCGCTGACCAGCTCGATCAGCACCAGCGCCAGGGCGAACACGTCGGTCCACGGCCCGGTCGCTCCGAATCGGCGCGCGAACTGCTCGGGCGCGCCATAGTGCGCCGTGAACGCTTGCAGCGTCCGCCCCGTGACTTCGAACGCCCGGCTCACGCTGGCGGTCTCGGTGATCACCTTGGCGATGCCGAAGTCGAGCACCTTGATGGTCTGCCGCCCGCCGATGTCGGCCAAAAACAGGTTGGCGGGCTTCACGTCGCGGTGGGCCACGCCCTGCTCGTGCGCCAGATCCAGGGCGCGAGCCACGGGGTCGAGCAAGGTGAGCGCCTCGTGCAGCGGACGCCCGCGCATCCCCTGCTTGTGCCGCTCGTCCATGTCCTTTTCGAGGGTCCGACCTTCGAGCCACTCGAGCACCAGATAGGGCGTCCACTGGCCGGTGGGCGAGGTGGCCGCGCCCACGTCCAGGGCCTGCACGATGCCGGCGGTCATGCGGGACAGGCGATGCTGCAGCTTGCCCTCGTGCAAGAAGCTCTCGAAGAAGCGATCCTTGTCCTCACCCTTGAGGTCATCGGGCACGCGCAGGCACTTGAAGGCCACCTTCTCGCCGAAGCCCAGGTGGTTGGCGCGATAGACCACGCCGAAGCCGCCCTCGCCGACGCACTCTTCGACCAGGTATTTGCCGTCTGCGGTGGCGCCCACCCACCCGAACGGATCACTCTGGACGCCGGCCATACGGCCGGCAGCATAGCGCCGAACGCAGGGGATGCAGTAATACACTTTCCGCCGATGCGCTGGATCGCCGTTTCACGAGCATGCCTGCCGCTCTTCGTCGCGTGCGCGGCGCCGAAGCCCAAGAGCGCGCCGCCGCCCGCGTCCACGTTGACGGTCCCCGAGGCCCGCGCCGAAGCCGCTCCCGAGGCGCCGATCGAGCCCTCGCCGTCGAGCTCGCGCATCACACCGACGGGGCTCGGGGTCGAAGACCTGACCGTCGGCTCGGGCGCAATCGCCGAGCCGGGAATGCGCGTGCGGCTCCACTATGTGGGTACGCTCGAAGACGGCAGCGTGTTCGATTCGAGCCGTCAGCGGGGCACGCCGTTCGAAGCGCAGCTCGGCCAGGGCCAGCTGATCAAGGGGTTCGAAGAGGGCATCGCGGGTATGCGCGTGGGCGGGCTGCGGCGGCTGATCATTCCGCCCGAGCTGGGCTACGGCGAGCGGGGCACCGGGAACATCCCGCCGGGGTCGATCCTGATCTTCGAGGTCGAGCTGCTTCTCGTGCTCACGGCGCCGTGACCGAGAACGTCGCAAACCCATTCTTCTTCGCCGAGTCCACCGCGCTGCCGTCGGTGGTGTAGTCGGTTCCGTTCACCGCCATCTTGACCAAGAGGTCGCTCTTGGCGCCCTGGGGCAGTCCGTGGACCGTGGCCTTGCAGCGTGCGGTGGCGCCACAGGTCATCGGTGCCCAGGTCGTGCCGTCGGTCGAGACCTGCACCGCCAGCGAGGTCACCGTCAGTTTCTCTTTGCCCGCGCCGTCGACCAGCTTCAGGCCCACGGTCACGGGCGGCCACACCATGTTCCCGTCTTGCACCGTGGCCAGGAAGAGCTGAAGTTCGTGCCCCCCGCTCACGGCCGTCAGCGTGTCTCGGAACAGGAACCAGTTGCGCGGTTTGTCCGATCCCATCGGGGTCTTGATGGTGTCTGCGACGTTCTTCAGCGAGGCGTGGGTGGTGTCGGTGCCTTGGGCTTCGTCGACCTTGATTGGCAAGGTGTCGATCAGCGTCTCGTTTGCCGAGACCTTCAGCGTCCAGCCGCCCGAAGCGCCCGACGCCATCGAGAAGAACAGCGTGGCGTCGTAGGTCCCCGGCGTCGGGCTCTCTTTCACGGCATCGATCGGGACCGGCGCGCCATGGGTCATCTGGCCCATCTGCATCACCGGGCCGAGGCCGAGCGCTGCCGCAAGGCCCGTTGCCGGCTGGCCGTCGGCCTGGGTGGTCACTGCGAGGCGGAGCTGGCTCTTGCCGACGTGCAGGCCGGCCGCATCGGGGATGACCTTCACAGCGTAGGTGCCCGCGACGGCGCCCCCGCTGCCGGCGCTGCCCGCGCTTCCAGCGGCGCCCCCGCTGCCTGCGCTGCCGCCGCTGCCGCCGCTGGCTGCGCCGCCGCCGCTGCCGGCGCCGCCGCCGCTGCCGCCCGTGCCGGCCGCGGGGTCTTCGTCCGAGCCGCAGGCAGAGATTAGAACAGCAGTCAGGAAGAGCGGGGCAAGCGCGCGACGGGTCATGCACGCTTTCTTGCATCGTCGCGCTTCGCCTGCCCATGCGACACGATGTCGCAGCGCGACGACGATCAGTGCGCAGGCTTTGCGCGGGTCGACGCTGCGCGCGCTCGGTGGCGCTCGTCTCACCCCTTCTTCGATGCGGGCGGCAGCGACTCGGTCTCGATCCGGAAGAAACGCCGGATCTTGTCCACCAGATCGGTCTTGGTCTGAGCGGCGAGCCGGGTGGCCGCCTCGGCGCTGAGGTTTTCGCGGGCGCGTTCCAGCTCGGTCTGACGAGCCGCCAGGACCTCGGCCACCTCTTCGGCGATCTCGGGGCGGCGGCTCAAGAGCTCTTGGAACGCAGCCCGATCCAGCCGCCAGCACTCGACGCGGGTGAGGGCCACGATCGTGGCCGAGCGCGGCTCGCCGGTGAGCAGCGAGCGCTCGCCGAAGAAATCGCCGGCCCTCAGGCGCGCGACCTCTTTCTGCCCCTCGCTTTCGATGTCCACGCGGACGCTCGTCTCGCCGCTGGCGATGATGTACAGCCAGTGTGCCTCGGCGCCCTGTCGCGTCATGGTCTCGCCGGCGGCGAAGGGCGCGTAGCGCAACGACCCGGCCAGGGCTTCGCGCTCTTCGGCCGACAGCTTGGCGAACATGCCAATGCCCGAGAGCATCTGCAGCCGGCGGTCTTGCTCGGCGCTGGACTTCTGCTGCTTCAGCTCGGCGGTCTGCTCGGTCACGAAGATGGCGTGCGCGGGGATCGAGAGCGGCAGGTCGGCGCGCTTGAGCGCGAAGTAGATGCGGGTCCGCACCGCGCTGTCGGTCGGGTCGTCGGCTGCCAGATCCGTCAGCCAATAGCGGACGGCGTAGCGGCCATAGCTCTCGTGGAAGTCCATCAAGATGCAGTTGGGCGCCGGGTCGGCGGCAACGTGATCGATGGGCGCCGAGCGCAGCGCGTCGGTCACGGCCGCGATCACGTCCGAGGGCGGAAAGCGGAAGTCGACGTTGAACCACACCCAGCGGCGCCACTGGGTGGGCTGGCCCTGCCGGCGGCCCAGGACCGTCACCTGGCCCTTCACCAAGAGCGCGTTCGGGAAGATGACCGTCTCCCAGTTACGCGTCTCGACGGCGGTGTACCGCCATCGGATCTCGACCACCCGGCCCGAGACGTCGCCGATCTTGACCCAGTCGCCGACGTGAATGCTGTCGTCGGTCTGCAGCGCCAGCCCGCTCAAGATGTTGCCGAGGGTGTCTTGCAGCGAAAGACCGATGACGGCGGTGAGCACCGCGCTGGTGGCGATCAGCCCCGAGAGGTTGACCCCCGAGCGCGAGGCCACGGTGAACACCGCGACGATGGCGGCTGCCCCGATCACCACGTCTTGCAGGATGCGCGGCACCCGCAGCCGCAGGCGCGGCAAGAGCACCGTGAACAAGATGGCGCCCACCGACATCACCGCCGACAGCGCCGAGAACACCAAGAGCGGCAAGCGGCTCTCGGTGTACCCGGGCGCGCCAGCGCCGCGGGCGCGGAAGTAGCCGGCGATGGGCAAGAGCACCAGGTGCAGCCCGAACAGCACCGCCGGCGCCGCGATGATCCGGCGCGACTCGGTCTCTTTCGGGCGCGCGAGCAGCGCGTTCAGCACGACCAAGACGAGCAGCCAGAGCGTGCCAGCGCTCTTGGCTTCGGCAACCACGTCCGTCAGCCAGCTCATCGACCGCGCCGATGATAGCCCAGACCCTTGCCCGCCGATGTGAGTCCTTTCCGTGCATCACCCCATGACTTCCGGATCCGGCGTGCACCTGGTTTGCGGCGAGGGAATATTCTGCCGCCGGGCACGTCGCCGGGAAAAACCGCCGCAAACCCCGGCCTGACGCTCCGCGCCCAAGGACCGGCCCACCCGTTGCATCCAACCGGGCGTGATGTTCCGCGACAGCGACGAGACCGAGCGCCCCGGCGAGTGGCTGCGCCACTTCGCCGAGGATGCGTCCGCTCACCGCGCGCTCTTGGCAGAGAGCAACGGGCTGGCCATCGCGGCCTATCGCCTGGCGCGGGCGCGCTGCCGGGCCCACGCCATCAGCGCCGACGTTCCGACGTTGAGCGAGCTCAAGACCGCCGCCGACGAGATCGCCCTCCGCGCCGGGCTGGACCGGGGGCACCACCTGGGCGTGCTGGTGGCCGACTGCGCGCTCGCGGGTCTGCCCATCATCTTGCCGCCGTCGTTCGGCTCGGCCGCGTGACTCAGCGCCCCGCGGCGCCGCGCTCGCCCGCTCGGCCGAAGTCGGGGCGGTCGCGCAGGCGACGCATGTCTTTGGGCAGCATGCCGTAGGTCCGGTCCGCTTCGGCGATCAGGCCCGCGCAGCGCTCCGGGCCCAGCTCGTTCTTCTCCTGCGGGTCCTCGAGCACGTCGAAGCACTGGTAGCGTTGGTCCTCGATCTGAGCCAGCACCTTCAGCGACCCGTGCAGCATGCCCCAGTTGGGGCGGTGGTACTCCCACACCCACGAGACGTTGGTGAGCGGCACCGGGCGCGTCACCAGGGTGCGCGCGATGGGCGTCCCCAGCATGCGCTGCCGAAACGGCGCCAGGCCCGGCGCGTCCCACAGCCCCAGCAGGTCGAGCAACGTGGCGGCCTGATCGTATTGTGTGATCAGCGCGTGCTCGTTCTTGCGGTAGCCGGCGATTTCGTCGTCGGACAAGACCCCGGGGGGCGCGTCGATCCACTGCGGAACCCGGATCTCTTCGTCGTACACCGTGGACGAATGGTCGTTCTCGTTCTTGTGCTCACCATAGGCCTCGCCGTGGTCGGCGGTGTAGAAGAGCACTGTCCGCTTCCCGGCGTCGGTGGCCCGCAGCTGCTCGATCAGCCGCGCCACCGCCAGGTCCGAGTGGTAGACCGCGTTCAGATAGTGGTTCTTCCGGGGGGTGCCGCCGGGGCCCTCGTCCGAGACGTTGGTCGGGTGAAAGAGGACCCGAGCGCGGTCGATCACCCGCGGGCGGTGGATGTTCGAGAAGTGCACCACCGCGAAGAACGGCTCGGTGAGCTTGGGCAACGTCGCCATGACGTGATCCACCAGCTGGTGGTCGCTGGCGCCGGTCAGCCAGTCCGCGTGCGGGTCCAGATCCGTTCCCAGCGTGACGTGCGACAGCGGCACGTCTTGAACCCACAGCCGCGCGTTGCCGAACATCAGGTTCTGGCTGGTCCAGTAAGCCGTGTCGTAGCCGGCGCTCCGGGCAAAGTCCCAGATCAGCGGTGCCGAGTGCAGGCGGCCGTAGCTCTCGGTGGGGTCCAGGCCCGACCAGAGCACGGCGACGGCTACCGCCGTGGACGACGTGGCCGCGCGCACCTGGTCGAAGGGAAGGCGATCGGGCACCAGCGGGTTCGTGGCGCGGGTGGCGCGGGTGCACTCGGGGTCGTAGGCAATGCACGTCGCGTCGGCCCGCTGTGCCTCTTGTAGGAGCAAGATCACGTTCCGCTTCGTGGGCGTGCTGGCGGAGAGGGGCGGCACCTCCACCGGGCTCCTGCGCTGCACGCGGACGATCTGCGGGCGCACCTTGCGGAAGCGGCGTCGCAGCTGGTCGTTCACGAACACCGCCGTGGCGTGGAAGTACATGATGGCAGGCGCCGCGGCCTGCCGCGACACCGGGGGGCTGACCGGCACCACGCACGCCGCCACCACGGCGAAGACGGCGAACGCGGGTGCGAGCCCCCGCCACGACCGCGGGGGGCGCAGCACCCGCCGAGCCAGCCAGATCTGGGCCAGCGCGCCGGCCACCCCCGCGCCGAGCAGCGGCAAGAGCTGCGAGCGCCCGAGGGGCAGGGTGGCGACGATGCCGCGCAGCAGGTCGTCGCCGAAGATCAACGGGTCGATGTTGACGTACACGCGGTAGCGGCTGAAAAACGCGTGGGGCACTGCCAGTGCCAGCGCGTGGAGCGCGCTGAACACCACCGCGCCCGCCACTCGGAAGGGGCCACGCCGACCCGCGGCCACATACAGCAAGAGCGCCCAGAACGCGCACGTGCCCACGGAGGTCGCGAGGTATTGCCCCAGCTCGGCGCCCCGCAGCGAGGCAAGGAATCGGGACCGCCGTGCCACGTCGAGCGCGAGCATCGACAGGCCGGGGAGCAGGAGCGCGCCGGCGGCGCACAGCCTGCGCTGCCGGCGCACCACGCGTCGTCGCCGTGGGTTCGAAGCCAAGCGCGGCGGTTCTAGCGATTCTTGCGCCGGAGCGCGAGGGCTGCGAGGCCCAGCCCCAGAGCGGCCAGCCAGCCGAGCAGCGTGCCCCGCGCCACGCCGCAGCCACAACCGCCGTCGTCGTCGCCGGCTTCGCTTCCCCCGCCTCCGCCCCCGCCGGCGCCGCCGGGGCCAGCGTCGGCGCTCGGATCGGCCTTCGTCAGCCAGAGGTGACTGGTGACGGTGTGACGCAAGCTGCCCTCGGTCACCTCCACGCGGTAGCGGTCTTCACCCGATGCGGGCGCGCTGGCCGACAGCTCGAGCACGAACGGGTCGGAGTCGATCTCGACCTCGGCCTCGGCCTGGCCGTTCTTGACGAAGCGCGCCATGTAGCCCACCCCACCGGTGATGGTGGCGCTCAGCTTGGTCTGCTTGGCCGAGATCGTGTCGCCGGTCGGGGTCACGCTCGACGACAGCTCGATCATCGGGTCTTCCGGCCCGAACAGCTTGACCACCGTGCGCCCGGTCTTCACCGCATCGATGATTCCCTGCACGCTGAGCGCCTTGGCATACACCAGCGTGGTGGGGCTCCCGATCGGGCTCTGCGTGGGGCTCTCGTCGACGCCGGCCTTGTGGTCGTCGCTGCCGCCGATCGCGGCCAGGTGTCGGCCCTTGGCGCACAGGTCGTCCCAGTACAGCACCGCCGACTGGGTGAGCACGCCGAACTTGCCGGTGGCGATCTCGACGGCGTCCAGCTGATCTACGGGCAGGTCGTGCTCCCAACCGCACCCGATGCAGGCGTCGCCCAGGGTGAGCGTGGGGTGGTTGATCGACAGCAGCGCGCCCTGGGCGCGGAAGGCCTTGGCCGCCGCGCCGATGGAATTCCCCGGGAGCTCGGTCTTGTCGTCCACGTAGGTGGTCGCGCCGATGGCGTTGGCGTGCCCCCAGTAGGTGGTGAACTCGACGCCCGGAAGAAACAGCAGGGTCGGGTGCTTCTTCTGGGCCTCGGCGTAGAAGTCGAGCTGCGACACGGTGTTGTGGTCGCTGAGCATCACGAAGTCCAGCTTGCGGCTCTTGGCGAAGACGGCGATCTCGTCCAGCGGCGGCTGGGCGTCCCCGCTCTCGATCGAGTGGACGTGGAAGTCGCCGGCATACCAGCGGGTCTCGGTCGACAGCGGCGCCGGCGCCGCGTACTTCTTGCGCGCGGTCTGGGGCGCCAGGGTGGGTGTGTCGCGGAGCGTGACCTTCAGGCTGAAGCTCGCCGGCTTCTGCTTGATCTTGGCCTTGCCGACCACCACCCTCCACTTCCCCGCGGTGATGGGCCCGGGCAGATACGACCGCGACGCGGCCTGCTCGGCCACCACGGCGTTCTCGGTGTTTCCGCCGCCCCAGCCGCGAAACGCGCCCTTCTCGTCGACCAAGCCCCAGTCCAAGACGTTGTCTTCCGACAAGTCGTCGTGAGAAATCTCGAGCTCTTTGGTGCCGGCGGGCACGTCGAAGTCGACGAAGAAGTGTCGGAGCGCGTCGTCGGGCACCGCGCCGGACAGATCGAGCACCGTCTCGGCCGCCCATGAAGGGCTCGACACCGACACGGCAGCCGCCGCCACGCACCACCCCAAGAGAGCTCGCATGGCGCGAGCATACCTCACGGGCAGGCTTTGGGGCAGCCGCTGCAGGCCGCCGAGCACGTGACGCTCGGGCCTTTGAATCCGTTGCAGGCCACGGTGCACGCCTGGGTGCCGCACTTCAGCTGGGTGTTCTCGCCGCACGCATGGTCGTGCCCCTCGCACGACACCGAGCACGGGCCCGTGCCGCAGTTGATCTTCACGTTCTTGCAGGCGTGGTCGTCCTTGCACTGCACCTTGCACTCGGTCGCGCCCCCACACTCGATGGTGGCACCCTCGCAGGCGTCCTTGGCGCATTCCACCTTGCAGATCTGGCCGGCGGGGCAGGTGATCGTCGCCAGCTTGCAGGCCGCCTGGGTGGTGCACATCGTGATGCACTCGAAGCCCTGGCACACCGAGACGCAGCCGGAATTCGCCGCGCAGGGGGTGCCGCACCCCGTGCTCGGCACTCCACAGGTCGTTGGCAGAGCCGGCACCGGGCACCCGC
>JAKLKA010000011.1 GCA_023150915.1 Polyangiaceae bacterium
GCCCACCCCCGCACAAAGGGGGTGGGCCGGAGTGCCGTCAGTCGCCTCGGCAGCGGCAGCGGCCCCGGTACAACTGCGATGACCGGCTCGGGCGCGTGCGCGCGAGCAGAACCCACGCGCCACCGTGGTCGTCATGGTCCTGCGTCGCATCGCGTACACGCTGCTCTCGCCGTGGCGCAGCGTGACCTTCCCCGGTCACGCCACCCCGGTCTCCGCCCCCGATGGCCGCGGCGTGATGCGCCCATGGCGGCAAGAGACGGGCCTCGCGCCTCGACCCCGGTCCGGTCGCCTCGCTCCTGAGCCGGACGCTGCAGGTCGCCCTGACGAGAACCGATCGGGAGTGGGGAACGCGCACGCCACTATTCCACAGCTGGCGCGAGCGGGGGTGAGCGAGGTCTGTCGCCGCCGGGCGCCCCCTGCTAGGGTGGCGGCATGTCGCTCTCATTGCCCCGTGAGTCGTTTCTGGCCATCGCCACCGTCGGCTGGGCCGATGGCTGGATGCGAAAGGGCGAGGCCGAAGGGCTGCTGCGCGCGGCAGCGGCATGCGGCGTGTCGGAGTCCGATCGGGCTTCGATTGCTGACGCTGCCAAAGAGGGCGTCGATCTGGACAGCGTGGATCTGGGCGCGCTCGGCGATTGGGAGCGGGCGCTCACCTACGCCATTGCCGCATGGCTGGCGAAGCTGGACGGGGTCGCGAACGCCGCCGAGCTGAAGCAGCTCCAGGCGCTTGGAGCTCGCCTGGACCTCGACAAGCGCCGGATCGATCTGGCCACCTCGGCGGTCATGGACATCGCGGTTCAACCCGAGGGGCACCGCCCCGAGAAGTTCGACTTCGACGCGCTGGCGTCTCGTCTGCGCGACAAGCTCCCGTCGCTGCGCTGACTCGCCTCGCGCATGCCGACTCACGACGACCCCGACGCCACAGACACCGCGATGATGCGCACGGTGCTGTCCACCGTTCCCGCGGTGGTATTGCGTGTCTCGCTGGCTGGGGTCATCGAGTACGTCAATCGGGTGCTGCCCGAGTACGCCGGTGCGCCGCTGGTGGGGCAGAGCGTGTACGTCTTCGCCCCGCCGGACCAACACCAGGCGATGCGCGCGGGCCTGGAGCGCGCCATCAGCACCCGGCGGCCCACCACGTACGAGACCGTGGCGCTTGCCCCCGACGGCACGCGCGATTGGTATCACACGACCGTTGGCCCGATCATCGACGGCGGCGAGCTCACCGGGCTCACCCTGGTGTGCGTCAACGTCAGCGCCACCAAAGAGGCGCTCGAGAAAGAGAGCACCACTCGCCGCTGGCTCGACGTGGCGCTGAAGGCCGGCAACGTGGGCGCGTGGTCGGTGGACGTGGACGCCGACGTCGTCTCGTGGAGCGACACGCTTTCTGCGATGTTCGGCGTCGCGCCGGCGCAGGCGCCGCGGACCCTGGCCGAGCTGAGGGCCGCGCTGCCCGAGGACCTTCGCGAGGCCTTCACGCAGACCCTGGCGCGGGTGGTGGACGGCGCGCCCCTCGCCCCGACCGAGTTGACCTTCCGCGGGCCCCATGGTCCCCGGACCATGATCGTGCAGGGCAGCGCGCAGCACGCCCCCGACGGTCGCGTCTGCAAGCTGTTCGGCGGCGTGGTGGACATCACCGAGCGCCGCACGCTCGAGGCCCAGGTGCGCTTCGCCCAGAAGATGGAAGCCGTGGGTCAGCTCAGCGCGGGTGTCGCGCACAACTTCAACAACGTCCTCGCGGTGATCGTGCCCACGCTCGAGCTGGCCGCGGCTCGGCTTCCGGTCGACGACCGGCCGCTGATCGACGACGCGCTGAAGTCGGCGACCCGGGCCGCCTCGCTGGTGCGCCAGATGATGGACTTCTCGCGGATCGGCGCCGGCTCGAGCCCCGGTGAGCGCGAGCCCCTCGAGGCCGCAGCGCGCCGCGCGGTAGAGCTGTGTCGGAAGGCGTTCGACGCCCGCATCGCCGTTTCGCTGGAGGTCGAGGGCGGCGGTGACGCTGCGGTGGACGGTGCGCAGATCGAGAACGCGCTGGTCAACCTCTTGCTGAACGCGCGCGACGCGCTGGTCGAGGCTCGAACGCCCGCCGCTCGGGTACGAGTCGTGGTGCGCCCAGTGCCGCCGAGCGCGCTTCCAGAGCGCACTATCGCGGGCGCCCACGACTATGTCGAGCTCGCGGTCGAAGACAACGGGCCCGGCATCTCTGCCGAGGTGCGGTCCCGCGTCTTCGAGCCATTCTTCACCACCAAACCCGCGGGCCTTGGCACGGGCCTTGGGCTGGCCACCGTGCAAGCGACCGCAGCGGCCCACTCTGGATTTGCAGACTGCGTTTCCAAGCCCGGCGCTGGCGCCACGTTCTCCCTCTACCTGAAGCACACGCCGCTGCCCCGCTCTGACGCGCAGTCGTCGCGGCCCCCGGCGCAAGGAAGCGGGCGGCGCGTGCTGGTGGTCGACGACGACGCGGCGGTCGCGCGCGCCACTTCGGCCGTGCTGCGCCGCGCCGGGTACCACGTGACGACGGCAGCTTCCGGCGACGAGGCAGTCAGAATCGCGAGCGTTCAACCTGCCGAGGTGGCGGTGCTCGACTTCTCGATGCCGGGCCTCTCGGCGGAAGACACCGCCGCGCAGCTGAAGTCGCTTCACCCCGGGCTTGCCATCATCTGCTACAGCGGGTTGGGCGTCGCACTCTCGAACGCCGACCTTCAGCTGGCGAAGCCGGCGGCGCCCCGCGCGCTGCTCCAGGCGGTGGCGCGGCTGATGCCGACCTGAAGGCGGTCGCGTCGCGGGAACCCGGGGCGCAGACGCGTGTCAGACGACCATGCGCTGCGTGATCGTGGTGGCCGTGCTGGTGGGGTGCGCTCCCACGTTCGAGCAGGCTTCGGGCCTCGATGATGACGCCGAGGCCGAGTGGCAGGCGCTCGAGGACGACCCCTTCGACCCCGTACACCCGGTGTGCTGGCCGACCTCACACCAGCAGGCTCGCTTCGACGACAACCTTCCGCAGCGCGGGGTGTTCCCCTGGTCGGGCATTGCCGGCGTCTATCACGCTCACGGCGACGCGCCGGCTGCGCGGCTGGAGATCTTCGAAGAGGGGCGCTACGAGTGGCGAAGCTTTGGGTGCACCGGCACGGTGCTCGAGACCGGGATCGTGGACCACGCCGAGAGCTGGGTGGTGCTGGAGATCCCCGAGTGCCGGCACGGCCGAGAGCCTCGCTCGCCGGGGGTGTTCTGGGTGGGCGAGCACCGCGGGCGACAAGTGCTGGCCGATCCGGACACCGTGCAGGCGGAAGCAGACGAAGAAGAAGCGAGCGAAACCCAGGACGGCGGCGCGGACGCGGAGGGCCTGGCCGACGGCCCACCGATCTTCTTCCCCTCCATCCGGGGCAAGCTCACTGCTTGGTACGAGCGGGAGTGAAGGGTGACGGAGCGCCAGCCTCGACGCCGCGCGATAACCACGCCAGGCTCGGCCGCATGCGAGCGCGCTTGGCTCTTGCGGTTCCGCTCTTCTGGCTTTCGCTGGCGTGCGACGACGAGCGGCTCGATCCGGGTCTCACGCTGGCCTCCGACGGCGCAAGCGTCCAGCTGCGGCTGTCGCCGTTCGGGTTCGAGATCCACGATGGCGCCGGCACGGTGGTGCTCGCCAGCACCCGGGGCGGGGGCGCGTATGGCTCACCCGCCGCCACGCAGGACGATCCCGAGCTCGTCAATCAGGTGCTGCCGGGGTGGGATGGCTATCGGGCGAACGAGGGCGCGTGGCAGAACGGCACGCGCGCGACGGTGCGCGAGGCGACCGAGCACAGCGCCGTCGTCGATCTGGAAGGCGGCATGGTGTTCTCCGCCAGCGTCGAGGGCTCGCGGGTGCGGCTGTCGCTGGACGCAAGCGGCGTCGGGGGCGTGAACAAGACCACCCTGGGCTTCCGCTCGGGCCCCGACGAGAGCTTCTACGGCATGGGCGAGCGCTTTGGTCACGTCGACCACCGCGGCTGGCCCCTCTACAGCTATGCGGAAGAGGGCTCGACCGGCAAGGGCGAGAAGGCCCCCATCGGACCGGAAAACCCCTACCCGAACGGCCCCAGCATGACGTACTTCCCGGTGCCGTTCGTGCTCTCGACCCGCGGCTATGCGCTGCATGCCGACACCACCTTCCGCTCCGAGATGCACTTCGCCTCGGACCGCGAAGACGCCTGGCGGCTGGCGGTGAACGCGGCTGGGTTCGCGGCCACGGTGTACGTCAACGCCGATCCGCTGCGCAGCTTGGACCAGTACACCGAGGACACCGGGCGCCCGACGGTGCCGGCGCCGTGGGTCTTCGGGCCGCGACGGCGCGTGGGGCCCACGTCGAAGGTGGGTGACGCGCTCGAGTGGCAGCTGATGCGCGAGCGCGACGTGGCCTGCACCGGGGTGGACGATGCCGTGCACTTCTTGCCGGCGCTCTCCCACAAGGGCCGCGAGAAAGAGTTGGCCGAGTGGACCGCCGCCGGCCATGCACAGGGCTACAAGGTGATGGCGTACAACAACCCGTACGTCGCCTCGAACGATCCGGCGGCAGCCGAGGACTATGCCTACGGCAAGAAGAACGGCTTCTTCGTGAAGCGCCCCGACGGGCAGCCGGCGCTGACCGAGTTCATCTCGGGCAAGCTGCTCGAGGTCGCCGCGGTCGATCTCACCAACCCAGCGGCGGTGGCCTGGTTCCAGAGCCTGCTCAGGCGCACGCTCGACCTGGGGTACGACGGCTGGATGCACGACTTCGGCGAGTACACGCCGCGCGACGCCGTGCTGCACGACGGGCGGCGGGGCGACGAGGTGCACAACCAGTACCCGGTGCTCTCGGCCAAGGCCGCCCACGACCTGATGGAGCGAGAGCGCCCGGGCGACTACTTGTTCTTCGTTCGCTCGGGGTACAGCGGCACGCAGCGCTGGGTTCCTGCGGTGTGGGGCGGCGACGCCGAGGCCACCTTCGACGAAGCCCAGGGGCTGCCCTCGGCGCTGCGCAGCGGCGTCAGCCTGTCGATGAGCGGCGTGCCCTACTGGGGCAGCGACGTGACCGGCTTCAAGTGCCTGACCAGCGACCCGCACGACAAAGAGGTCTTCTTGCGCTGGGTCGAGCTGGGCGCCGTGTCGCCGATCATGATGGAGCAGAACGCCTGCTCGAACCCCCTGGGCAAGCAGACCAAGTGGTCGCTGTGGAACGACGACGAGACGGTGGCGCACTATTCCCGCTACGCGCGCCTGCACACCCGGCTTCAGCCCTACTTCTCGAGCCTGGCCCAAGAGGCGCACCAGACCGGCCGGCCGCTGATGCTGCACCCGTTCTTGGTCCACCCCAACTCTTCCGGCGCGCGCGCCATCGACGACGCGTTCTACCTGGGTCCGTCGTTGTACACCTCGCCCGTGGTGCGTCGCGGGCAGACCGTGAAGAAGACCTGGCTGCCGCCGGGGCGTTTCGTCCACTTCGAGAGCTACGCGCTCTACGCCGGGGATCAGACGGTCACGATCCCGGCGCCCTTGGGCAAGCTGCCGCTCTTCCTGGTCGAGAACCAGATGGTGCCGCTGCTCGACCCGAGCATCGACACGCTGGCACCCGCCAGCGACCCCGCGGTGGTCACGCCCGCCGACGTGGCCGACCGGCTGGACGTGCTGGTGGTGCTGGGCAAGAGCGGGCAGGCGCGCTTCGAGCTCGCGGACGGCACGGTGCTCGAGGCGAAGCGCGTGACCGGCGACGGCGGCAACCCGGGGAAGTTGACCCAGGTCGGCGAGGGCGAGCTTGCGAGCTGCGCCGCGTGCTTCGCGAGCGATCAGAAAGGCGACGTGCAGCGCACGCGGGTGACCAGCGCGCTGGGCCAGGGCTCGGAGCTGGCGCTGGGTGACCTGCGGCTCACCGTGAGCGGCGGGCCCGCGCGGCGGGTGCGCTGGGAGGTGCTGAAGATCTGAGCGCCCCGCGCAGCGAGCCGCCGGCGGCCGGCCTGCCCGGTTGACCGCGAGACGCTCGTGGCGTCACCCTGGTTCGATGCGACACTGGGTGTGCCTCGCGGCGGCGGCTCTGCTGGTGGGTTGCGGTGACTCGAGCGACGACGGCGGCAGCGTGGGCGGCACCGGAGCGGTGAGCGCGGGCGGTCAGGGTGGCGTTGCGGGTTGGCCCAGCGGCGGTAGCGCGGGCGTGGGCGGCGGCGCGGGCGCGGCTGGCAGCGCGGGCGCCACCGGCGGTGCGGCCGGCAGCGGTGGCAGCTCGACGGGCGGCAGCGCCGGCAGCGCGAGCGGCGGCAGCGGCGGTAATGGCACCGGCGGCAGCGGTGGCGGCGCGAGCGGCGGCAGCGGGGGATGCCCGACCAACGGACCCCCACCGGGGCCGGCGGTGAAGCGCTTCGACGTGGCCACGCTCAATTGCGGCAGCAGCGGTGCGTGCACCGGCAGCGAAGACAAGTGCTTCTGCCCGCCGGACTTCGACGCGCTGAACGTGAGCCCCGCCCACTTCATGGGCGTGGCGTCGGACGCTCACAAGGCCAAGATCTGGGGCGCGGGGAACTTCCAGGCGGCATACGTGGATGATCTGAACACCAACTGGCAGGCCGGTGGCGCTGCGCGCGCGGCAGCCATCATCCAGAGCGCGCAATCCGGCTTCCCGTGTGGCGTGCCCGAATACTTCATCTTGAACGAGATCTCGGCCGGGCAGTGGCCCGACAACGCGAGCTATCGCCAGTTCGTGATCGACGTGGCGAAGGCGCTGAAGAACACCCACGGCAAGACGCCGATCGTGGCCTCGCCGTTTCCGAACCCCGGTTCGAACGACGCCTCGTGGGCCGAGCTCGCCAAGTACGCCTTGATCGGCGCCGAGGTGTACCTGTCGGGTAAGGAGATCAACGCCAACGGCAACTCCGTTGCCTGGTGCCAGGCGCAGTATCAAGCGGCCATCACCGCGTACGCCAATCGCGGCGTCACCAAGGACCGGCTCTATCTGTTCGAGCACTTCGCCAACACCGACGCGAGCGTGGGCTGGGGTCGCGCCGGCGTGAGCGAGGCAGGCTGGACCAACGCCATCAGCGCCCGCAGCAAGGCCATCAAGAACCTGAGCTTCGCCGGCTTCATCAGCTATGGCTGGGCGGGCAACGCGATGCACGTGCCCGAGGCCCAGCGCCTCGGCTTCATGAAGCTCTACACGCAGCAGGCGCTGCCGTGAGTCACTTGGTGGTTCGCGTGCACATGCGCACTACCAGCTCGCCGCTGAATGCGCCCGCGGGGCCCTGACCGGTCAGGCGCGCGAAGAAGATCGGCGGCGGCGTGGGCGGCATGGCGTCCATCGGCGACGGCAGCGGGCAGGCGGCACCGAGCACGTCTTTGTCGGTGAACGCATTCAGGTTGGTCGAGACCTGGCCCGTAACCGGGATGGTGGTCTCGCTGACGCTGGTTTGCCAGCCCGAGGTGTTGAACGGGGGGGTGGGTGTGCCGCCGCCGAACGACGACTGGAAGGGCACGATCCGGATGTCGCTGGCGACCGAGGTGATGCCGGGGCCCGGCGGATGCGGGAGCTGCCCCATGAGCTGCGTGCTGACGAACGGCCCCATGGGCTGCACCATGGCGTTGCCGAAGGCGGGCGGATCAGCGAGCCCGCTGTGGCAGGTGAGCATGACCCGCGGCGGCCACGAGCTGCCGCTCTCGACCCCGGTGCCGCACTTTGCCTCGAAGCTGCCGCCGTCGGCCTTGCCTTTGACGATGATGCCGTAAGGCTCGATGCGATCGAGCTCGTCTTTGCAGCGCGCCACCATCTCCAAGTGCGCGTCGCCGCTGCCCCACAGGGACGTGTCCCACGACTTCTGAGCCTTGCCGGTGCCACTGAGCGTCTGCAGCACGCTTTTGTCGGGGCGCACCAGATCGATGCTCTCGGGCAACAGGCAGGTGCCATTGGCCGCCACCAGGCGACCCGTCACGCGCACCGCGGTCGGCTTGCCGGGCAGGGCGAGCACCGCAAGGTTGACGTCGTCGCAACTGACCGCGAGCGTGCCACTGCCGCCGGTGGGCGTGCAGCTCGCGCTGCCGCCGGTGCCGCTGCCGCCGGTGCCGCTGCCGCCGGTGCCGCTGCCGCCGGTGCCAGAGCCCGCGCTGCCGCCGGTGCCAGAGCCCGCGCTGCCGCCCGCGCCGCCCGAGCTGGCGCCCCCGGTGGCGCTACCGCCGCTTCCCGCGCCCCCGTCGGTGGCGCCGCCGGACGAGGCCGACGAGCCACAGGCCAGGGCGAAACAGGTGAGGGGAAGGATGCCGAAGACGAGCGCGCGTGGCATGGCGCGCGTCCGATGCCCTGCGCGACGGGGGCATTCATCATGCGCTCGAGCTCGAGCTACTTGGCCAGCTCGGCCAGGTATTCCTCGAGGTTGGTCCAGCCGTCTTTGTCCAGGTCGCCGTTGCGGTCTGCAGCGTTTGCCGGGTTGAGCCCATGAGACAGCTCCCACGCATCGGCCATGCCGTCTCGGTCCACGTCTGCCACCGGCGTGCCCGATTGCAGTGGTGGGAAGCCGCCCACCTCGGCCTGCGAATGAAGATAGTTGCTCCACTTGCGGTCGACCACGTTCTTCACGATGCGCAGGTCCACGGCGTCGCGCTTCTTCCATGCGCCGGCCTGAGCCAGGACGGCGTCGTAGGCAGACTGGGCCGATTGCTCCGTCACCGGGACCGGCGGCGAGAACAGGGGCGCGTTGGACATCTGCGCCTTCACGTTGCTGGCCGCGCTGGTGATGACCGAGCTCGGCGTGTCGTTGTCCGTCCAGACGAGCGACCACTCGCTGCCCGTGTCGGTCTTCCGATTGGGGCCGATGTTGCCCGCCACGTGCACCTTCACCTGGCCGCTCACGCCGTGCTTCAGCTCTGCGTGGATCTCTGCCCGCGGTGCGGCGCTTGGATTGTACAGATACAGGTTCTTCCGGAAGTGGAAGAAGAAGTCGATGTTGCTGGCTGCGCTGGGGTTGGTCTCGATGCCGGTCGTGTAGCGCGAGCCCGACGCTTCGTAGTCGAAGAAGACGTTGTTCACCGCCTCCATCTGCACGTCGTAGCCCTGGCTGTTCGTCGCGTCGTTGGCCTCGAACTGCGGCCCCCGCATCACATAGTTCGCCAGAAGCGAGTGGTGCAGGGTCAGCGTGCTCGCGCTGTCGTTCAGGCCGAAGGCGTGATTGGTCCCGTAGGGGTGAAGCTTGGGATCGCCCAGCGGCTCGGCCATCAGCGCCCACTGGATGGTCACGTTCTGGTTCTGGACGATGCCGAAGATCTCGTCGCAGCTCCACGAGAGTGACACGTGATCGAAGATGACGTTCTTCGAGTCGTCGATCGAAACAGCGTCCAGGCCGATGGACCCCGTCGGCTGGCCGCTCGCCAGGATGTCGATGTCGCCGCGACGGATGCGCAAGAAACGGACGACGATGTCGTGCGCCTTGTCGATGTCGACGCTGCGATCGCGGAGCGTGATCCCGTCGCCGGGCGCGGTCTGCCCTGCGAGCGTGAGGTTGCTCTTGTTGATGACGAGTCGGGACTCGAGCTTGATCTCGCCACCCACCTCGAAGACGATGGTCCGCGGGCCGCTCGCAGAGTTGATGCCTTCGCGCAGCGAGCCAGGGCCGCTGTCGGCCAGCGTGGTCACGTGGTAGACGTCGCCGCCTCGGCCGCCCTTGGCGTTGGCGCCAAAGCCCTCCGCACCGGGGAACGCCCGCAGCGGCCCGGTGGCGCCTCCGCCCGCGCCGCCTGTCCCGGCGTCGACGCCGGCGTCGGCTGCTCCGGTGCCGGCAGTGCCCCCAGCGCCCGCGGCCCCACCCGTGCCCGCAGCCGCGCCAACGCCCGCGGCGCCGGCGGCGCCCGCCGTTCCGCCGGTGCCCGGCGCGCCCCCGCCCCCGGCGGACTGCCCGGGGCTATCGTCCGCGGCGCACCCGACGACGACGCCGAAGACCAGCCAACGAAGTCCCGAGGTCCAGCGCGGCTCCACATCGGCCATTTTGGGTGCAGTCGATCCGCCCCGCAAACACTTTCCGCGGGGGCTCGCCAAAGCGCGCCGCGCGGGCGTGCCGTCGTCGAGGGCCCTTCGGTTCATTCCGAACGAAGGAGATCAGCTGTCAGTCCACCAGCTCTGCCGGTGCGCGATCGGTGAACGCGCCTGCGGCGATCCAGCGCTCGAGCGGACCCACCGGAACGTCGAGTGCGCGGAGCCCCGGCACGATCAGCGTCTCGAGCGCGTCGACCAGGGCCGCGTGGATGACCTCGCCCGGCGGCGCACCGTGCGCCGACAGCGCGGGGTGGTGCTCGGGGTCCACGGGGCTCTCTTCCTGCCACAGGCGCAAGTTCAGGTACGCCATCGGCAAGAGCCAGCGCCCGAGCTGGCGGCGCGTGTCGCTCGAAGTAGTCGCGAGATACGCCCAGCCGACGCGGCCGTGGTCGACCTCGTCACTCAGGAGCTCGCGCAGGGCGTGCCGCGCGAGCCCGCCGGTGGCGTGCGACAGGCAGCTCTCGAGGAACGCGGTCGCGGTGGTCTCGTTCAGCACGCATTGCCCCACGACGTGCAGGGTGTCGCGGAGCTCGGGGGAGGCGCCGCGGTGCTCGGGCACCACCAGCGCGAGCAGCGCCGGGCTCGGGAGCGGGCGCCCCGCGAAGCGTGACGCCACCACTCGACTGAGCTCCGCGTGGCGGTACTCGTCGTCGACGGCCCGCTCGGCGAGCCGCACCAGCGCCTCGTCTGGCGAGCGACGCGCCAGAGCCTGCGCGACCACGCCGAACGAGTCCGCCACCCGCCGCTCCATCGCCGCGCGGCTGAGCCAGATCCCAGCGAGCTTCGTCCGCAGCTCGGGCGCCAAGGCTTCGATGGCTTCGTCGCGCTCGGGCAGCGGCTTCTGGGTCAAGCGCCCGCCCCAGCGACCCTCGCGCGTGTGCTCGATGCGCGCCATCATTCGCAGGGCTCCGGCGGTTGGATGTTGCCGGCGGGCGTCGCGCCCCCCATGCAGTGCCACTCTGCCCCCACGCACTCGAGGGGATAGAGCTTGCAGCCGCCCGCCCCGTCGGGCCCGTAGCACCAGGGCGCGTCGAGCGTCGCGCACGCGTCGTAGGGGCCGCACACCTCGCGCCCGGACTTGGTGATGGGCCAGGTTGCGTCACAGAACGCCTCGAGGATGACGTCTTTCGCTGCGTCGGGTGCACCCGCGTCCGCCGAGCCGGAATCGGGTGCCATGGAAGCGTCGGGGTGAACGCCCGCGTCGTGCAGCGGCAGAGCCGCGTCGATCGGCGGCGCGCCGGCGTCATCGGGCGGCAGGTCGGCGGGGGAATCGCGCTCCATGCGCCCCCCACAGGCCACGCTTCCCAGGGACATACCGACCGCGACCACGGCGTGAAAGAGCTTGGATGCCATTCGAAGACCTCGGGTCGAGTATGGCGACGGGCATCGTTTCAGCCATCTGAAAGATTCGAAGCATTCGTTCGAATGAATGCAACGAACCGAGCCGGTGCCTTCAGTCGCCGCTGCCCAAGGCGCACACCCAGGCGCCGGACGCGTGGACGCAGTGGAGCGAGGTCGGAAGCCCCGTGGCGCTCTTGGCTCGGTCGTCGCTGTCTTCGGCCCGAGTGATACGCTCGGGGCATGGGCGACGGCGACGACCGCGAAGCAGAGCTGGAGCGCGCGGCTGAGGAGCACGAAGCGTATTCGCGTCATGCCGTGGCGTTCGCCGTTGGCTTCGGATTCGCCCTCCTCGGCGCGGTGCTCTTCGGGCTCTCACGCTGGCTGACCGCGGCAGGTCTGGTGCTCGCTGGCCTTGCGTGGATGCACTCGGGCCAAGTCGCTTGGGAGAGCGGGGTTCACATGTTCGGCGGGATGCGCCCGGGCGGGTTCGGTCAGTTCATGGTCACTCGGCGCTCTCAGAGCGGCGCTCGCGTGGTTGCCGCCGTGCTGGTCGTGCTGGGCATGATGAGCATCGGCGCAGCGCTGGGCGCGCTGGTCTGACGTGATGTCAATGGCCACGATGCCGAGCGCCGCCGTCGTGAAGGTCGGTTCGTCGTCGCTGTGCGACGTAGCTCGTTGTGGCGGTGGGGGAACGACGCGCGCTCTCCACTTGCCGGCAGCGGCGAGCACCGTGGGGGCGTTCACCTACCGGGAGAGGTCGTCGCGCTCACTCCACACCCTGGAACCACCAAGCGTACGGCGCCGGGTAGTCCGCGGCGTTGGCCTCGTACGAACGCACGACTGAGGCCTGCCACTTCTGTCCCGCGAGATCCACGCTGGCGATCTGGCCGTACGGAACCGTGACGGAGGGCTTGCCGGGCGGGGCGAAGCTCAGCGCGTAGAGCTTGCCGCTGCCGCCGCCCGGGCACGGGACGAGCGTGGCCGTCACCTCGAAGGGCGCGTCCGGGTGCTTCAGCTCTCCGTCGGCCGCCAGGAGATGGAAGCGGTCGTGGCTGGCCACGGGATTGGGCTGCCCGTTCCAGGTCGGAACGTTGCGGATGGCGAGGGTTCGGCTGCTGTTCCACCCGGCGTGCTCGACGGCGTGCACGCTGACGAAGGCCCCCACCGGCGCGACGAAATCGAGCAGGGGCGCGTCCAGCGTCAGCTTGCGTGGATTCGCGCTGCACGCGCTGTTCGCGGGGCAGTCGTCGATCGTGAGCTCGTTCTTGGCAGAGGCCGTCACCTTGCCCGTGGTCGACCAGTCGAACGACACGATGCCCGCGTCGCCGGGATGGGGAGTCACGGTGACCCAGACGTTCTTCGCGGGGTGCCAGCAGGTCGCTCCGCTGCTGCCCCCGGCGCCGCTGCTGCCCGCGGTGCCTCCGCTGCCCGCGGTGCCTCCGCTGCCCGCAGTGCCTCCGCTGCCCGCAGAACCTCCGCTGCCGTCGCTGCGCGTCTCTCCGTCGCACGAGGCGACCAAACAAACCAAAGCCAAGCTTCCCAACGCCCGCAAAGCCATGGCGCTGTCATAGCACCGCGAGAGGGGCCGCGCCCGCCCACCGTCAGCGCCGGATTCGGCGGGCACGACTGCGCGCTGGATGCTTCGCGCTTCGTGCGACGGTCGAGCCAAGGCACGACACGAACCCAGGCGATGATCGCCCAGGCGACGAGGCTCAGCACCATGAACACGGCAAGCAGCTGGGCCGAGGGCGGCATCGGCCTCGTCGGAGCCGCAGCCACCGCCCAGCACCTCCAGCAGATCCGCGCCGCAGACGGCCGCCACCACGGCGCCGCTACGGCTGGCGGAACTTCGCCCCCGAGCAAATGGTTGCGGAGACCTCGGACTTCTCGGAGAGTCGCGGCATGAACCGAAGTTTGCCGAGGGCCCTGGTCTTGATTGCCGTGCTCGTCTGCTTGCTCCTGGCGTGCAAGCGGAAGGAGCAAGGCGGCTCGGGCTCGGTGGGCGATCGCGCGGCCAAGCTCAAGCCGGACGCCAAGAAGCGCCTGGAGCAGTTGGCGGCGCTCGCACCGAAGGTGAAGGCCGAGGCGGCCGTCAGCTCGGACAAGCCGGTGTCCGTCAAGCTCTCCCGCAAGACCGTGGCGATCCTCGGCGAGCAGTGGCTGACCGATCCCAATCGCAGCGCATCGAGCGAGGAGCTGAAGTTCGACAACACGCTGCTCTCGCTGTGCAAGCACGGCACGGAGGGTGAGCCGAAGAGCGCGGACGACCTCAGGTACCTGGAGGACTGCGTCGCGCTCGAGACCGTGGCGGTAGTCCGCCAGCGGAGCCTGGAACGTCCCAGGATCAAGATGAAGTCCAAGAGCTACGACAGCGGTCAGCTCAAGGCCGACGTCCTGGTCTTCGAGCTGGCGACGGCCAAGCTGCTCGGCGCCTACGACCTCCACGTGTCGAACGATCCGGAGCTGAAGCTGCCGGCTGGCGACCAGTCCGAGAAGGACTGGCTCGGGCTCGCGATGGCCGACCTCGTGGTCAACGCCCAATCGAAGGTCGAGGAGAAGCTCGGGATCAAGCTCTAGGCCGCGGGCTCGTGGCGAGCTGCGCCATGAGGAAGATCATTTGCCGCGCCCTCCGCGCGGTTTTCTTGATGCGCGTGCGGCCCGCCCGCCATTCGAACACTACCGTCGAGCTGCTCTCGGCGCCGGCCGCGGGAGGCAACTCGACGGTGCTTCTCAACCTTCCGCCGACCTTTGCCGAAGCGCATCCCGACGCTGCTCAGGAGGTCGCGGGCTGGGCTCGCGCGAAGGACGCGCGGCTGCTCGCCGACGAGCTGGAAGCCTTTGCGGGCTCGCCGGACCTGACCCCGGCATTGAGCTCGCTCGACATCCCGATCCTGGCGCGGGTCGGCGAGCTCGACGTTTCGACGCCCATTGCACTGAGTGAAGTCATCGTGGGCGCAGCGCGGCGCGGGCGCCTCGAGGTCGTGCCAAGAGTCGGGCACGCCCTCTTGCTGGAAGATCTGACCGGCACGGTCGAAGCGGTGCGTCGGGCGTTGGCCTAGCGCCCCGCCCTCACTTGCGGCCCTCCCACAGCGCTCGCAACGCAGCGCGCGTGCCAACCCGAGCGGCTGGAATTGGCCCTGCTCCCGGCCCGTATGACACAGGCTGGCACACGACGGCGGGCGCCGGAGTCAGGTGAGCCTCGCGCAGCGTGACGTCGTCCAAGGTCGGTAGCAGGCTGGGTCTGGGGCGGCGCCCGGGAAAGAAGTAGAGTGAGCGGATGAGGATCGGCGTCTTGGCGAAGGCCATCTCGACCAGCGCGAAGGAGACGGACGCCTCGGGGGTGGCCTATTTCTTCAACGTCGAGCCTGGCCCGCTCTCGCTCACCGCCAAGCGCTCGAGCACCGGCCAGGTCCTGGGGAAGGCCAGCGTCCGGACCCGCGCGGCGACCGCGACCGCTCTGTATTTCCACCCGACACCTTAGTCGGCATCAGGGCAGCGCGCAGTCGTTTTCGGGGGCCGGAGCAGGTCAGAGGTCCGTGGGGCGGCGCACTTCTCGATGTCGATTTCAACTGCGCGCACCAGGAGCTGACGCCCCCGGCCGGACCATCGATCGGCGGCGCGGGCGGGGCCAGGCACCGGCGCAGCGCTGGGCGCGCCGTTCGGTGGTTCGGCTTCGGGTCGGATTCAGTGCCGGTGCAGTGAAACCGCCGAGCCCCGCGGCGCCATGCTGGGGCGGTGCGAGAACACGTCGGGCGCCTCGGCGGCCGGCGGATAGATGAATTGCAGCGGCGAGCGCAAGAAGCGGCCGAGCACCGCGAACAACAGGCGAATGCCGCGGCTGATGGGCACTTCACGCGCGCGGAATGCGACGCCCAGCGCCAGCAAGAAGCTGATGCCGAAGTTCATACTGCCAATGGCCACGATGCCGAGCGCCGCCCAGCCCACGCTGGGGTCGGTCAGCGCCGAGAGCCCCAGCGCCTTCACCGACAGCGCCAGCGCGCCGGACGAGAGCGTGACGTGGCGCACGTCGAGCGGCAGGCCGAAGAACTTGCCGAACGCGGGGGTCATGCCCAAGAGCACGCCCAGCGCCACGCTGCCGCCGAAGCCCGCCACGTGCTTCTTCACCATCTTGCCCAGCCAGCGAAACAGGCCCCTGCCCAGGAAGCGCTTGAAGCGATGCTCGGCGATGGCCTCGGGGATGCGGCGATACACCGCCCAGTTCTCGAGCCACCCCGCGCCCAGGCTGGAAGCCCAGAGCAGCACGCCGGTCAAGACGGCGTAGGGGATGGTGCCGCTCTTGTAGACGTGGAACGAGTCGACGGTGTACTGCGCGTTTTCGACGTCGAGGAACGAGCGGCCGTAGATCGCCCGGAACACGAAATCGAAGACGATCGCCGAGGGGATCACCACGCCGATGTTGCCCAGCGCCGCCGCCAGCTGCGAACGGCAGATGCGTGCAATGGTGGTGATCAAGTCGTCGAGCTGGTGCGCGTCGCGCTGGGCGCGGATCGAGCCTGCCAGGGCCGCGGCGGTCATGCTGGGCTGCTTGGTGGCCAGGGTGAAGCCGAGCAGCTGCATGCCGACGAAGCTGCCGGCGTAGTTCACCGCCGAGATCATGCCGTCGACCGCCGGCGCGAAGTGCCCCCACTTGGTGAAGAACTTCGCCACGCAGGTGAAGACCGTCATGAAGCCGCCGCCGCCCGCCGAGGCCAGCATCTTCCACCACTCGCCGCGCGACACGGTGATGTAGTGCTCGCCGGTCTCGCCGGCGCGCTCGATGACCTTCCGCGCGAGCAGCTGCGTGTTGTCTTTCACCACGCCGCGCACGCTGCTCTCGCGCAGGCGCGCGCGGCAGAGCTCGGCCAGGAACAGGGTCTCGGCGGTCACCAGCTCGGTGGTGGTGCGTGGGTCCAGCGCCACCAAGATCGCCTCGACCCGGTCCAGCGATTTCGCGATCACGTCCAGGCGGTAGACCACGTCCACGCTGACGCCGAAGCGTTCGAGGTTGTCGTGCACGGCCACCATGTCGCGGCGGCACAGCAGGCACAGGTCGGCCAGCTCGTCGCGGCGGGCGTGGGGCAGGCGGAAGAACGGTGACTCGCGCACCGGGCCGCCGGGCCCGCGCTGCCGGATGTCGTCGGACAGGCCCAGGGCCGAGACCCGCGTGGTGAGCAGCGCCAGCGCGTCTTCGGTGGAGTCGCGTAACGGTTGCCACACGTCGCCCAGGCGGCCGAGCAGGTCGAGCGTCAGGCTGGCCGGCAGGTCTCCGAGCCAGTCCGCGTCGCGCTGCGACTCGAACATGCGCGCGAACATCCCGGCCAGGTCCCCGTGGTCCGGGGGCGAGGGCAAGAAGCGGCGCGCCAGCCGGTCGGTGGTCTCGTCGAACAGCCCGCGGTCGTTGGGCAAGCCGACCTCGCAGAGCAGCCTGAGCGAGCTGGCTTCGCGGAGCACTGACTCGATGCTCGCTCGCAGTCGCTCCCGGAACGCGGGTGCGATGTCCAGCGCCCGCACCACCAGGCGCAGGCGCGTGGTGGCCATGGCCTCGGGGGGCGCGCCCTCGACCGGCGGCGGCTTCGGACCGTCGCACACCCAGCGCGCCAGGCCGACCAGCGCGTCTTCGCGAGCCTCGAGGCTGGCGGCGGGATCGAGGGCCGTCAGGCGCGCGTGCAGTTGCTTGACGGCGCGGGTGGTGTGGCCCGCGGCGGTCAGGCCCCGAGCGAACGTGGACACGTCGGGAACGGAGATCTCCGGTGCCGCCGCCTCGCTCACCGCGACAGGCTAGCCCAACTCACAGCCCTTCCGCGAGCGTGGGGTCGAGCTTCCACTCGGCATCGAAGAAGCCGCTGCCGATCACGCCGGTTTGACCGAAAGCCACGAAGTCGGGCATGCCGGCGCGGGAGCTGAACGGTACGTAGCGGAACAAGAGCTGCTCGCTGCCCGCGGTGGTCACCAGGTAGGCGCGCAGACGCTCACCCTTGGGGTAGACGAAGGCGAGCGCTGCGTTCTGGAGCTTCTTCTGGCCGAGGGTGATCGCGCTTGGGCTCCAGTCGATGGGCAAGCCGCCGGGGGCCGGGGTGCCCACGAACACCAGGTTGCGCTCGGCCTCGAGCGTCGCCGTGAGCTTCGAGAGCGGCAGCCCGCAAGCGTGCCCGTTGCCGATCGTGGACCACCACGAGACCAGCAGCGAGACATAGTCGCGGTACACCACCGAGCCGGCGTCGTCCCACACGAAGCAGAAGGGCCGCTGGAAGATCTGGTTCAGCGGGCCCGAGAGATCGGCGCGTTTGCCGCTGGTCGGGCCCACCTCGATGGGCGTGCTTGCCACCGCGTGGGGCGTGCCGTCCAGGGTCACGCTGGTGATGCCCTTCTTGGCGAGCGCGGCGGCGTCGAGGGTCAGCGAGCGCACGTTCTTGGTGACCACGTTCACGGTGGTGCCGTTGGCGGTCGAGGTCACCTCGAAGTTCTGCATCGGAGAGCTGACCGACCGAACCGTCACGAAGCTGCGGCGGCTGCTGACCCACGGCCCGGGGCTCACGAAGCGGAAGTCGAGCCAGGTGGGGTCGCGCTGCTTCTGCTGCATCAGGGAAATCAGCGGCGCATAGTCGACGCAATCAGCGCCCTCTTCGTTCGGGTCCAGGTCCCACCAGTGATCTTGACCCGGTTCTTCGTGATAGGTCAGGTCTTTGACGATGCCGCCCAGCTCTTTGAACATGGTCTGGGCCTGGCCCACCGGCACGTTGGTGTCGGCGCTGCCGTGCACGATGTAGACCGCGTCGTTCGCGACGTTCTCTTTGAAGTCCAGGGTCTTGCTGGCGGCGCGGGCGCGGCCCAAGACGCCCGTGGGCAGCGGCTGCCCGCCATAGTGGTCGAAGGAGATCCAGCCCGCGCTGGGGCCGATCACCGCGAACCGATCGCTGAAGTGCACGCCCACGTGCCAGCTGCCGTGCCCGCCCATCGAGTGACCCGTGAGGTGCGTGCGCAGCGGGTCCACGGGCAGAGTCGAGAGCGCGTGCTCGAACGCTTCCATCGCGTCGAGCCGACCCCACTCTTCCCAGTCGAAGCCGAAGCGCCGGCGGTTGGTGGGCGCGATCAAATAGGCCCACGACATCGGGCCGTAGGCCTCGGCTTGGCCTTTGGCCTCGACCCCGGCGCCGTGCAGGCTGAGCACCAGCCCCGGCTTCTCGCCTGCGGGCAGGCCCTTCGGCGGCAGCACCGAATAATACTGGGTCGAGCCGTCCACCTGCGAGCGGCGGGTGCGCCGGTGGCGCGCGCCCGGAGCGACGACCGGGATCTTCAGCTCGGCGTCGTAGCCGTGGGTCAGCGAGGGCGAGCTCACGCGCAGCTTGGCCACGAGCTCGGCCTTTTCGGTGGCCTTCGGGGTGAGCTCGAACGAGAGCTGAGTCACCGCCGAGCCGGCCAGGTGCGGGTGCACCACGCTCGACGCGGCGAAGTCCTCGCTCTCGACCACGCTGGCCGAGACGTCGCTGAGCGCCGTGTCCCCGAGGTTCAGGACCGCCACGCCGAGCGGGCGGGGCTCGGTGGAGCCCTGCACCAGATCGGGCAGGGTGACGTCCTGGACGTTGACGTGCAGCTCGGCCGAGGTGGACCACAGCTCGACCTGAGGGGCGCCGCGGCGCCCCAGTGCACGAACCACGACCAGCCCCTTCGCGCTGCGGGTCAGGACCGGCACGCGCAGCGCGTGCGAAGCGTAGAAGTCGCCCGGCTGGCGCTGCGACTTGCCCACCAGGAAGCTTGCCACGGTGTCGCCGCGCGCGAACACGTGGTGACCGGCCGGCACCTCGACCTCGGCGACGGCGTAGATCAGATCGGCGTTGGCCTCGATCAGCTCGCCATTTTGCCCGGGCGTCACGTCGGACCAATCGAGGCCCAGGTAGTCACCGATGGGGGGCAACGTGAACGTGCCGTCCGAGACCGCGCCGATCACCGGATCGGTGGCCGCATTCGTCACCGAGGTCACGCGCCACGCCGAGATGGGTACCGCTACCGGCGGCGTCGGCGGAGGGACGCTCGCGTCACCGCCCGTGCCCGCGCTGCCGCCGGTGCCGGCGTCGGCGCCGCCGGTGCCGGCCGTCGCAGGGGACTTCTCTTCGTCATCGCCGCAGGCCACGGCGACCAGGGTCGCGAGCACCAGCAGCGTCGAGATCGCGGTCGGGCGCATTCCTGGAAGACTAGCTCAACGGCTCGGCCCGGCGGTCGGCGCCGCCGGTCGCGCCAAACTGGCAAGATTGCTCGGAAGTTCGCCGTGAAGAATTCTGGAATAGGTCTGCCCGCCGCGTGGTTGACCCAAGTGAACCGCCAAGGAGGTGTCCAAGATCAAGAGATCACCAGCCGCGCGTGGGATTCGAGAGCGAGCCGTTGCGCGCCCTCCTCCCCGAGCCCGCCCAACCGCAAGAAGGCGCGACCGCCACCCAGAGTGGTGAGGCCGCTCTCGACCCCGCAAGGCTGCTTCTCGGAAACCCCTGGTGTTCGCACCAGGGGTTTTTTTTGTGTCGCGCTTCACTTCCAGTCGATCAGCATCCGGCGCACGCGGCCTTCGCTGCCGACGCGGTCCGCCAGGATCAGCTCGCGCCCGCCAAGCGCCGGCGCGATGCCGAGCGGGGCGGGCGAGGGCAGGCTGAGCAGGCGCGCCAGGCTGGTCGGCTTGCCGCGCGCCCATTCGGCAACGCGGAGCTCGGCCGAGCCAGCGCGTGACAGGGCGATCAGGATCCGGCAGCCGTCGTCGCGACAGTCGAGGCCCACGGTGGTTGGCGTGCCACCGGTGGTGGCCAAGACCGAGGGCGCGCCCACCGGGCGCCCGTCGGCGCCCAGCTCCACGACCTGCACTTCGGCCGCGCCGGCCTCGCCGCTGGCCGACACCGTCTCTTCGATCCACGCCAGAAGCGCGCCGGACCCGAGCGGCGCCAGGGTCGGCGATCGCGAGTGGCGCGCGGTCTTCGCGATCACCTGTTCGGCGCCCGAGAGCGAGGCATCGGCGCCCTTCAAGAGCGCGACATGGATGTCCCCGACCCCCGGCTGATCTTTGTCCCGGGCGTCGGACCACGCGATCAGCGCGTCGCTGCCGCGGGCGAGCAGCGCGACCTCGGAGGCGATTCCGGGCGCGCTGGTGATGCGCTTCTCGGGCCCTGCGGACTGCAGCATGCGGCCCACGCGCGCGGCGTAGATCTCGGCGTCGCCGCTGCGCTCGTCCACCCAGGCAACCACCCAGCCGTCCCCGAGCCCCGCTGCGGCGACGTCCGCCTTCTCGCCCGGGGTGCGGGTCAGCATGCGCTGGCGCAGCTTCTTGCCCTTTTCGTCCACCACCGTGGCGAACACCTGCGGCTGCTTGAAGTCGATGGCCGTCCAGGCCAGCAGCGCCTCGGCGGAGGCCGCGGTGGAAGGCGCCAGCGCGACGCCGCCGGGGGAGCGCGCGCGGATCGACACCGTCTCGGTCGGAAGCGCCGCGCCCGAGCCGGGGAACGCCCGCACCTGCAAGAGCGCGCGCACCGGATCGAGCTTGCCATCGGGTGCCGGCTTGGTGAGCCGCTCCCACGGTGCGCTGGGATCGAAGTACGTGACCCAGGCCGCGACCGAGGCACCGCCGACCTTGGCCAGCGCCACGTCCGAGAGGGGGTCGGTCTTCGCGAGCAGCTCGAGCGCAGCCACCCGCGGCAGCGCAGTGGCCTGGGCGGCGCGGGCGGCGGGCAGCAGCTTGCCGGGCCGGGCCTCGGCGCGGATTGCCCAGACCGGGCTCGGGCTCGAGGCCTGCGCGCCCAGCACGCGGCACGGCGCGAGGGTGCACGAGAGCCCCCAGGCCAGATCGGGGACCTCGCCGCGCAGCGCGCTGATCCGCAGCGGCAGCGACGCGCCCACTCGCAGCGCACTGTCGAGCTCGACGTAGGTCGGGAGCACCGGGGCGCCTTCACACTCGCG
This sequence comes from Polyangiaceae bacterium, assembly GCA_023150915.1. Lineage (GTDB taxonomy): Bacteria > Myxococcota_A > Polyangia > Polyangiales > Polyangiaceae > JADJKB01. The sequence goes on from JAKLKA010000011.1 coordinate 21,284, forward strand.
CTCGGTGGTGCAGGCCTTGGCCATGGTCAGCGCAGACAGCCCCGAAGGGCGCGCTGCCAGCTCGGGGACCGAGCCGTCGCCCAGGTCGTGATCCAGCGTGGCGCGAGCGGGGCTCAGCTTCGCGTCGGCCGAGACGGCGGCGAGCGAGATCCGCCGTCCCGAAGCGGGTCGGTCGAGCAGGCTCTCCCACGCCAGATACGCGCTGCCACCCTGATCGTGGGGCGGCACCAGCCGCACCAGCGATTCGGCGCCCACCCCGCCCGGCAGGCGAGCCGGTGGCGCGCTGAGCTTGCCGTCGCCCGAGACCGCCGCCAGCGACACGTGCTCGCGATCGGACCAGGCGAGCACCAAGCCGCGCTCGACGCCCACCATGTCGAGATCGACGGTACCGGCGGGGCCAGCGGCGACCGCGACGCGCGAGCTGGGCGTGCCATGGTCGTCGAGCACCTCGACGTCGATGCGCCCGGCCGTGCCCACCACCCCGACGGCCGCGCCGGTCCCGAGCTTCGTGGCTTGCCAGGCCCGCGCGCCGCGCGCGAAGGGCTCACGCTGCACGCGCTCTTGACCAACCAGCGCGGCGAACAGGTCGGCGCCCGCGCCGGACTTCACGCCCCAGAGCGCCAGCATGCCGCGCGAGGTGGTCACCAGATCGACCCACACCACTTCACCGCCCACGTCTGCCAGGTTGAGCGCGGACGCCTTGGCGCGCCCGCGCCCGTCGAGCTCGAGCGTGTCGATCGCGGTGCGCAGCCCCTGCTTGTGTGTCGACAAGAGCGTGAAGCCCGAAGCGTCGGGCTCGACGATGGCCAAGCCGACCTCGGCGGGCGCGTTCGCCAGCCGTTGCGGATCGCCGCGCGGCGATCCGTTTTCGTCGAACGCGACCCCGAACCAGGCGCGCTTTTGCTCGACGGCCTGCGCCCACACCGCCAGCCCACCGCTGGCCGTGGTGGCCACATAGGGGCCGAAGGTGCCGGACGGGACGGTCGCGAACCGCAGGCTCTCGAAGGCGCCAGCGGCAGAGCGCTTTGCGGTGACCGCGGGCGGGCGTGTGGGGCGCTTCGGCCCGACGCCCTCTCCCTGGCCGGCGCACGCGCACACGGCGAGAGCGGTCAGGAGGATCTTGCGCATGCGGGCCGGAAGCTACGAGCGGGACTCGGGGCGTGCAACAGGGAAGCCGCCCGCATCGGGCCAACGCTTGGCCCCGGGCCTTACATTCCGGAACGATGGAAGTGACCAGCCGGCGCGTTCGATCCGCTAGGATCCGCCGGTGACGCTCGCGCAGCGCCTGCTCGTAGCCACCCTGCTTCTGACCGTGGTCACCACGGCCACGCTCGGGTTCGGTGTGCGCGAAGCCTGGCGGCGCACGGAAGAAGAGCGCTTTCGTGAGCAGGGGGCGGCGGCGTTCCAGCGGCTCGAGAGGCAGCTGGGCGTCGCGGTGCGCGACCTGCCCGAGCTGGTCGAGCCGCTGTGCAAGCACGACCCCATGGTCGACAGCGCGCTGGTCGGCTTGAAGGCCAAAGATCTCGACTCGCGGCGCCTGTCGCTGAGCCTGCGTGTGCCCGAGCTGATGAAGGCGCTGCGGCTCGACGAGCTGGTGCTGGTCACCAGCGAAGGCGAGATCTTGGGCGCGGGGCACGCCGACGGTCTGGTGGGCAAGCGCGACAAGAAGCTGGCCGAGCGCATCGGGGGGGGCGCCGCCCGTGTGCGCACCAACGAGCCCCCGCTGGCCATCGAGGCCGGGTGCCTGCTGCGCGATCGCGAGAACAAGCGGCTGTGGGTCGGGCTGTACGCCGCGCGCCACCTCGACCCCATGCTTCAGGCATCGGCCGAGTCCCACGGCGTTCGCTTGTCGGTGGTGCGCCCGGCCGCGGGAAGCGACATGGTCACCGCGGTCAACGTCGCCGAGCTCGGGGGCATGACGCTCTTCGCCAGCCAGTCGCGCGTGCCGCTCACGCGCGCGCTGCAAGCCCTGGATTCGGCCATCGTCGTCATCGGCGCGGGGTCGTTCGGCGCCGCGCTGCTCATCGCGCTCTTGCTCTCACGCGGGCTCGCCCGGCCCATCGTGAAGATGGCGGCGCAGGCCCGCGAGGTGGTGGGGGGCGAGCCGAAGCCGGTCAAGGGCGAGGGCGGCAAAGAGCTGGTCGAGCTGGCCAACGCCTTCAATCAGGCCATTGCCGATCTGACCCAGCTGCGCAAGCGCCTGGCGGCCACCGAGCGCATCGCGGCCCGGCGCGAGATCGCGCGGCGCGTTGCCCACGAGATCAAGAACCCGCTGGCGCCGATCCGGGCGGCGGTCGAGACGCTGCGCCGGCTGCGGGCGCGCGACGATCCGGCGTTCGACGAGTACTTCGACGAAGCCACGCGCACGGTGCTGGAAGAGGTGACTCGCATCAGCAACATCGTGTCCGAGTTCACGCGCTTCGCCCGCTTGCCGCCGCCCAACCCCTCGCCCATCGAGCTGGCCGACGTGGCGCGCAAGGTCGTGAACCTGCACGCCAGCGGCGGCGCAAAGATCGAGCTCGCGGTGTCGCCCATTCCGGTGGTGAACGCCGACCCCGACCAGATGGTGCAGGTGCTGACCAACCTGATCCAGAACGGCATCGACGCGGCCCGGTCGGCCAGCGACCCGCGGGTCTTGGTCAGCCTTGCCGCGCATGGCGCCGACAAGGTTCGGCTGACGGTTCGCGACAACGGTTCGGGCGTCCCGGCCGAGCTGCGCGAGCGCCTGTTCGAGCCTTACGTGACGACCAAGCCCGAAGGCACCGGGCTTGGGCTGGCGATCGTGCACCGCATCGTGGTCGAGCACGGCGGCGAGATCAGCCACGCCGATGCCGAGGGCGGGGGCGCCCAGTTCACCGTGGTCTTGCCGATCGCCGGCCCGACCCTGCTGGCCGAGCCGCCGGTGCCTTCTTCGGCCTGACGGGGAAGGGTCGGGGGCCGCCCGACGTGTAATTCAGCAGAGAGATGTCGAAACTGCCCGTGGTCCTGGTTTTTGCCCTGTTTGCCGGTGGCTGCTCGTTTTCTGCGACGATCGGCGGCGGGCCGGGGCAGGCACCCCAGACCGCCTACATGCCGCCCACCGCGGCGCCGGCATCGCCGGCATCGCCCGCCGCGGCGCCCGCCGAGCCGCCACCGGCGACGCCAGCGGTCGCACCCACCGAGCCCACTCGGCCCACGCCGGTTCCTGCGGCGCCCCAGGCTTCGCCGCCCGTGGCGCGCGCGCCCATGCCGAACCTGCCGCCGCGGATCGCCGATCCTCGGCCACAGGCGCCCACGGCGCGAGCGCCCGAGCGCGCTCAGCCCACGAGCCCGCCGCGCGTGCTCGAACCCGCCCCGGCCGTGCCCTCGGCATCGCCGCCGCCCGAAGCGCGCCCGCTGCCCTCCACTCCGCCCGGCGACGCGAAGCCTGCGGCCCACAAGAAACAGCCCAAGAAGCGCAAGAAGAGCACCGGCAAGGACAACTGGCTGGTCGTCAAGGACCCGAGCACGCTGCCCCAGACGCCGCCCCCGCCCAAATAGCGCCGAAGGCGCTTGGCGACTCGGCCCGAGCCCAATAATCTCGCGGGCTCGGGCGCGATGAACATGAACGGTGTGTCCCAACGTAAGCTCGTGGGTTTGGGGCTGCCGCTGATCGCGGGCATGGTGGTGGCGGTGCTGCGGCAAGAGATCGCGGCCTACGCCCTTGCCGTGGGCATGGCGGGCGCGGTGGGCGCGTGGATGGCCGCAGCCGGCGACGCCTCGGGCGGCGCCCTCGATTCGCTGCAGTCCGCCCTGCGCCGCGTGCGCGAGGGCCGGCGGCCCGAGCTGCCGGTCGGCGCCGACCCGGTGGTGAAGCCGCTGTACGACGAGCTCGGGGACCTGCACGAGACGCTGGCCGAGCTCGAAGCCCGCGACGAACGCCGGGCCGCCGCCATGGAAGACGCCGCGCGCGCCGTGTCCGACGCCCTTCGGTCGCTGACCGAAGGCGTGGCCGGTCAGATCGACGCCAGCGAAGACACCGCGCGCACCATCAAAGAGTCGACCTCGTCGCTGCGCGAAATCGCGCAGCACGTCGAGGTGCTGGCGGCCAGCGCCGAAGAGTCCAGCTCGTCCATCTTGGAGATGACCGCCACCAACGAAGAGGTGGCCTCCAACATCGTCGAGCTCGCCTCCAGCGTTCGCGAGAGCGTCAGCAGCATCGAAGAGATGGCTTTCTCGATCAAAGAGGTGGCCAAGAACGTCGATGCGCTGTCGCTCACCGCCGAAGAGACCAGCTCGAGCATGAACGAGATGGACGTCTCCATCGACCAGGTGCAGTCGAACGCCAACGAGACCGCGCGGCTCTCGGAAGAGGTGGCCCAAGACGCCGAGCGCGGCGCCGAAGCCATCTTGAAGACGATCGGCGAAATCTATCGCATCAAAGAGAGCAGCCAGGAAGCGGTGGCGGTGATCTCGAACCTGGGCTCGCGGATCGACGCCATCGGGCAGATCCTCAACGTGATCGACGACGTGGCCGAGCAGACCAACCTGCTGGCACTGAACGCGGCGATCATCGCGGCGCAGGCCGGTGAGCACGGCAAGGGCTTTGCGGTGGTGGCCGACGAGATCAAAGACCTGGCCGAGCGCGCCGGCGCCAGCACCAAAGAAATCGCCGATCTGATCAAGACCATCCAGTCCGAGAGCCGCAACGCCATCCAGGCGGTAGAGCGCGGTGCGCAGAACGTGGACCGCGGCGTCGAGGTGTCGAACGAGGCCGAGCGGGCCCTGAAGAAGATCCTCGAGAGCTCGCAGAAGAGCACCAACATGGTGCGCGCCATCGCCCGCGCCACGGTCGAGCAAGCCAAGGGCAGCAAGCAGGTCACCGACGCCATCGGCCGGATCGCCGAGACGGTTCAGCAGATCGCCGCGGCCACGGCCCAGCAGGCGCGCGGTTCCGAGCTGGTGATCCGGACCAGCGACAAGATGCGGTCCATTGCCCAGCAGGTCGAGCGCTCGAGCCAAGAACAGGCGCGTGGCGGGCGGCAGGTCACCCAAGCCATCGAGAGCATCAGCCACATGGTGAACCAGATCAACGCGTCGCACCGCTCGCAGACGCGCGGCACCGAGCACGCGCTGACCTCGGCCACCCGGCTGGAAGACACGGCGCGCCGGCAAGACGCCGCGCTGCGCGAGCTGATCACCCACACCGAGAAGCTGAAGAAAGCGCTGACCTGAGCCGTGGCCCTGGCCGTCGTCGCGGCGCTGGCGGTGACGCTGCTGCGGGTGGGCTTGCGGCGGCGGCTCGAGCCCGTGGTGGCCACGCCGGCCGCGCGCTGGCGCCCGGGTGACGTGACGCTGCTCTTGGTGGTGACGGGCGTGGCGCTGGTGACGCGTCTGATCGGCCTCGAGTCGCGACCGATCGACAACGACGAGCCGGTGGGGCTGGGGCTTCGATCGCTGGCGGCCTGGGCCAGCGAGAGCGACGCGCGCCTGCACCCGCCGCTGCCCGCGCTCTTGATGACCTGGCTGGGCGGCGAGGGCGACATCGCCGCGGCGCGCTCGGTCTCGGTGCTGGCGGGCGTGGGCACCGTCGCGCTGGCGTTCGCCGTGGTGCGCGCGTCCGCCGGGCGCGGGCTCGCGGGCCTGGCGGCGCTGTGGCTCGCCGCGATGCCGGCGGCCATCCACACGTCGCAACTGGCGCGGGGCTACGCGCTGTGTGCGCTGGGGTTGCTCGCCGCGCACGCCTGCCTCGAGAAGGCCCTGGCGACCGGTCGCGAGCGCTGGTTCGTGCTCCACTCGCTGGCCGCGCTGCTGGCGCTCGCCAGCGAGTACTGGGCCCTGCCCCCGCTGCTGGCCAGCGGCGCGCTGGCGCTGCTCGGCGCGCGTGGCAGCCGTTCGCTGGGGGTCGGCGTGATCGGCTCGCTGGGCGCGGCCCTGACGCTGTCGAGCATCTTCGCGCCCCACGCGCTGCCCACGCTGTGGCTGGGCGTCGGCGGCGGCCCCCACGTGCCCACCGGTCCGGGTCGGGCGCTCTGGGACGCGCTGGCCCTGGCGTCGGGCCCGGCGGCCCCGATGGGTGCGCTGCTCGCGCTTTCGCTGATCGTCGCGGCGGCGCGGCGCCGCACGCTGGGCCGCGCCGAGCTCGCGGCGGCCGGCGCGGTCGGCGCTTTGGTGGTCACGCTGCTCGCGGCGTCGTTCGTCACCGCCGTGCGCGCCCGCTATCTCTTGCCGGTGCTACCGCTGTTCGTGTGTCTGCTGGTCGCAGGCGCCCGCGGCATCGGCGCCCTGGGGGTCGGCGCTGTGGCGCTGGGGCACGTCAGCCTCTTGCCGGCGTTCTACGCGGGCACCGCGCCGGGACCCGAGATTTCGACCGGCGAGCGCGCACCACGCATCTTGGCGCTGCTCGCGGCGGATCCGACCACACCCGTTGCGGTGATCCCTGCGTGGTCCATCGCCGAGGTGAGCTATCGGCTGGAAGGCAGGTTCCCCGACAAGGGCACTGGCCCCTGCCCGGCAGAGCTGTGCGTGCGCGGCAAGCGGACGATCTACGGCGCAACCCACCAGCATATCTCACAGCTCACTTCACAGGAAAGCTCAATCTACCTGTGGGTCCGTAATCGAGACACTTGGACGCGCGAGTGCGAGCAGGTCGCCGTGGAAGCCCGGTCGGTGCTCTTCCGGTGTCAGCAAAAGCGGACTTCCGAAAGGCCGAGCAACTGATCTAGATTCCATCCGTTTTGCGAACGCTCGGCCTTGCTCGGGTCCTCTTCGTTTCTCTCGTGCTTTCGGTTGCGGTGCCTGCGCACGCGCAGTCGGAAGAAGAAAAGAAGGCTCTGGAAGAGATCGACAAGAAGGCCGCCGCCGAGAAGAAGAAGGCGCTGGAGAAGATCCGCAAGAAGGCCGAAGAGGACAAGAAGAAGACCGAGGCGAAAGAGAAAACCGCCGCGGCCAAGAAGCAGAAGGACGACGCCGAAGCCAAGAAGAAGGCCGAACGCGAGCGGGCGAAAGAGCCGAAGAAGGAAGAGCCGCCGCCGCCCGCGGCAGCGCCGCCGCCCCCTCCCGCGGAGCCTCCGCCGCCCCCGCCGCCGGCGGTGAAGCCGGCGGCCGCGCCGGTCGAGACCGTCGGCACGGCGCGCTTCACGGGCGTGGGCTTCGTGCAACCGGGCGAGACCCCGCCCGGTGCGGGCGGCGCCGCGGCCGCTGGCGTTCAGATCCCCGGGATCGCCAACCTCGACAGCCTCACGGTCCTGGGCCTTCGTCTGGGCGCGAGCCGCGCCACCTTCAACCCGATCAACGACGACCGGACCGACGACGACACCGCGTTCTCGCTGGTCGACTTCGACTTCGGGGTGAACGCCGAGTTCCGCAACGTGGGCCAGCTGTTGGTTCCGTGGTTCGACGTCGACCTTGGCATCTTGTTCGGCAAGCGACGCGAAGAGCTGGCGGGCAAAGAGACCGGTCGCGTCTTCAGTGTGTTCGCCAACCGGATCAGCGGCCTGTTCGGGCTGGATCTGGCCGCGGGCGACTTCCTCTCGGGGGGCCCCTTCGTCGGGTATCGCGCCGAGATGTACTCCGTGTCGCTGCAGACCGAAGAGAGCCTGGACACCTCAGGCACCGCGTTTCACCATGGTCTCCAGTACGGGCTCCACGCGCGGGTCAGGACCCGAGCCAAGCCCAAGGAGCCGTCGATGTTCTTTGCCGACGCACGCTACGAATGGCGCAAGGGCGAGTACCAGACCGCGAACTACGCCATGCTTCAGGCCGGGGTGCGGGCGGGCATCGTCTACTTCACGGGCTGGTACGAGACGCGACTCGGGTCGTCGGGGTCGTTCTCGCTCTCGGACTTCTCCGATGCCACGGACCAAAACTCGCTGATCGCCAGCGCCACGGCGGCCTCGTTCCCCATCGAGCAGCGGCTCGGCGGCGGCCTGATGATCGCGTTCTTCTGAACAGGAGGCGAAAGCATGGAACACAGCGTCTCGCGAATCCTGATCTCGGTTCTCGGCGTCAGCCTTGCCGCCTGCGCGGGTCCGGCCAAGACCCTCTCGCTCTCGAGCTACCGCGCCACCGCGGGGGATGAGTCGGCCAGCTGGAAGGGGCTCGAGCCGGGGACCAAGTACCTGATCTTCGCGCCGGCCGGCTCGTGTCAGGTGGCCATGGCCAGCTCGCTCTCGGAGCTGGAACAAGGCAAGGGCACCCCCGTGGCCGGCACGCCGGCAGGCACCAGCCTGAGCGTGGTCGAGATCCGGGACGCCTACGTGCGAACCGGCAGTGACGCGTTCGCCGCCGTAGAGGTCCAGACCGAGTCCGGCGCCACGCATTGGCTCAAGCTGCCCGCCGGTGCTTCGCACGGCTGCCTTCAACCGGTTCCAGCCGGCCTCGAAGCGGCGCGGGCTCTGGTGGGCAAGTCGCTGGTGTTCACTCCGTGGGCGTCGGGCTGCAGCGAGGTGCAGGCCACGGGCCGCGCGCCCGGGTCGATGCTGATCGACGCCGAGGGCGACCTGACCTTCAAGGTCGACGGGCTGGCCCTGGGCCCGGCCAGCGCCCAGGCCAAGGCCGCGGGACAGCTCGGCCACCGGCTGTGGGCCAAGCTCGGAGGGATCGACGTGCGCGTCGACGTGGTCGCCCAGTGCTTCTCGGCGCCGGGCTCGGATCGGGCAGCGCGGCCGTCGGACCCGCTGGCCCACCTGCGCCTGCCTGCCACGCGCTGTGACGAAGACAGCGACGACGGCAAGCAGCACGTCTCGTGCCGCACCACGCTGGGCCTGTGGGAAGGCGCGATCAGCGACACGGCGGTCGAGCTGCGTGCCGTGCGGCGCACGCTGGGCGCGGTGCACTTCCTGGACGGCAAGCTGGTGGACGGCGCCCGCTACGCGCGGACCATCGTCGCGGTGAGCGTGGGGCAGGCTCCAGACGCGCGTCGCCAGCGGCTGTATGCAGCGCTGACCCCGGCCATGCAGAAGGCAATGGCACGGGAAGCGGGCGGCGTTCGCGTGACGGCTGCGGGGTCGAGCGACGCAACCTACAAGATCGGAGTCGAGCTGGCCGAGGTCACCATCGGTGAGCTTCAGACCTCTGAGGTGCCGCAGAGCGCCAAGTACAAGGTGCGCGACGAGCAGCGGCCGAACGCCGAAAAGCCCGCCGCGCGCGAGCGCGTGTCGAGTGCGCGGGCGAAGCTGTCCGAGGCCGAGACGGACTTCCAGAACAAGAAGGCCGACTTCGACCGCCTCAAGCGCGAGGCGCGGGCGGAATGCGACCGAGTCGCCTCGGAACAGAAAGAGGCGTGGGCGCGTATCGCGGCGGGCACGGGCTGCGCGGCCGCTGACGCCATCATCCAGCCGAGTGACTCCGAAGTCGTCGCGGCTCGCAACGAGCTCAGCGCTGCCGAGACGCAGCTCGCGAAGATGCCCGACACCATCACCGTGCCCATCATGGCCGACTGGCCGTACACCAAGAAGCTGTTCTCGCGCTCGGTGAGCAGCACGCTCAGCATCAGCTTGCAGCCCGCCGACGCGCCGACCCCTAAGACCTTCCAGACCCCGCTGCAGTACACCTGGCAGGACTACGAGGTGGTGGCCGATGCCGCGCACAACGTGCCCGGGCACGCCGCCGACCGCGGCCCCATCGACAACGCCGAGGGCCTGGTGCCGTACATTGCCGCGGCGGCGAGCAACGCCATCGCGACCCGGTTCCGCGCTGCCATGGCCGAGGCGCAGATCGAAGCGGCGCGGCGCGCCATGGCCGCAGCAGGGATCGAGGCTGCCAAACCCGGGTACGAGACCATCGACGCGCTGGCCTACGACAGCGTGGGCAGGCGGCTCGAGAAGCCGCTCTTGCGCGGCAGCTGGAACCTGGCCCCCGGCAAGGCGCTGCCGCTCCCGTCGGATGCGCTGGCCTTGAGCGCCGACCAGTGCCTGCTGGCGGTCGCCGCCGGGACGGCCGAGGCGCCGCTGTCGCTCTCGATTCGCACCGCGGATCGCCTCTTCGGCGACACCCGCGAAGGGGGCTTTGCCGTGGTCGAGCTCTGCCACGCCGAGATCGCAGGCAAGTCGCCGACCCTCGAGCTGGTCAGCAAGGCGCCGGGCGCGGTGAAGTGGACGCTGTTTCGCACGCGCGTCAGCGGAGGTGGGTCGTGAAGCTTCCGGTGGTTGCGTTCGCAGCGCTCTCGCTGGCGGCTTGCGAAGACTCGGGCCCGGTGCCGTTCGGGGGCTACGGCCTCTCCGGCGGCAGCAGCGGCAGCGCCGGCACCAGCGGCTCCGGCGGCGGCAGCGGCTACGGCGGCAGCGGCGGGTATGCCGGCAGCGGCGGCTGCAAGGGTGGCCCCGGCACGAGCTGCAACGCCCACGACGACTGCTGCCAGGTCAGTCCCAACGGCAACATCTGCGTTGGGTCTCCGATCTACAAATGCGCGTCGGTCTGCAACATGAGCAGCGAATGCGAGAACAACTGCTGCGTGCAACTCGACGGCGTGAGCTACGGCGCGTGCATCACCGGGTCTGGCTTCACGTGCTTGCCCTGACGGGGGCTCCGTGCGCCTGACCTTCCCCCGCTTCGCCGTCCTCACCCTGTGCGGTGGCGCGCTGCTCGCACTGGCGTTTCGCCTGAGCACACCGCCCGACCCCCCCGGCCCAGCCGACCCGCTCGCTGCGGGTGCGCCGGAGCCCTATCCCAACTCGTGGCCCGATCCGCCCCCGCCCGACGTGGCCGCGCTGCTCGGCGGGCTCGGGCCCGGCTCGGATCTGGGCGGCGGCTGGCGGGTGCGCGGCGTGAGCCCGGTGCTCGAGCAACGCATCGTGATCGACGTCGACAAGGCCGGCGTCGGCTTTCGCGTGGCGCTGACCACGAAAGGCCGCGACGAGCGCGTGCCGCCAAAGAGCACCGCGCGCTACGCGCTCTACACCATCCAACCGCGCCCCAGCGCCGAGGCGCCAAAGGACGCGGACTATGCCGCCGTGCTCACGGCCATCGCGGCCCGCGTCACCGAGCGCGAGGGCAGCGTCGCGGTGCCGGCGGGGCTCTGACCGATCCGCCGGCTTTCACCGGCGTCGCCGGGCGCGGGCGACCCAGAGCATCGCGGCGCTGACCGCCAGCGCCACGCCCACGGGCCACCACGCGGTGCCGCGGGCGTGGCTCGCGATCGGTGCCGGACGCGCGGCAGGCGTTCGCCAGAACCCGCCGCGGTCGTTGTTCCGAATGGCGGCGACTAGCGCGTCGGTGGCGGCGTTCGTGTCGCGCCGAAGGTCGAAGCTGGCGCTGTGCTCTGCGGCGCCGGCCCGCTCCGAGAGCGTGATCTGCGCGGCTTCGTTCGGGCCTGCCGTGAGCTCGATCACGATCTCGCGGGCGCCGATCCGCACGTTCCACAGCTTCCAGCCCGCGGCGACTTCGCGCCCGAGCTGGTAGGGCGCCAGCAGCGCCAGCACCTCGCCCTCGCGGCCGGGCTCGATCACTGCCTCACCGGCCTTGGCCAGCGCCGCGACGCTCAGCGAAAGCAGCAAGGCTCGCCGGTTCATGGCAGCACCCGATACAGCGCCACGCGCACCTCGCTCGTCAGATAGCCATGCCAGCGCATGCTGGGTCGCGACGGCAAGCTGCGCTCGCTCGAGAGCTCGAGCCTCGCGCCCCGCTCGAGCGCCTCGCAGGTCGGGGCCCCCGCCGGGGTGGAGCACAGCGACGAGCGGAAATAGAGGGCCGGCGGCGGAAGCGCGCCAAGTGCCAGGTTGGCGTCGAGTGGCGTGAGTGCCGCGCGCTGCCCGGCAGGTAGCGGCAGCACGCTGATCTGCGAGCCAGCGCGCTCCAGATAGGCAACGCGCGCGCCCGCGGGCAGCGTGCGCTTCCATTCGTCGGCGAAGCTGGCCTCGAGGGCGTCGGTGCACGGCAGCGCCAGCGCGTGCCGCGACGCGCTGGCCGCGAGCGCCGCGACGACCATCACCGCCGCTGCGCGCCGCGGCGCCCGCCGCAGGCGACGAAGGCGGGTGGCGACCACCGCGATTAGCGTCACCGCGGCGGGCCAGAACAGCGCCTGGTGCGCCGCCGTGACCGCGCGGTTCGGGTCGCTCAGCAGATCCGTGGCCCGGGCCAGAAACAAGCTGCCAAGCCCCGCACCGATCAGCGCGACCCCGCGCCAAGAGCGGAGCGCCAAGCCCAGCGCGATCACCAGCGCGAAGAGCAGGCGCATGCCCGTGTGATCGAACAGCTCCCAGCGGATGGCGGCTCCGGGGAGCCACTTCTCGCCCAGCGAACCTCGCAGCACGCCCGCGATCTGCGGCCCGCTGATCAGGGCGACCACGGCAGCGATCGCGAGCGCGCCCGCCGCCGCCAGCATTGCGCGACGCCGGAGCGAGCCCGGACCGAAGAGCAGCGGCAGCGGTGTGACCAGCGCCGCAGGCCACGCCACGGGGTGCACGCGCACCGACTGCGCCAACAGCAGACCGGCTGCCACCACCGGCAGCCAGAAGCCAGGGTCGCGGAGCCTGGGTGCGGCGCATGCGCACGCTGCCGTGGCGCACATGCCCAGCGACAGCGCAACGCCGAAGTACGACTCGGAGCCGGAGAGGCGCGCCAGCAAGGGATCGAGCGCGCCGATGAGCGCGATGGCCGCCGCGACCCAGGGCGCTGTGCCCAGGCGGCGCGCCACGAGCCACGTTGCGGGCACGCAGGCCGCCGCCAGCACCGACTGCACCAGCCGCACACCGAGCTCGGGGCGATCGCCGAAGCTCTGCGCCGCCAGCCCGAACAGCTCCGGAAAGCCCGGGCCATAGCTGGCCAGCCCGGGGTCGTCGGCGCGCGCGTATCCCACCCAGGCGGGCCCCTGCCCGTTCTGGTGGAAGTACGAACCGCCCACCATCAGCCAACGCATCACGCCGGTGAGAGCTCCGAGCAGCAGCGCCAGCATGGCCTCGCGTGGCGGTCTTCGGGCGACGATTGCGAGGGCGGCGATCGCTGCCAGCAAGAGCCACGGTGGCCGGGCCGCCCGCGACGGAGAGGCCGCGTGCGTCGCCGAACCCAGTGGCAAGTCGGTGTCGCGGCTCGCGCACGTCACCAGCGCGTCGAGCGCTTGCCGGCGCGGCGCGCTCTCTTGCGACCAGTCGGGGAACTGCCCCACGGGCGAGAGTCCGATCTCGCCGGCCGCGCGGAAGCTTCGCTCGGACTTCGCGCGGAGCTCGACGTCGAGTCGAGCCTCGGGGGAGCGCACCACCAGGACCCCGCGATCGCAGGTGAGGATCTCGAGCGGCAGAGCCGCGCTCGCCTGGCAGCGCTCGACCCACGCGGCGATCCCGGGCTCGCATGCCGGCGCGGCCGGGGCCGGCGCCGCCGCGAAGAGCAGCGCGAGTGCCAAGCCGAGGGTGCCGCCGCGCATCGGCCCTCAGACTAGGACCGAACGGATCCAGCACGGAATCGAAGTCGTGGCTTGGCACACGCTGGGCCAGGTGGCATCGACGGAACCCCGGTGGGAATGCGGCGTATCGCCGTGGCACGTGCATTGCTCAGGCCCCGGGCATGCGTGCTCTCGCGATCCTGGGCGCTCTGGCGTTTTTGGCTCTGACTGCCGGCTGCGGCGGCAGCTCGACCTCCGACGGGACTGGCGGGTCGGCCGGCGGTGGCGCGGGCGGCAGCTCGGGCGGCGGCGGCAGCTCGGGCAGTGGCGGCAGCTCGGGCAGCAGCGGTGCGGGCGGTGTGGCCGGTGGCGGCGGCGTGGCGGGCAGCGGCGGTCAGAACAGCTGCGGGCCCGAGGCGAAGCAGTGTGCCGAGCCCCCGGACTGCATTCTGGCGACGCAAGACTGCTGCCTGTGCGGCGTCCCCGAGCTGAAAGACTTCCAGGCGGTCAACTCGAAGTACCAGGCGCAGTGCTCGTGCGGCGGACCGGTCTGCGACTGCGCCACCGCCGTGAACCCGAACCTGGGCGCCACCTGCAGCGCGGGCAGCTGTCAGGCGTTCGACGTGCGCCAGGTGGACGCGCTCTCGGCCTGCAACATCGACGACGACTGCACGCTGCGCATGGGGCTGGGTTGCTGCGAGAGCTGCGGCTCGAACGACTACGAGCTGATCGCCGTGGCGAAGAAGGGCGGCGACGCCCTGCACAAGGCCGTCTGCCCCTCGAGCCCCGTCGGTTGCCCGGCTTGCATGCCGCAGTACCCAGCGAACAAGACCGCCAAGTGCGTCGCGAAGCACTGTCAGGTCGCGGACAAATGACCGGCCTTCACGGCGCGCACCTTCGAGAGCTGCGCCATTGCCTGGGTCAGCCCCTCGAGGGTCAGGTGGTGCATCGAGATGACCTCGCCGATGGCCTTGGCGGTGCCACCGTTCCAGTATTCCGGCGGGTCGGGGTTCAGCCACACGCAGCGCTCGAAGCGCTCGTGGATGAACGTCAGCCAGTCCAGGCCCGACAGCGTGCGTTCGCCGGCGGGCGAGCCCCAGGGCCCGGTGCCGAGCAGCTCGCCGGGGGCCATCGCCGCGTCGCCCACGAAGATCACCTTCCAGCGGCCGTTCAGCTGATCGACCAGGCGTGGCACCTCGATCGGGTCCATCAGCCCGTCGGTCGAGTACACCCGGCCGTAGACCGTGTTGTGGAAGTAATAGGTGCGAAGCTCGCGGAAGTTCGACGCGCGGCGCGCGGCGCTGAACAGCTGCGAGCAGGTGTGCGCGAAGGGATCCATCGACCCGCCCACGTCCATCAACAAGAGCACGCGCAGGTTGCTGCGGCGCGGCGGGCGCGTGACGATCTCGAGCTCGCCGCCGTTCTTGGCAGTGGCGTCGATGGTGCCCTCGAGATCCAGCTCGTCGAGGGCGCCTTCGCGGGTGAACGAGCGCAGCTTGCGCAACGCGACCTCGATCTGCCGCACGTCGAGGACCAGATCCGAGCGATACGGGCGATACCGTCGTGCGTCGGCCATGCTCATGGCGCTGCGCCCGCCGCGACCCTGCGAGCCAGCGCGCATGCTGATGCCGCTGGGGTGATGGCCGCCAGTGCCGAACGGGCTGGTGCCGCCGGTGCCGATCCACTTGCTGCCGCCCTCGTGCCGCTCTTTCTGCTCGCGCAGGCGCTGCTCGAGCAGCTCGCGTAGCTCGTCCAGATCGAGCTCTTTCAGCGCAGCCTTCTGTTCGTCGGTCAGGCTCTCGAGCACCTTCGGATCTCGCAGCCACTCTTCCAGGTCCTTCAAGGCACTGGCGGTCTCGAACACCACCCCCTTGAAGTGCGACAAGAAGGCCTCGTCGAACTTGTCCAGGTCGCTCTCGCGGTGGACCATCAGCGCGCGCGCCACGTAATAGAAGCCGTCGAGCGTGTTTTCGTGCAAGCCCAGGGCCAGCGCCCGCGACAGCTGCACCGCTTCTTGCGCGCCGACCGCCAGGCGCCGGGCGCGCAGCGCATACAAGAACGGGACGACGAAGTCGCTCACTCGCCCTTCCCTGCGCCGCAGCGGGCGTCGCCGGGGGTCGAGACCACCAGCTCGTATTCGCCCACCTCGAGGTGCGGGGGCACCACGATGGCGCCCTGGTACTTGCCGTCGTCGCCCGCCGAGAGCGACTGAATGGGGATCAGCTTCCCCGACTCGTGCCGCAGAGCGAAGTCCACGCGCACGCCCTTGCAGCCGTCACCGCTCGATTCGATGCGCCCGTTGACGGCCAGTGGCTCGCCGCGTTTGACCGAACCATTGCCCAGCCGGACCTCGACCTTCGATGCCGGGCGCTCGTCGAAGCTGCTGGTGCCCGCGTCGCCCATCGTGCCCGGCCCGGCGCTGGGCGCCGGTGAGAGCGTCACGCCACCGTCAGCGCTGACGCCCGCGTCGCCCCCGGGCCGATCGCCCGAGGGGCGATTGCCGCCGGTCGGCGACATGGTGCGCTCGACCAGATCCCGCGCGCTCTCGGAGCCGGCGGGCCAGTTGAAGGGATCAGTGGGCGGTGCGTGCATCGGTTGCCCCGGATCGCGCTCGGTGTCGAGGCGCTCGGCGGCACCACCCAGATCGATCCGGTGCCAGATGCGGGCGTCGAACACCTCGACCCAGGCGTGCGCTTCGTTGCGGACCATGCGCGTGGGCAGCCCCAGCGCCTGGGCGGTGATGATGAAGGCATAGGCGCGGTGGCGACACACGCCCTTCTTGCTGAGCGCCAGCTCTTCGTACAGCGCGGCCCCGGACGAGATCGGGCGATCGTCCGACGGCGCGAACGAGCGGAAGTGCGCCACCAGGGCGGCGACGGCCGCGGCAGGGGTGATGGCGCGCGACACGCCCATCTTCTCGAGCACCCGCTCGCCAGCCGCGCGGATCGACTGCGGCATGCGGGGCACGAAGCGCGCCAGCGACACGAAGGTGGCGTCGGGCGCGAACGGGCTGCCGAAAATCTCCCGCGGGATGGCGAGCTGAAGGACCAGCCGCACGCGCTTGTTCTCGCTCGCGCGGATGAACCAGTTCTCGGCGCCGTCGCGCTGCAGCTGGAACGGGGTCTCGGGCAAGGTGTGGGCCGAAAGCACCCGCGTGCCGGGGCCGACGGTCGGGATGCGGACCGGGGTGTCCGCCACCAGATCCACGTTCATGTCCGCATAGAACTGATCGTCGCCGCTGCGCACGCTGCCGCCGATCAAGAGCTTGCTGATGCCCTTGTCGGCCACGCCCAGCTCCAGCGACTCTTCGACCACGTCGTAGGCAAACAAGCGCTTGAACGGGGTGACGGCTGGAATGAACGGGTCGTCGTAGCTGACCAGATCGGGGCGCGAGGTATTGCGATCGATGCGATAGGTCGCGTCCACGCTGCCGGGCGTGGATTTCCCTCCGTAGGTGGGCTCGTTGTTGCGCGGCGCGCGCAGCGGGTCCGGCGCACGCGCCACCCCGCTCGGGGTCTCGAGCGCGGCCGGCAGCTTGCCGTCCGAGGTGGTGGCGTTCAGCGCCAGGTCTTCACTCGGATCGGGCTCGAAATAGGTGTGCAGCACCGGACCGGCGGCGTGGGCCGGCAGCCCCAGCGCCACGAACAGCACCGCCAGAAGCTGGGCCAGGTGGCGGGAGCGGCGACTCACGCGCGGAGCGTAGCACGTGGTATTGGCCGTCCGTCCCGTGTCGAAGCTCGCCGCTTTCAGCCTGCTCGCCTGCGCGGCGTGCGCCAGCCCACCGCCCGCGCCGAAGCCCGCGCCGGCTGCGCCCGCGCCCGCCGCCCCCGTGTCCGCTTCCGCGGCCCCGGTGCCCGCGCCGGTGCCGCCCGTGCCGACTGCCGCGCCCTTGCCGCCGCCTGCCAGCGTGAAGCTCTTGACGGTCACGCGCGTCCTCGACGCGCCGGTGCACTCGCTGGCGCTCGGTCAGAAGGGTCGCGTTGCAGCCCTGGGCAACGACGCCTGGCTCGACGCCGGCAAGGGGCTTCAGAAGCTGCCGAAGCCACCCGCGAACGATCCGAGCGTGACCCTCTACTTCGGGCGCGACGATCAGCCACGCTTGATGGGAACCAGCCAGGGCCGCGGCGTATACGCGCGGTTTCGCAAGGGCGGGTGGGAGCGCGGCGCGTCCGAGATCGGCAAGCTGGGCAGCCTGCCGATGGCGCCGCTCTTCGGCGTGCTGGGTTACGACGACCCCGAGGTGGTGTGCGCGCCCGACCGCCTGTGCATCGTCAAACGGCACACCGGCTGGACGATGATCGCTCCGCCCCCGGGTGTACCCCGCGTCGAGCTGTGTGGAAAGGTGGCCTTCGCCTGGGAGCGCGCCGCAGTGCATCGCCTGGGCGACGCGGGCTGGCGAGCGCTCGACGTGAAGCCGACGTTCTCACGGGCCGAGCACCTCTGGGCGGTCGGCGACGCGGACATCTGGCTTGCCGAGCACGAGCCGAGCCAGGTGCACCACTTCGACGGCAAGGAATGGAAGGCGCAGGCCGCGGTGGTGCAGGGCCCGCGCGCGCTCTGGGCCACCGGCCCAGCGGACGTGTGGCTCGCGGCCGACGGCGGCGCCGCCCACTTCGACGGCCAGCGCTGGAGCCGGGTCGACGGGCTCGACCAGCCGCTGAGCGTGGTGATCGGCAGAAGTCGGCGCGAGATCTGGTTTGCGGGCCAGAGCGGCGTGTGGCGGGGCCTGCGCGACTGAGCCTGGCCCTCGATCAGGTACACAAGCTCGAGAAGATCGTGCAGATGTGCGCCTGGACCAAGCGCTTCGAGATCGACGGCCAGTGGGTGGACATCGAAGAGTTCCTCGCCCGCCGCTACGGCGTGACCGTCAGCCACGGGATCTCGGAGGACATGGCCGCCGAGCTCGATCCGGATACCGAGCGCTAGCTGCACGTTTCATGGGGTCTTCGCGACGTGGTTGCGAGATCCGCCCCCCCTGTGTTGCGATCCCGGGTTGGCGTAGACCGAACGATGACGTGGCGAACCGATGAGGGGAGAGTGTTGCGCGCGCTGGTGGCGGGAACAGCCGCCCAGACCGGCGACGCCTTCTTCTGCAACCTGGCGTCGGAGCTGGCCCGAGCGTTTCAGGTGCGCTGGTCGTTCGTCACCGAGCGGCTCGCTGACCCGGCCGACCGGGTGCGCACACTCGCGCTCTGGGACACCGGCCAGCTGGCCAAGCCGTTCGAGTACTCGGTGATCGGCACGCCGTGCGCGGGGGTGATTCTCTCGGGTCGTGCCGTGCTCGAGACCGACGTCGCGGCCCGGTTTCCGGACGACGCCTGGTTGCGCGACGCGGGCGTCTCGACCTATGTGGCCGTGCCGCTCTTGGACGAGGCGGGCCGAGCCACGGGCGGGCTCGGGATCATGCACGATGGCGTGCTGCACGACACCGCGGGCGTCGAAGAAGTGCTGCGCGTGTTCGCCGCCCGCGCCGAAGCCGAGCTGCGTCGGGTGCGCGCCGAGGCCGCCCTGCGCGACGAGGCCGAGTTCCGTCGCCGTCTGTTCGAGCGCGCCTCGGAGGGGATCTGCGTGTGCCACGCCATCCCCGAGTTCCCGTTCGTACGCTTCACGTCGTGGAACGCGCGCATGACCGAGATCACCGGCCACAGCATGGCCGAGATCAACCGCCTCGGGTGGTATCAGACCCTGTACCCCGACGCGGAGGTGCGCGAGCGCGCCATCTCGCGCATGGCCAGCATGCGCGAGGGCGTGGATCTGGCCCGCGAAGAGTGGACCATCACCCGCGCCGACGGCCAGGCGCGCGCGCTCGAGATCTCGACCTCGCTGGTCAGAGACGAGGCGGGCGCACCGCACGTGCTGGCCCTGATGCACGACGTGACCGCGCGCCGGGCCCAAGAGCGCGAGATCGAGCGCCTCAGGCGCTTCCACGCCGAGCTGGTGGACACCATGAGCGAGGGGATCGCCGTGATGGACGCCGACAACCGCTGGCTCTACGTGAACGCCGCCGGCGCCCGGATGCTCGGCTACGAACCCGGCGAGCTGATCGGTCGCGAGGGCAGCGAGACGGTCATGCCCGAGGCCGTCTCGCTGCTGGACAAGGCGCTCGAGACGCGGCGCGTCGGCCAGGCGGGGCGCTACGAGATCACCCTCCGGCATCGCTCGGGCCGCGCCATTCCGGCGCTGGTGCACGCGGTGCCGCGGCTGGACGGCGGCCGGTTTGCCGGCAGCCTCTCGGTCTTCTCCGATCTGACCGCACAGAAAGAGGCTGACCAGCGCGAGCGCGAGCTTGGGAACCGACTGCGCCAAGCGCAGAAGCAAGAGGCCCTGGGCCGGTTGGCCGCGGGCCTGGCCCACGACTTCAACAACCTGCTGACGGTCATCTTGGGTGCGACCCAGATCGCGGCCGAGAAGCTGAGCGCCGGCGAGCCCCCAACCGACGAGCTCCAGAGCGTCGAGGCCGCCGCGCGGCGCGCGGAAGAGCTGGTGCGTTCGACGCTGACCTTCGCGCGCCGTGGCGACGACGTGTTTCGCCCCATCGACGTGCCCGCGCTGGTGCACGGCGCGCTGGCGATGCTGCGGCAGACACTTCCGTCCAGCATCGAGCTGCGGGCTGCGGTCGACCCCGCCTGTCCCCAGGTGCTGGGGGCCGCCGCCGAGATCGAGCAGGTGCTGATGAACCTGTGCACCAACGCTTCGCACGCAATGCGAGGTGGTCCCGGGCGGCTCGACGTTTCGGTGGGCTCCGGTGGCGTGGGCGCCGACGCTTCCCTCCGGAACGCCGATCTGACCGAGGGGGAGTACGTGATGATCAGCGTCACGGACTACGGCGCCGGGATGACGCCCGAGGTCCTCGCCCGCGTCTTCGAGCCGTACTTCACCACCAAGGGCGTGGGCGAGGGCACCGGCCTCGGGCTCGCGTCGGTGCTCGGCATCGCCCGCCGCCACGGCGGCGCCGTCGACGTCGAGACGGCGCCCGGCAAGGGCTCGACCTTCGTGGTTTACCTCCCGGTGGCGCCCGACGGCATCACCGCCGAGACCGAAGTTCCTCCGCCCCCGCCGACCCTGCGGGGCCACGAGCGGGTGCTGTGCGTGGACGACGAACCGCTCATTGCCAGCGTGTGCCTTCGGGTGCTCTCGGCCTTCGGCTATGACGTGAACGTCACCACCTCTGCCGAAGACGCGCTCGATCGCCTGAAGGCTGCGCCCGAGGCGTACGACCTCTTGCTGACCGACCACACCATGCCGAAGCTCACCGGCATCGCCCTGGCATCGGCGGCGCGCGCGCTTCGGCCCGACCTGCCGATCATCTTGTGCACCGGGCAGCTCGAGTGGATCGACCGCCAGCAGGCCACCGCCGCCGCCATCACGGCGTTTCTGGAAAAGCCGTTCGATCGCAACTCGCTGGCGCGCGCGGTGCGGTCGGCGCTCGATGGCCCGCAGGCTTCGACGGCCCCTCTACCGCCGGGCGGTTCGAAGTAGCCAGGCACGCCTTCCCCCTGCCGTCACTGAGCCACCGACGACGATCCCAGATCGCCGCCGCTCGGTCCTCCGCCGCCACGCGGCCCGGGCATGAGCGCCGCCATGGGGGAATTGGCGCGCCGCCAGCGTAAGACGAAGCAAATGAGTCGAACATCTGGCCTCGCACTGGCTCTTGGCGCGACGGGGTTTCTGCTGCTCGCCTGTTCGAGCGGGGGCGACGACGGTGCGAGCTCGAGCGACTTTGCGCAGCGCTATTGCGCCCTCTTCGACCCGTGCTGCGTCGCTGCGGGTCTGCCCACCGAGCACAAGGCCTGCCACATGCTGTTCGGCGCGGCGGTGGCGAAGGACCAGGCGGCCGCCGAGGAGTGCATCGCCGAGTACGAGGCGATGGCCAAACAGTCGGACTGGTGCGCGACGTTCGGGACCAAGCCGCGCCCGGCGAGCTGCGAGAAGGCGTACCCCCAGGGCGCCGGCGGCACCAACGGCGGGACCCAGAAGCCTGGCGACGCGTGCGAGCTCTCCGGTGACTGCGCCTCGAGCTCCAAGGGGCCGGTCAGCTGTCATCACGACTTCGGCGCGAACAAGGACTACTGCCTGGTGCTTGCCATCGTCGGCGTGGGCGAGGCCTGCTACGGGATCACGTCCGGCGGCGGCACCAGTACCGTCAACGTTCCTTCCGGGGTCACCGAGGTCGGGATCTGCGATCGCGACGCCGGCAACTATTGCGACTCCGGCAAGTGCGCGCCGCTCGCCCTGCTCGGCGGGAAGTGCTCGGGCTCTGGAAGCTGCGCGGACGACGCCAACTACTGCGGTGACTCTACCTGCAAGCCCAAGGTGGCCTCGGGGGCGAGCTGCGCGGACAGCTCGGAGGCCTGCGTGGAGACGGCCTACTGCGATTTCCCGGACGACGTCTGCAAAGCGCGCCTGCCCGACGGCTCGACATGCGACACGAACGTGGAGTGTCTGAGCCACTATTGCAGCGGGACCTGCAAGCCATCACCGGGGATCGGTGGGCTGACTCTCGCGGCGTTTTGCGGCTGACGTCACGCCGCGCCCGCGATGCCGTCGTCGCCGGTGACCCGAGCGCGCCCCGGTCGACCTGCGCCGGCTTTGGAACTCTCTGGGATTTGGCCGGCAACGCTTACCCGGCGAGGAGACCGTCACGGCTTGGGCTGGGGGCACTCGTGGACGAAGGTAGTCTCGCTGGCCACCGACCCCTCGAGCTCGAGCTGCGCGCGGATCAGGCGCCCGGCCGCGTCGTACTTCATTTTTCGAACCGTGGGGCTCATGCCCCCGACCGAGAGCCGCACCAGGTTGGCGCGCTGCCAGGTGTAGGTCTCTCGAAAGCGTGACGACACCTCGCTGCTCTGGATCCGTGCTTCGAGGATGCGGCCGCGCGCGTCGCGCACGAACGTCGTGTCGGTGCTCGGCGGCGCCCCGCGGACCACCGCGCCACCCAGGTACACCTGCTGTCGCTGGAGGCGGCCGTGCTTGTCGTAGAGCAGCTCCTTCACGTAGCTGGTCTTGTCCGGTCGATCGACGATTGTCACCCACCCCGTCGTCGGCAGCTGGTCGAAGGACTCGTCGACGAGCCGATCGCGGATCCAGCGCCAAGGCAGACGCTCTGCGCGAACGAAGACCTCACCGGTTCGTGCGGCCTTGCCGTACCCGACCCTGTGCTGGAAGCCGTCGGAGTCGTGGAAGCGCTGGAGCACCCCCTGCGCGTCGAACTCGAACTCCTGACTGTGTGTCGTATTCCCGGACGCATCGATGGTGTCGACCCGGACGACGTTGCCTCTCTCGTCGTAGCGCAGGACTTTCATCGAGGCGACGCCCTTCTCGTCGTCGTCCACGTAGGCCATGCGCCGGAGGTTTCCTTGAGCGTCCTCGAACGCGACCTCAGTGAACCCGCCCCGGGATCCGCGCGCGACGACGCAGCTGCGCTCGTCCGGTCGCAGCGCGAGCACCTCGGCGAGCACCAGCGGGTGTCGCGGCGACGCGCTCGGGCCGGCGTCGGTGGCGCCCGCGTCCGCGGCGGAACCCTCCGCGTCGCCCGCCGCGGCGTTGGCGATCGGCGCGGCGCTGCTCGAGGCCGACGCCGGCGTGGCTGCCACCGGGCTCCGGGATTCCAGTCGCTCGGTGCTCGTTGGCGCGCAGCCGAGGACCAGCCACAGGGGCGGGACCACGAAGGGCAAGTGTCTCATGGCGTCTTTGTGCCGCACCGAGAACTGATGGCACTCATTGGCAGGGCGTCGCGGGCGCGCTGGCGGCGGTGGCGACCCCGTCGGCGACGGCCTCGCGGTGGATCACGATGCGGTCGATCAGGTGCAGATCAGCGCGTGCCGAAAGCTCCAGCGTGTAGGTGCCAGCTTGGGCAAACTCCGCGTAGATCTGGTGAGCGTCGTTGTCGCTGGTGTTCGTCGACCACTTCCAGTTGCTAGCCCCGGAGCAGTAGACCTTGAACCACCCCTCGGCGGTCGAGCCGTTCGGGCAGGTCGCGCTGGTGACGCCGGGGAGCGCCTGGACTTTCGCCATGAGCGTCGAGTCGTCGCACTGGGGCTTCGGATAGCGTCGGCTCTCGCCGCCGCTGGCGGGCTTCATCCCGTAGAACGCCGTCGCGTCCGGGAAGCGCACCCACGTGTCGTTGTGCTCCGTGGTGTTGGTGCCCGCACCGATGCGGCTGCGCCACTGCATGCGGTAGCGCCCCGGCTGATCGATGCCGAGCTTCACGCTGATCAGCCCAACGCCGGGCTTGGAGTTTTGACTCGCTCCGGTCCACTCGATGTAGCCGCTGCCGTACGCGCCGGAGGCTTCGCTATTGACCTTCCAGCTCGCCGAGAGCTTCAACTTCTCCGCCTCGATCACCAAGACACCGTTCGACCCCACCTGGTAGTCACAGGTGCCGGTGGCGCCGCCGGTCCCTGCGCCGCCGGTGCCCGCGCCGCCGGTCCCTGCGCCGCCGGTGCCCGCGCCGCCGGTGCCTGCGCCGCCGGTGCCTGCGCCGCCGGTCCCGCTTCCGGCAGCGCCGGCGGTGCCGCCGGTCGAGCCGCCGGTGCCGCTTCCCGCAGCGCCCGCGGTGCCGCCGCTGGCGCCGGCCGCGGTCCCACCGGAGCCGCCCAGGGCGTTGTCGCCCGCCCCATCGTCGCTGCAGGCCGCGCAGAGCAGCCCCACGACACCCAGACCGAAGCAGATGATCCGTCGCATACGAGCGAACATGTCAGATCCGACCGCGCCGAGAAAGACAAGACAGGCCGAGACCACCGCGGCAAGGGGCGGCTCGACTACGACGGCTCTCACCACCCGAAGTTCGCCGAGACCGGCGAGTACTTCCTCAAGCAAGGCGCCGACTCGCCGGAGAACCTGCGACGGTGACGGGCGGCGGGGTGAAGACCCTCGGCAACGCTCCGGTCGACCCCAGCGCGGACTGGGTCATCCTGGTTCGGCAGTGAAGGCACCACCCGGCACGCCGTCCGCCGATGCGCGCGGCCCGCGTCAGAGCTGGCAGGCCGCAAACGGCAGGCATGAAGGCGGCGTGGTCTGTTCGCAGCAGACGAGCCCCAGGCAGCACTCCCCTGCCATGGAACAGTACGTGTCTTGCGGCTTGCAGCTCGGGCCCCCGCCCCCCCCGCCCCCGCCGCCCCCGCCGCCCGTGCCGGAGCCGCCGCACTGCGCGGCGCAAGCGCCGCTCGTGGCTGCCGAGACGCACTGCACGGTGTTGGCGAAGGCCGGGTTCGAGCTGCATGACGCGTCCGCCTGCTGCACGCAGCCCGCGCACGTGGTGTCCGCCGCGCACGCATCGGCTTGGCTACAGCAAGCGGCGTTCAGGCACACCTCGCAGGGGTCGTTGGGGGCCTCGGGGAACACCGGCTTGCCGCACCACTGGGACGAGCCGCCACCGCTACCCCCGGCGCTGGTGCCGCCGCTGCCACCGCCGGCGCCGCCGCCGCCCGCCCCCGCGCCGGCGTCGCTGCCGCCGCCGCCGCTGCTGCTGGAGCACGCCAAAAGACCCGAGACAACGAGCGCGGGAAACGCACGAGAAATCATGACCGCGCAGGTTAGTTGACGTCACCGGGCGTTGTCCAATGGTCGTCCCAGGCGCTCTCGCCTTGGCGGGTGCCTCGCAGGGCGCCAGCGTTTATGCTTGCCCCATGCGCTGCATCGCTCCCCTGGCCGGCGTCCTGGCGCTCGGGCTCTCGCTGCTTGCCTCGCCGGCGCTCGCCGCGCCCACGCTCTCGAGCGTGGCAGACCGAGCGCCGCCGGTGTCCAAGGCAGCGTTCGGCGCCGTCAAGGTGACCGTTGTCAGCGGCGCGATCGTCTCGCAGAGCTTGCAGGCCGCCTCGGTGCTCTACGCGGCCTCCCAGCTCGAAGAAATGAAGCTCTTCGAGGTTGCCGATCGTGTCGCCGAGGCTTTCGCTTCGGGGCAGCTGCCGGCCGGGTCTGGCGCAAGGCAGCTCGCGCAGAAGTACTTGGAGTCGCGTCCAGAGCGCCTCGACACCGCGCAGCGACGCAGCTTGTACGCCCATGTGCTCGGTGAACCCGGCGGCGTCGCCGTCGCGCCGAACACCGAGTTCTCGCCGCTGCTCGCCGAGCTGTTGGCGTCCGTCGCGGACTTCGAGCGCCGCCTGGCGGCGGGGAAGGGGACCGGCCAGTCAGTCAGCGGCGCCCCGGTGCAGCTCGCTGCGCGCGCGCTCGCGCAGAACCTCACCGCGCGAATGCCCGGAGGCCCTTTGGCGGCTGCGGGCTTCCTAGGGCAGCAGATCCGCGACATCGAAGCGTTGCTCTCGCACCCCCAGACCCTGACCGCGTACAAGGTGAAGGACGCCTGGCAGCTCGCGCAGAAGGTGGCCAAGCACGAGCTCGGCGCCAGCGTGAACGTCAGCCGGGCGCGCTCCGCGGCGCTGTCCGGCGCTGCCGTCATCGCCTGGCTCGGGAGCGTCGCGGCCCCGCTCGCGTCGAGCGGCGGCGCGCCGGAGATCGCCGCCTCGCTCACCCGATCGGACGTCCCGGGGAGCGCGCGTGACCTCTCACGCAACGTCAGCCCCAAGAAGAAGCCCGCCAGCATGGCCAAAGCGCTGGAGATCCACGCCGTCTGCTTCGACGCGAAGCGCCAGCTGGTCACCTGTCAGGTGACGAAGAAGTAGCTCGCTCTGGGTAGCCGTCTCGATCGAGCGTGACCGGTTCGAGGTTCGCCTTGCCCCATGCAGAGGATCCCGAGCGGCGGTGCGAGTCTGCCGCGGAGGATCGGGCGGCGCAGGGCATGCCCGGCCTCATCCCAGAGGCGGCTGCGCTGCGCGACGCCACCCGAGCCCGCGCCGCACTCGACGCGTCAGGGGCAGGTCCACTTGCACCACTTCTCTCCCGGGCCCGCCGACTCGCACAGGTCCTTGGCAACGCTGGGTGGGTACTGCGACGAGTTGAACTGCGTGCACGCAGCCGTCGTGGCGTTGGGGTCGCCGCCGGCGTCGGTCACCTTGGCAAGGATCTCGGGTCTGACGTCGCAGCACCCACCGCCGGCCTCACTGGAGGAATCGCTGCTCGACCCATCGGGGTTGCCGCCGCCGCCGCTGCCACTGCTGCCGCCGCTGGCGCTGCCGCCGCTGCCGCCGCTAGCGCTGCCGCCCGTCCCGCTGCCACCCCCCCCGTCATCGTCCCCACCACAACCGGTGGACAGCGCGCCATACATGAGCCCCACGACCGCAGCGACAACGAGGTGACTTCTCATTCCAGACCTTCTCCTTGGCTACACTTCTGAGCCAACTCATCCTTCTAGGCGACGGCGCCGCACCAAGTCAAGCTCAGCGAGAGCATCGAGGCGCGCGTAGCCAAGCTGGAGCAGCTCACCATCGACAGTCGCGACTCGGGCGTGCCGGTGGCGGCGGCGCGCGCGGTGCTCGGCGCATCTCTCGCTGCCCCGCCCCGCAGCGCGGCCAGAATGTGTGGAACAGGCCAGCTGAAGGCAGCGTTCCGGCCGCAGCCGGCAGAAGCGCGCATCGGGCGTTATTTCAGCGGGTTTGGCGAGATCTTGCGCGAGGGCCGCTGGGACAGGGATGGACACGGGTGGACACGGCTGGACACGAACGTGTCCCACCGGGCGTGCGACACTTGGAGGGCCATGAAGACCGCGGCCACCATCGACGTCACCGTCCCGGAGAACCGGAAGCTGGAGCTCGAGCTGCCGCCGGAGGTGCCGGCGGGCAAGGCGAAGCTGCTGGTCATGGTGGAGGAGCAACCGGGTGAGGCCGCTCTGCCCGAAGCCCATCTTGTGGAGCGGGACGGCTTCCTGCTGATCGAAACTCCGTCGGAGGCTTCGCTCGACGACTTCGACCACCGGAAGATCCGCGACGAGCGCATCCGCAAGCTCGCGGGCATGCCGTGAAGCCACTCGTCGCCCTCGACACGTCGGTGCTCGTGCCGGCGCTGCTCCCTCGGCATGACCGTCACGCCCAGGCTTTGCCGTGGCTAACCGCGATCGACACAGGTCGGGTGCGCGCTTGCTGCAGTGCCCACGCTCTGGCCGAGACGTTTGCTGCGCTGACCTGCATGCCCCGCATGCGTGTTTCGCCGGAGACGGCTGGCGCCGCCATAGAGGCACTCGGACCAGGCTCTCCGTGATCGCGGTGACGCACGAGGTTGCCGAGGTCGCCATTCAACGGTGCATCGGCATCGGGGCAAGCTCCGGAGCGATCTGCGACGCGGTCCACTTGGCTGCTGCCGAGGCCGCGCGGGCGGCGGCGCTGGTCACCTTGAACCGGGTGGACTTCGAGAGGTTCCGCATTGAAACGAGCCCAGCGTTGCAGCTGGCCTACTGGGGGGCGGGTTCCCCGCGCTCACCCAGCGCGACGCCGACGTGCAACCCAAGCCCAAGCCCCCGCTCGATGTCGCCAGTCGCGAACCGCCTCCGCGTAGATACCGAGCAACAACCACCGCAAGCGCAAGTCCGAGCCGGCTCTTCCGCTGACCCCCAACGCCCACCCAACGCCAGGGTCGCCATCCGGTCCGGGCGGCCTCCTTGCGGCTTGCACGGCATCGATGCCGAGGCGAACCCACGGCTCCCAGGCCACCGCGGTCTGCCGCTGCAGCCATCTCGATTCGGCGAAGGCGCCAAAGCGGTAGAAGCGACGCAGACAGAAGCGGCCCGCCTCGCAAGGGAACGAATAGGACTCGGGCTGCGACAACGTGATTGCCAGACCGGCTCCGATCCAGCGAGAGGGAAAGACTGCTGCCGAGGTTCCGAATGTCAGCGCGAGTGGTGCGGCTTCCTCGCCGGCGAAACGCGAAAGTCCCAACAGGCCCGCCGATGCATCGAGGCGGTACTCCAGCGGCTCGGCATGCGCAGTGGAGCTCGCCAACAGATACGCGCTGGTTGCGGCCGCCACGCTTCGTCTAGTCGCCCACCTGATAGTGCTTGAACCAGTAGCTGCGCGACGGGAAATTATCGACTTGCATGACATGGAGGTTTCCGCGGATGCCGGGAGCGCGTCCGTCTCCGAGGTCCCAAAATGTGACACCTTCGAGCTCTTCGTTTCGACATGAACCTGCATCGCCGAGCGTGTCGGCAAGGTCGCACCCAGACGGGTCAATTACATACATCGAGTACGGAATCTGATGTCCTGCTACCGGAACGCCGGTCTCTGCTACGACGCCGAGGATTCCTCCGGCGTACGGCGCGACGGGATAGTGCGGTTCGTAGACGTCGGAAATCAGGTAGAGGATTCCGCCGGGCCCGAACGCGCCGCCCTGAAGCCCAGGGATGGGCGTGCCGACAGCCAGGCGTGGGCCCCAGTTGCCGTCGAGCCGCAGCGGGACGTCGAGCTCCCGCTCCAACCAGAACCCACCATCCCAGTGGATCTTGTAGACACGCAGTACCTTCGGGTTCGAGTCGGACGTGCACAGCCTGCCCGATTCGGGATGAACTGCGCACCACGCGGCTTGTGCTGCGCCAGGAATCGGGGCGACCCCAAGCTCATTCAGATCAGCATCCAGCGCACCGATCGAGGGCGGACCCTGCTCGAGCGGGACGTAGATCACGCCGTCGTGGTACTCGGGGTCACCCAATTGTCCGAACGACTTGAACGGGCGCACCCTCAAGGAATACGAGCCCGTCGCAAGGTCTGAAGCGACCGGAACCTTGTACACGTGGGTCGTGCTCGTGATGTACCAGTTGTTCGCATCGTGCGTGACGCCCTGAACGAGCTCGTCACTCCACTTGGGGTCGTCGTCGCCAGGATGAGTGCCCTTGCCCGCGATCGGTATCTGCCGGACGCAGCGCCCGAGCGCGCACTGCGCGGCGCCGCTCCAGCAGGTTGGCGCGTAGAGGCAGCATGCTTCCCAATCGTCTCCACAGTGTGCCTTCTGCCACCGAAGAACCGCCAGGCGCGGTCGAGCCCCTCGCAGACCGCCTCGGTCGTCTGCTCGAACGCCGGCCACACGACGCATGGGAGCTCCACTAAGCGCTCAAGCACGGTCGACGGGAGCTGCATTTCGACTACGACGGGGCGGACGTCATCGATCGAGACCCGCCGCCCCCCGGCACGAGCCGAACTGCCCAGTTGTCAGCTTGGTGAAAAACGCCTCGACAGGGGGCGGCAGAGATCGCGGAGATCCCGAGGGCGTTGACGTCGCCCGCGGGCCCGTGAGATGTTTCCGAAACACGGCGGCACCGACGCCGAACCCCGATGGATCCACCCCCGCGGGATCCCTCGACCGGGGCAAAGGGGAGCTCACTCCTCCGGCTGGCTGGTCGCGCGATCTTCGCTGCGCAGCCGAGGGCGGGGGCCGAGGCGGCGCGGAGCGAGGAGAACGCTGATGACCGCCCATCGAGATCTGAAGAGAATCATCCGTGACCGCCAGAAGAAGACTGGCGAGTCCTACACCGCCGCGCGCGCCCACGTGCTGCGCGAGCGGACCGCCGTGACTGGTCTGCACGACGACCCGGCCGACGGCGCCTCACCAGTGCGCGCCGACGAGGCCGAGAGTGCGCTTCCAGTGCGCGCCGACGCGGCCGTGCTCAAGGTGAACCGGCAATCGGCGCGCGTGCGCATCCTCGGTGAGGCGGGCGAGGTCACCTTCCGGTCGCGGGACGTCTGGGAGGTCGTGCCGGGGCAGCTCGTCACGCTCGTCGTCGAGAAGATGTGGACGTGGAAGGACCACGCCTACGCGAGCGGCCGGATCGAGAACCCGCGCATCACCGTCGAGAAACTCGGCCTCGTTCCCCTTCCTCTGACGGGCGGACAGCTCGTGGACCTTCGGTCGGGCTACGAGCCCTTCCGCAACCCGGAGCCCTATGCGCCCTTGTGGAGGAAGCTGACGGCGAAGCCTCGCGCTTGGTTCGAGATGGATCCGATCGCTTGGGGCGCGTTCCCGAACCGGGCCTTCGATGAGAACCCGACCTGCGACGCGGCGGATCTCGCGGCGACCGGCGACCGCGAGGGGGCGCGTGACCTCTTGATGGATGTGCTCGGCACCGACCTACGCTGTATCGACGCGCACGCTCACCTCGGTAACCTCGAGTTCGATCGGTCCCCGGAGCGGGCGCTGACCCATTACGAGATCGGTATCCGGATCGGTGAGCTCTCGTTGCCTCCGGGCTTCGACGGTGTGCTGGTTTGGGGTCGGATCTACAACCGGCCGTTCCTTCGCTGCCTGCACGGCTATGGCCTCTGCCTCTGGCGCCTGGGAAAGTACGCAGAGGCGCAGATGGTGTTCGAGCGGATCTTGTCGCTGAACCCGCACGACAATCAGGGCGTGCGCTCGTGTTGGCATGACGTTCGCCGCGGGCGAAGCTGGGACGAGATGTACGAGCAAGAGGATGCCGTGCGCGCCGAGCGTCGTCAGAGTCTGCACTGACGTGACGCCCCCCGAGGAGCTGGCCATGAGGTACGAGGACTTCCGCTCGGCATTCATAGCTTCATGGCATTCATGGTGGCGCTGCGTGAATCGAGGCTCGGGGCGTGCGACACTTGGAGCGCCATGAAGACCGCGGCCACCATCGAGGTCACGGTCCCGGAGAACCGGAAGCTCGAGCTCGAGCTGCCGCCCGAGGTGCCGGCGGGGAAGGCCAAGCTCGAGCTCGAGCCGGAGTACCCGGCGCTCGAGGACGAGGACGTCCGGCAGGCCCTGGCGCTGCGGATCGGCGTGCCACGGCCGGACAGCCCGGACAGCGGAGGGCTGCTGAAGCCGGAGCCTGGCAAGTGTATGCTCCCTGTGTGGGTAGCTTTGGGCGCAAGATCAAGCGCAGCGCCGGTCGTCAGCACAAGGGCGCCGAGAGCATCGAGGCAGGCGTGGCCAAGCTCGAGCAGCTCACCATCGACAGTCGCGACCTGAGCGTGCCGGTGGCGTACTTCCACGACGAGCTCGCGTGCCTCGATGATTTCGTGCGGGCGAGCCGCAGCGAGAAGCCGGAGCTCTTGGACCGAATCGTCGAGGCCACGCTGAAGCGCACGCTGCCGGGCTTCGAGATCCGCGAGTCGGTGTTTCTTCGGCTCGAGGCCCTTGGTTTCTGGCATGGCTTCGCGCGCGGCGCGAACCAAGAGTTCGCAGCCTTCTACTACTTCGAAGGCATCGGCGTGGGCGTAGCACACGTCGTCGAGCAGTTGCTCGGGGGCAAGAACCACTTCATTCGCTTCACGGGTGTGCCGCTCAGCGGTCCGGTGCTTCCCGGGCCGGTCGAGCGCGGCCAGGGGTGACAGTTCGCGGGGCCGCGGCAACGTCGTCTCCCGAAGGAGATTCTTCAACGTCTCCGAGTCGTTCCCTTGTGGGTCATGAAGGACTTGAACCTTCAGCCAACGGATTGAAAGTGCTCGGCGGTGGAGACGCGAATCGAGGGTGATTCCTGCGGGTTGTTGAGATTTCTGGCGAGGGGCGGTGGGACTGGGGGATGGACACGAACGTGTCCCACCCGAGGTGCTACGATGGCGACGTGACGTTCGACCGCATCACCGTCGACCCGGCCAAGATGGGCGGCCAGCCTTGCATCCGCGGCATGCGGCTCACGGTGAAGCGGGTGCTCGAGGCGCTGGCCGTGTACCCGAATCCCGCCGAGCTCAAGCAGGAGTACCCCGAGCTCGAGGACGAGGACATCCGCCAGGCCCTGGCGTACGCGGCCACGCTGGTGCCGGGACAGCACACGGACGTTCCGGCCGCGTCGTGAAGCTGCTCCTCGACCAGGGCCTGCCGCGCGGCGCGTGCCCGCTGCTCGCAGCCCAAGGGCACGACGTCCTTCACGTTGGTGGGATTGGCCTTGCCGCCGCGTCGCGCCGAAGCGTTCGCCGCGCTCCTGGCCAAAGTCATTGCCCAGTCGGCGATCGCTTTGAACGCGGGCGCGATGGTCACGGTCGGTCCTGACGGCGCGACCATCCGCGAACGAGGACTGCCGTTGCGGCGACCATGAAGACCGCGGCCACCATCGAGGTCACCGTCCCGGAGAACCGGAAGCTCGAGCTAGAGCTTCCGCCCGAGGTGCCGGCGGGGAAGGCGAAGCTCTTGGTGATGGTCGAGGAGCAGGTCGAAGGGCGCGAGCTACCCGCGGCCACGGTCGAGTCGGTCGACGGGCGGCTGCGACTCGTGCTTCCGGAGGGCGCAGACATCGACTGGGAGCAGGTCAGCCTGAAGCGCTCCCGGGATGAACGCACCAAGAAGCTGCTGGGGATGGGGTGAACGTTCGGGTCGCGTTCGATGCGTCGAGCCTGTTGCCCCTAGTTCTGCCCGGGCACCCGCGCTACGACTGGATGAAGCCCTGGGATGAGGCAGTGCGAGCCGGCCGCATTGCCGGGGTGGTCCTGGCGCACGCGCGTGCTGAGCTGTTCGCGACTGCGACAGCGATCCCGGAATCCGCATCGGAGGTTTACTGTATCCGTGGCGTCCGACCGCATCACCATCGACCCTGCCAAAATGGGTGGTCGGTCGAGAGGGTACCGCGGACGCGCGCTACCGCCTAACCCCCGCCCGGCGGTGGTAGGTCGCGCGGCGTGATAGCAAAAGGGCGCGCGAGCAGAAGCGGCACGCCGACGACGAGCCGGGCGCAAGCGAGAAGAAGAGACCGTTCCGCGTCTACCCGTCACCGCGTGGTTGCGGATTCATGGTGAAGTACTACGACGGCCAAGGCGTTCGTCGGTCGCACCGAATCCCCGCTGACCTCGCGCCTGCAGTCACTTCGCTCGCGGACTCCGAAGCGCATGCTGACTCCTGGTACCATCGCGAGATCCTGGGGCGTGGTGCCGCGCCACCTCGCGACAGGGTTCGAACCGCGCTGCTCTCGCCCGAGATGACCCTCGAGCAATTCGGCGCGTGTTGGACCTCAGGCGAGCTCGCGCGTCGGTTCCCGGACCACGTCGCGCTCAAGAAGACCGCGAACGACGACGCCAGCCGCTTCAGGAACTACGTCTATCCGGTCATCGGGACCGAACCAATGCGAAGGTTCGAGGGACGTCGCGGGGTAGAGCTGGTCGAGCAGGTGCTGAACTGCTTGCCACCGCTGGGGCCGACCTTCAGCCGCAGCTCACGCCGCCAGGTGATCCAGTCGGTGCACCGGTTGTTGACGTTGGCCGTGTATCCCGCGAAGGTCCTCAGCGCGAACCCGTTGCCGAGGGGGTTCGTGCCAAAGACCGGTGACGAGAAGGCGAAGGCCTATCTGTTCCCCGACGAGGACGCGAAGTTGATGGCCTGCGTCGCCGTGCCGCTTCCCGAGCGCCTGCTGTACGGAATCCTGGCCCGCGAAGGAATGCGCGTATCCGAGCTGCTGGATTTGACGTGGGCGGATCTCGACCTCGAGCGCGGGATGCTCTTCCTGGACCAGAACAAGACCGACGATGCACGGTCGTGGGCGCTGGACCCTGGCGTGGCAGAGGCCCTGCGCCGCTGGCGAGATCGCTTCGCCGGGTCCGCGCGCCCCGAGAGATCGGTGCTGTCCCATCGGAAGTGGACCGTCGACCGCTTTGGCGTCGCAGGCCGCCTGCGCGACTACCTGAAGGAGGCCGGCGTCACCCGGGTCCAGCTCTTCGAGTCCAACGACAAGAGGGGTCCGCTTCGAGCGCATGATCTGAGGGCCAGCTTCGTCACCGTGAACTTGGCGCTCGGCAAGACCGAGGCCTGGATCACCGACCGGACCGGTCACCGTTCGTCGCAGATGATCTACCGGTACAAGCGCGCCGCGCGCACCCACGCCGAGCTGAACTTGGGCGGCTTCCTGCCTCTCCACGAGGCCATCCCCGAGCTCGCTCGAGCCGCATGAGCCGCCCCGCGTGCTCATACGCGAAGGTGTTCGGTGGCACGGTGGTCTCCGCGTCGCGAGCGGCCACCGTGTCACTGCGCCTTCGCAGCGGTTGTCTCGGCATTGTCTCGAGCTGTCTCGGCCTAGCGTTCGGTTCGCCGTTATCCGAAGCGATCTTCGTGGGTCATGAAGGACTTGAACCTTCAGCCAACGGATTAAGAGTCCGCTGCTCTACCAATTGAGCTAATGACCCATCCTGGTCGCGTTTCCGCGTTCAGGGAGGCCCGCTATTACCACGGTGGTTTTCTGCGTCAAGCGGAGGATTTCACGCTCGCGTCGGGCGCGCCCCGTAGGATTCGAACCTACGACCGTCGGATCCGAAGTCCGAAGCTCTATCCAGCTGAGCTAGGGGCGCTCTGAGGCGCCCTTCATCCCGCGCCCGGCGCCGCTCGTCAAGTCCGCCGCAGCTCGTCGAGCCCGGCGCCTCTCGTCAAGCCTGGCGCGTTGTTCTAGCGTCCCGGGCGCATGCCCAGCGCCTCGGTGCCCCCGCCCGCGGAGGCGATTCAGCCCGAGCGCGTGGTCGACCCCGATGGGTGGCTGGTGGTCGTGTCGTGGGCGGTGGTGGTGCTGTCGGCTGCGCAGATCGTGCTCCTCTCGTTCGGGCGCGACCAGGGGATCTACGCCACGGTGGCCGACGGGATCCTGCGGGGGCAGATGCCGTACCGCGACGTCTGGGATTTCAAGCCACCGGGGATCTTCCTGGTGTACGCGCTGGCGCAGGCGGCGTTCGGCAAGACCATGCTCGCCGTGCGCCTGGTCGAGGTGGCCGGCCTGGTCGGCATGGTGTTCGGCTTCATGCGTCTGACCGAGACGTTCTTCGGCGTCCGGCGCGTGGGCGTGGTCGGCGGCGCGGTGGCGGCGCTGATCCACGCGCAGCTCGAGTTCTGGCACAGCGGGCAGCCCGAGACGTTCGGCGGGTTCTTGACGGTCTGGGCCCTGGTGCTCACCGCCAGCGAGGGCAAGCGCAGCCGCCGGCTGTGGCGGTGGCTGGCCGTCGGTGCGCTGTTCGGCGGCGCGTTCTTGCTCAAGCCCCCACTCGGGGGCGGCGCGCTGGCCTGCGCGGCGTTCCTGGCCCGCGATCAGTGGGCGCGCGAGGCGAAGTGGCGCGCCGCGGTGCTGCCCTTCGTGGTGGTGGGGCTCGGAAGCCTGCTGCCTCTCGTGCTGTGCGGCCTGTGGTTCAAGTCACGCGGCGCGTGGGACGCGCTCTCGTGGACGCTGTTCGAGTTCACGCCCGGCTACACCAAGCTCGGGTGGACCAACCGCAGCGCACCCGAGATGTTCTACTGGGGGCTGGAAGAGCTGTTCTTCCGCTTCTCGGCCGTGGGGGCCTTCGGCTTCATCGCTGCCATCGTGATCCGGCCGATGCACGAGCACGAGCGGCGTGGCGTGTTCCTGGTGCTGGGCGTGATGGCGATTCACCTGGCGGGCATCGCCATGCAGGGCAAGTTCTTCCAGTACCACTACGCCGCAACCCTGCCGCTTCTGGCGCTCTTGGGTGGGCTGGGGCTGTACAAGCTGTGGCGGCGCACGCTGGCGGCGGGGCTCAGCGGCGTCTTGGCCTTCGTGGGGTTCGTGCTGGTGGCCGGCAGCATGCGGATCGCCGTGCGCGATCTGGGCAGCTTCTGGGATCGCGCGGTGCTGCGCACCGGCTACCTGCTGCGCACCGGTCCGATCCGCTCGCGCGAGCTGCTCGACAAAGAGCTGTATCGCGTCGCGGACTACAACCTGGACGCGAACCGTTTGGTGGCGCTCGAGGTGGCGCGGCGCACACCGCCGGGCGCGAAGATCTTCGTGTGGGGGTTCGAGCCCGGCATCTACTGGATGGCCGATCGGCCGCCGGCCACGCGCTACGTCTACGACGTGGCGCAGCGGGTGTCGTGGGGGCGCGAGCGCGCACAGCGCGAGCTGATGGCCGACCTGGCGAAGAACCCGCCGGCGCTGGTGGTGGTGCAGCACGGCGACCGCTTCAGCTGGGTCACCGGCGACGACTTCGACTCGGCCGAGGCGCTGCCGCACTTCCACGATCTGGCACGCCTGGTCGAGCGCGACTTCCGGCTCGTGACCACCATCGAGGACTTCGACGTGTACGAGCGTCGGCCTGCGCCGGGGGGCTGACCGAACCCCGCCCTCGCCCCGCAGGTGCTAGCCCGCGTACTTCCGGGCGAGCTCGAAGCGCGAGCGCACGCCGGCCTTGCGCAGCACCGAGGCGACCTGGTTGGCCACCGTGCGCACCGCCACCCCACGGCTGAGGGCGATCTCGCGATTGCTCAGCCCCGCGAGCAGGCCGGCGGCGATGGCCTGCTCGGTGGTCGTGAGGCTCTCGGGCAGCGCCGGCACCGCTGCCGGGTACGAGAGCACCAGAAATTCCGCTTCGCCCACCGTGAAACTGGCGGCCCGCAGCCCACTCGGCGGTGGCAGGCTCGAGTCCTCTGCCTCTGCCTCTGCCCCAGCCCCAGCCGCCGCCTCTGTGACCGCCTCTGTGACCGCCTCTGCGACCGCCGCCGCGCCCACGCCCCGAATCGTTCCCCGCATAATCTGTCAGGCTAGGGGCGGGGGCAGGGCACGGACAATGGTCATTTCTTCTCGGTCGGCTTCCCGGACCGAGCGTTCGGCGCGGCGCGGGTGCGCGGCTTGCGGGTTGTCCGCGACGGCGGCGGAGAAGAGGGATCGGCGTGCGCGCCCGGTTCGGCGTGCGCGCCCGGTTTGGCGTGCGCGCCCGGTTTGGCGTGCGCGCCCGGTTCGGCGTGCGCGCCAGGCTCGGAGGCCCCGCCGACCGGCCCCGCCGCGCTGCCCAGGACCGCGACCAGCTCGGCCTGATTCTCGAGCCCGAGCTTGAAGAGCGCGCGCTGCAATGATTTCGCGACGGTGGAGATGCTGACGCCCAGGGCCGGCGCGATGTCCTTGAGCTGCGCGCCGCGCACGCGGTGTTGAACGGCCGCAAGCTCGCGCGGGGTGAGCGGGGCCACGCCGGCCTGCGTGGGGTTCTCGGTGCGGCGGGCCACGATGAATCGGCGGCCGTCCCGGTCGAAGCGGCTCACGACCCGCACGCGCCCCGCGATCAGGTCATTCCAGGCCGCTTCCGACGAGCTGCCTTGTCCCTTGCGCACGCGCGAGCGCTGACGGTCCACGGCGTACGCCACGTCACCGATCCACTCGCCTTCCGGCCCCGCAGGCCCCTCGCGCACCATGCTCCCCCCCCTCGGATATCAGCTGGGGGCCGACGCATTCCATGGTCATTTTTTCAACGAGCGAGCGAGGTCACCCGTTTGGGTGAGGCCCGTGGGGGTGGGCGCTCACGGCGCCGTGGCCCAGCCGTCGATGCATGCGACGCGCGGGGTCGCATCACGCGTGGTCACGACCGCTTCCACCTCGTGCTCTGCGCCCGCGAATGCAGAGGTGTCGATCACCGCCAGCTCCGCTCCCGGCAGGTTTCGCAGGCGAAGCGTGCCAACGGGCTTACCGTCGACGGCCACGCGGACGAACGCCGGCTGCCGGCCGTAGATCACGTTGCCGTCCTCGATGCCGCCCAGCACGATCAGGCGCTTGCCGAGCGTGGCACGCCATCGCTGGGCAATTGGGCGCCCGCGCGACGGGCTGACGGCTGTCATGACGCGCGTTGCGCCACCCAACCGACAGGGGCGGGGCGCGAGGCCCCCCCGCGTTTCACTCAGCTTCGACCCGATCTGCAGCCCCTCGATGCCGACCAGCCGATAGTGCCCGATGCGGCGGTCATCGATCTTGCCCGGCAGCGAGCGAAGGGCCCGGCTCAGATCGTTCTCGCGACCGTGCCGCAGCACGAACCACGCACGCGGGTGGCCCAGTGCGCCGCTGGGACCGAGCGCCGGATCGAGCACCTCGCGGGTGGTGGCTACGGGCGGGGGTGCGGTGGAAAACAGCGGCTTGGGCTGCACGAAGGCCACGCTCCAGTCGCTGCGATCGACCAGCACGTCCCCGGGGCGCAGCGTGCCGGTGAGGTGCGCCGCGAGCGCGCTGGCGCCCGCGCGGCTGCGAGCCACGAACAGCGTCCACACGAGGTAGGCGCCACACGCGCTGGCCAGCGCGAAGGCCAGCACGGCCACGCGGAGCCCCAGCCGGGACATGGGGCGGGGCGCAGGGGCGCGAGCCAGCGTGTGGCCGCCCGCGACGGCGAACGCGGCGAACA
This sequence comes from Polyangiaceae bacterium, assembly GCA_023150915.1. Lineage (GTDB taxonomy): Bacteria > Myxococcota_A > Polyangia > Polyangiales > Polyangiaceae > JADJKB01. The sequence goes on from JAKLKA010000011.1 coordinate 59,465, forward strand.
GGGCGCAACCCAGATAGAAGCTGTCCCAGATGATCCCATTGAACATCACGAACAGCACATAGGCGGTGCCGAGCGGCGCGATGGCGCGCCGGCGGCCGCGAACCACGACCGCGACCAGCAAGCAGAGCGCGGGCAGCGCGGCCTGGGCGCGGGGCATCCACTCGGTCTTGTCGGCCTCGTAGAGCGGGCCCGAAAACCCGAACTTCTGCCAGAACCAGCTCTCGTGCACCGGGCCGTATTCGACCAGCCAGCGCAGCGTGCCGAACCAGAATGCGTCGGGGTTTCGGATCACGAAGGGCACCAGCAGAGCCGCCGTCACGCTGCCGGCGAGCGCGATGCGCCCCAGCGCGCGGCGCCAGCCCAGGTCGCGCAGCATGGCGACCAGCACGAAGGGCGCGACCACCGCCGCGAAGTGACGGGTGGCGAGGGCGAGCCCCAGGAAGAACGCGCACAGCCACCAGCGCTTCTGCAGGGTGGTGCAAAGAAGCAGCGCCAGCACGAACCACCAGGCATGGGGCTCGGCATAGATGCCGTTCCAGGCCAGGCTGGGCGAGAACAGCCACACCGCGCCGAAGGCTACGGCGGCGCCCTGAGCGCGCTCGCGCACCGGCTTGTGCACGGCGCTGGCCGCCCAGAACAGGCCCAGCACCACCGCCGCGTCGGCCGCGAGCCCCATCAGTCGGAAGTCGGTCGCGCCCAGCAGGCGCGGCAGGCCCCAGACCAGCCACATGCCCGGCAGATAGGTCAGCGGCACCACGCTGCCCGCCTGCATCTGGTGCAGCCCGTAGGGGTTGGCGCCACTCAGGAACGCGTCTTGCGCGCTCTTCACCAGCGGCAGCATGTCGCGGGTCGATGGATCGATCTTCCAGGTGTCGAGCCCGACGTAGCGCAGGCCCAGGCCGGCACCGAGCAGCGCCAGCATGCGGAGGAACGGCGGCACGCGCGGCACGAACAAGAGCGCGCCGAGCACCAGCCCGGCCGACAGCGTGAGGGTGTCGAGATCGGGCCGACCGTAGGGCAACACGGGCAAGCCCTGCACCCGCAGCTTGCCCACCTGGTGCACCAGAAGCACCAGGGCGATGAGCAGGCCCAAGCGCTCGACGTCGCGGCCCGAACCGCGACCGCGCACCAGGCGCCAGCCGAGTGCGACCGGATAGGCGGCGAGCACGGGCGCGTAGTGGAAGACCTCGCGTTCGCGCAGCGTGGCCGAGGGCAGTATCGGGTAGCGCTTCGGCCAGAGCAGCGGGGCCAGGTAGCGTGACGCGAGCCACAGCCCGGCGGCCACCGCCACGAGCCCGGCGACGCGACCGACCCAGACCAGCCACCGCGGCGGAGCGCTGGGCGGGGCCTCTGGCGTGGGGATCCAGAGCGCGCCGGCCAGGAGCGCCAAGAGGCCCAGGCTGGCGCCCACGGTGTGGCCGAAGGTCGTGCCGACGTACTCGGCGACCACGACCAACGGCAAGAGCCAGACGAAGAGCCCTGCCAGAGTCCGTTGCGCCGCCACGATCATGGTCGCGCGCCGGACGCTAGCACGCGACCCGGTCCGGGATCGGCATGATAGGATTCACGGGTGACCGAGCACGCCGTCACCGTTCCACCCCCGCGAGACGGCTTTGCCGACGCGCGGGAGGAAGCGCGCGAGCTCGAGGGTGCGACCTTCGAAGAGCGCTATGCGCTGCTTCGGGCCGCCTGCGCGCTGGTCTTCGACGTGCTCGAGCACCATCCGGAGCGCGAGCTGATCTTGTCACAACGCGACCCGCTGCCGCCCGACTTTGCGGCCGTGTTCGAGCGGGCGCGGCACGCACGGCCGGCAGGGGCGCCGGGTGGCTGAGCCCACTGTGCTCGACGCCACGGCCGACGTGGCTCGTGCGCTCGAGCGGGCCGGCTTCGAGTACGCGGTGGGCGGAGCGATAGCGCTGGCGTACTGGGGCGTCCCGCGCGCGACCGTCGATGTGGACGTGGGCGTCGCCGCCGAGCCGATGCAACTGCCCGAGCTGTTCGCGGCGCTCCGCGACGGTGGCTGCGACCTGGACGAGGCGAAGGCTGCCGAAGCGGCCATGCGTGGCGACTTCGGTTGTCGCGCCCGCGGCGTGCGCGTCGACGTGTTTCTGCCCCTGCTGCCCCTGGCCCGAAGTGCGCTCGATCGTCGCGTACGCGTGCCGTTCGGGGGCAGCGAGCTGTGGATCGTGACCAAAGAGGATGCCATCTTGTTCAAGTTGCTCTTCGGCCGCACCAAGGATCTGGCCGACCTGGAGCGGCTGTTCGCCATCCACCCCGAAGCGCTGGACCGGGTGTACATGGATCACTGGGTCAGCTCGCTCTTCGCCGAACGAGATCAGCGGCGCGTGACCTACGCCGCGTTGTGCGGACGCGCCGGTCTGGTTTGACGCTCAGATCTCGCCGCGCAGCGCCGAGAGCCGCAGCTTCCACACCATCATGATGGCCTCGGCGAAGATGCGCCGGCTCATCTTGCTCTGCCCCACGCGCCGATCCACGAACACGATGGGCACCTCTTTCACGCGCAGGCCCCGGAGCAGCGCGCGATACGTGGTCTCGATCTGGAACGAGTAGCCGTTGGAGCGGATGCTGGCCAGATCCACGGTTCGAAGCGCGTGGGCGCTCAGTGCCTTGTAACCGGTGGTCAGGTCTTTCACCCCCACGCCCAAGATCAGGCGCGAATACAGCGAGCCGCCTTTCGACAGCACGTGACGCCCGAGGCCCCAGCCCTCGACGCCACCGCCGGGGATGTTGCGCGAACCGATCACCACGTCGTTGCCTTCAGCCAGCGCCGCGAAGAACGCCGGCAGGTAGCTGGGGTCGTGGGAAAGGTCGGTGTCCATCTCGAAGAACCAGCGATAACCTTCGGCCAGGCCGCGCTCGAAGGCCTGCACGTAAGCCGTGCCCAGGCCCAGCTTGCCCGGCCGGTGCATGACACGGATGCGCGCGTCGTTTGCCGCCAGCTCGTCGGCCACCTCTCCGGTGCCGTCCGGCGAGGCGTCGTCCACCACCAGGATGTGGGCTTTGGGTGCGACATCGAGCGTGGCGCGCACGAACAGCGGCAGGTTGTCCCGCTCGTTGTAGGTCGGCGTGACGATCAGGGCGCCTTCACCCAAGAGCTGGCCTTGGTCGCTCATCGGGCGAACGTCACTTCTTCTTGCGGTTCTTCCAGGCGTCGTTGAACTCGGCAATGGTGGTGTCGGTGCGCGGGTTCCACAGCATCTTGCGCAAGATGGGGGGCGGCACGGTCACGATGTGAGCGCCGTCGATCAGCGCCTCGTTCACGTCCATCATGTGGCGCACGCTGCCGACGATGATCTTGCTGGGCAGACCCTCGCGATCGAGGATGGCGCGGGTCTCGCGCACGATGGGCCGCACGTCGTACCCCATGTCTTTCACGCGACCGCTGAAGATGCTGACGTAGGTTGCGCCGGCCAGGGCCGCCAGGTACGCCTGGTTGAAGCTCATCATGCAGGTGACGTTGGTGGGGACGTTCTTGTCCGCCAGCTGCTTCAGCACCTTCAGCCCCACCTCGGTGAAGGGCACCTTCACGCAGATGCGTGAGCGGTCCCAGTCCCAGTAGCCGAGGGCCTCGTCCAGCATCTCGCGCTCGGTCTCGGTGGTGAGCTCGACCGAGACGTGACCGGTCGAGACCGCCACCACCTCGAGGATGCGCTCTTTCAGATCGGCGTCGGGCGCCTCGCGGCTGATGATCAAGGGGTTGGTGGTGACCCCGGATACGACGCCCCACGAGAAGATCTCGCGGGTCTCTTTCGGGTCCGAGCTGTCCAAGAAAAGCGCCATGGATCTCCTGCCGCGGCCGGCGGCGGGGACCATATACGGGATCCCGCCGGCCTCGGCGAGGGCAATTCGGGCTCAGCCCGCGGCGATGATGGCCCGGGCCATTTCGTCCAGCCGCGCGGCCACGAGGTCCGGGCCCACCGGCGGCCCACCCTTGAGCGGACAGAGCTCGCAGCGGCTGAGCGGGAACACCAGCCCCGCGCGAATGCCAGCGCGGCGCGCGGCCTCGACGTCGCTCGGCGAGTCGCCGATCATCCACGTCCGCGACGGGTCGAGGCCCGCGTGCTGCATTGCGCGGAGCAGCAGGCCCGGCGCGGGCTTGCGGCACTCGCAACGCGTGACCAGCGCGGGGTCGCCGCCGGGCCCGCCCTCGGGGTGGTGCATGCACACCTCGAGGGCCGCGATCGGCACCCCCTCACCGGCCAAGTGTGCGATCAGCGCCTGGTTGGTGCGCTCGACCGCCTGGGCCGAGAACTGGCCCTTGGCCGGCGCCGGCTGGTTGGTGGCGATGGTCAGCGTGAAGCCGGCGGCCGAAAGCAGCTTCAACCCCTCGAGCACGCCGGGCAAGAGCACCAGGTGGCTGGGGTGAAAGGCCACGCTGATGGCGCCCGAGGCCTCGTCGCGCACCACGTCGATCAACGTCGCGTCGCGGTCGACGATCACGCCCTTCTTCAGCTCTGCCATGGCTCGAAGGTCGCGGACCGTAGCACGCCCTTTCGTGCTCTGCTAAACGCCAAGGGGTCATGCGACCCATCCCGCTGGATCTCGACGCCACCGCGTATTCGTACGTCGAGCGCCCGAACAGCGTGCTGGTGGGGCTGGTCGAGCGCCAGGTGATCGCGCGCCGATCGCGCCCGCGCCTTCTGGACATCGGCTGCGGCGCTGGCGCCAACGCCCGTGAGATCAAGGCGCGCCACGACGGCGTCTTCATCCAGGGCATCGAGCCCAACCCGCACGCGGCTGCGCTGGCGCGTCAGGCGTGCGACGACGTGTTCGTGGGGCTGTGCGACGCCTGGCTGGCGCAGGCCGCGGCCGAGCCCTTCGATGGCGTGGTCCTTTCCGACGTGGTCGAGCACATCCCCGACCCGGTGGCGTTCTTGCGAAGCCTGGCTGCCGCACCCTGCCTGGCACACGCGCGGTTCGTGATCTCGGTGCCGAACTACGCCGTCTGGTACAACCGGCTGCGCACGCTGGCGGGTCGCTTCGACTACGCCTGGTCCGGCCTCTACGACCGCACCCATCTGCGTTTCTTCACCCAGCGTTCGCTCGAGGGCCTGCTCGAATACACCGGGCTTCGAGTGGTCGAAGAACGCTGCACCCCCTCGCTGGTGCAGTCGGCGGCGCCCGTGTTGCGCAAGCTGTTCGAGAAAGACGTGGCCGCCGGCGATCATCTCTCGCTGGGCGAGTCATCGGCGTTCAAGCTGTACAGGCGCTTCGTCGAACCCGCAGAGGCCGCCGTCTGCGGCGCGTGGCCGGGCCTTCTGGGTTTCCAGATCGTGTGCGTGGCCGAGCGCGCCTGACTGGGGTAAGCCGAACCGAGCCCACCATGCCTCTGCCGCGCCTTCAGCTGTTCGAGTTCAACGATCTGGGCTGGGTCGGCTCGGACCTGCGCGACACCATCGTCGAGTCGCTGAGCCGCGGCCTGGACTGGGGCCGCACGCTCCACGGGCTGGTGGACCCGTTCGCCGAGTTCCTGGCCGCCGCCGGCACCGACCGCGTGCTGGATCTGTGCGCAGGCGCCGGCGGCCCCGCGCAGATCTTGGTGAGCGAGTTCCGCCGCGCGGGCCGCGAGCCCCCCGAGATCTTGCTGACCGATCTGTTCCCGCGCCCGCGCGCGTGGCAGCGCCTCGCCGGCCTCGAGCCGAAGATCGCTGCGCATCTTGCGCCGATCGACGCCACCCGCATTCCGGGCGACGTGGGCCAGGGGCGAGCGCGCGCCATCATCAACGCGTTTCATCACTTTCCGCCCAGCCTGGCCCAGAGCATCTTGGCCGACGCGGTGCGCTCGCGGGCACCCGTCTGGGTGTCCGAGCCGTTCGGTAGAAGCCCGCTGGGGTTCTTCCCCTTTGCACCCTTCGGGCTCGCGGCGCTGCTCGCGAATCCGGTGCTCAGCCCCGACAAGACCCTGGGCAAGGCCGTGCTCTCGTGGGGCGTCTTGCCGCTCACGCTGAGCATCAGCGCGTGGGACGGCATCGTCAGCACGCTGCGCGTCTACGAGCACGCCGATCTCTGCGCCATGGTCGGCGAGCACGGCGACAGTTACCGCTGGCACGCCGGGTCGTATCGCTATGCCCTGGGCGGCACCGGGTACTGGTTCTGGGGCGTGCCGGCGTGAGCTGCCGTCACACGCACTGACCCGCGGTGCACGTCTCGCCGCCCTTGCAGGCCTTCCCGCAGGCGCCGCAGTTCGCGGTGTCGGTCTGTAGGTCCCTGCAGCCCGCCGGGCTCTGGCAGCAGGTTTGCCCGGGCACGCACGCCGCGCCGCTGTTGCACGAGCAGACCTGGTTTGCGCCGACCTTCTTGCAGGCCTCACCGGCAGCGCACTCGGTGCCGGTGCAGCTGCAGCGGCCGTTGCCGTTGCAGGTGGCGGTTCCCGCGCCGCCGTCTTTGCACTGATCGGGGCTGGTGCAGCGGCACACCAAGCTGGCGCAGGTGAAGTGCGAGGTGAAGCCCTGCAGCGTGCAGTTGTTGGCGCAGCTGCCGCAGCTCTGGTTGTTGCTCTTGCTGAGGTCGACCTCGCAGCCGTTGCCCGACTGGTTGTCGCAGTTCGCGAAGCTGCCCGCACAGGTGTCCACCTGACACGCGGGGCCCGTGCCGCCGCACTTGGCGGTGGCGTTCGTCAGCGCGCAGGCCGCGCAACTGGCCGCGCCGCAACCGGTGGCGGGATCGGTGACCGGAACGCACTTCGCGCTGCACAGCTTCTCGCCCGTCGAGCAGCCGCCGCCCGTGCCGCCGCCGCCGCTGGTGGTCCCACCGCCGCCGCTGGTGGTTCCGCCGCCGCTGGTGGTTCCGCCGCCGCTGGTGGTTCCGCCGCCGCTGGTGGTCCCGCCGCCGCTGGTGGTCCCGCCGCCGCTGGTGGTCCCGCCGCCGCTGGTGGTTCCGCCGCCGCTGGTGGTCCCGCCGCCGCTGGTGGTTCCGCCGCCGCTGGTGGTCCCGCCGCCGCTGGCCCCACCGCTGCCGCTGGCGCCGCCGCCGCTGGTGCCGGCCGCACCGCCGGTGGCCTGCGTGTCGAACTTTCCATAGTCGTACCCGCAAGCCACGAAGCACGCGACCGCGGCCAAGAGCCCGAACCCGTGTCGTGCTTTCATCAGAAGCGCCCTCCGAGCGAGGCGTAGCCCGGGGCAAGCTGCACGCGCAGCGCTGCGGACCTCTCCGGGGCCTTCTTGTCACCCGACAAGAAGAACAGCGTGGCCCCCGTGCCGACACCGATGATGCCGACGGCCAGCCCGACGGTGGCGATGGTCTGGTAGCGCCGACCCGCGTCGATGTCGTCTTGCCGGTCGGGGCCGCAGTGCCCGCCGGTGCAGCTCGACTCGAGGTCGTCGAACTTGGACTTGTTCATCAGTCCGAAGATCGCGAACGTGGCGAGGCCCGCGACGCCGATGCCCCCGGCCACATACGCGACGGGTCTTAGCGAGCTCGCCTTCCCGGCGGGTGGAGCGGTGTCCGGGGTGCTTGCTGCGGGTTTGCTCTCGGCGGGCGCGGCCACCGGTGCAGCGGGCGCGTCGGTCGGGATGTCGAGCTCGACCTTGGCCGTGGCGCCGGCCGCCACGCTGAGCTCTTTGCGCACCGAGCGGCCATCGGGCAACGCTGCGACCACGACGATGTTGCCGGGCGTCACGACCACCGGCTCGTCGAGATCCGACGTGGCGATGGTGCGCGGCCCGACGTTGACCTTGGCGCCCTTCACCGAGTCGGCCAGGACCAGCTCGACGCGCCCCACCTTCGGCTCCATCGCGGCCAGCTCGGTCTCGGCGGCCTTCAGGGTCGGGGCGTACTTGCTGTCGGCGGCGGCGGCGGACTTCGCGTCGTTCACGGCGCCCACCAGCTCGTAATACGCATCGTCGAGCTGGCCCAGGGCGGCCAGCGAGCGCGCGATCATCAAGCGCGAGTTGGGGCTGGCCACGATCTCGTTCGAGGCGCGATACGCGGTGATCGCCTCCTTGTAGCGCTTGGCGTCGAACAGCCCGTCCGCCGCCTCGAAGGTGCGTTGCGCGGCCTTGAGCTGGTCTTTGCTCGCCTTCTCGATGGGGACCCCCGCCGCCAGGGTGGCCTGGGGCACCAAGAGCCCCAGCGCGAGCAGCGCGACCGGAAGAATGCGAGCCATGCTGCTCGCAGATTACCACGCCCGATTCGGGTCAGATCCCCTTGGGTCGGAAATCACCGTGCGCCGAGGGCCTGGGTGCGGGGCGGTCGTCTCGCGGTCGAGGCCGCGGAGCCGACGCACTCGGTGCCGGTGTGGCGCTTGCAGAAGGGGCGGCCTCGGGGTCGATGGCCTCGCTTCCCGTCGCGGTCGGGGTGGGGGTCGGCGCGGCGCTGGGCGTGGGGGTCGGCGCTGGGGGAAGGGCCGTGGATGAAGTCTCGGGCTCGCTTCCCGAGACGCGCATCAGCGCGGCAACCGCGACCGCGATCACTCCCACGCCCACCACGATCAACGGCGCGAAGCGTCGCGTGCCGGAGCGCGCCACGACGACCGGTTCTTCGCTGACGCTCACGCCGCTGGCCGTCGACTCGCGCGCGCGCGGTACGGTGACCGGCGGGGTGGGCTCGGGCGCGGCAGCCGGGGGCGGCGGCAGGCCCTTGGGGATGGGCAGTGACACCGGCGTCAGCTTGCGACGCGGGCGCGTGGGCGCTTCTTGCAGGCTGAAGGTGTCGATCGACGGGCCCGGGACGCGCGCCACGGCGGGCATCACCACTTCCATCGGAGCCTCGGGGCTTGCCGGTCGGGCGGTGGCGCGGCCCGATTCGGTGCTGATGCTCAGCCGGCCGTCGCTCATCTGACCCAGCGCCGTGCGCCGCGCTTCGAGCGCGTGGCGAGCCAGTCGCTCGAGCGTCGCAGCCACCTGCTCTGGAGCCGCCACAGTGTCGCGCGGCAGATCGTCGAGCGCCTTCCGGAACGCTTCGAGCGTGGGATAGCGTTGGGCCGAGTCCCGGGACAGCGCCCGGCTCACCAGCACCACCAGCGAAGCAGCCAGCGGCGCGCCCTGCCGCGGCAGCTCGTCCAGGGCCGGCGCGGGCTCGGTCATGATCTTGCGGCGCAGCTCGGCCTCGGCCTCGGCCTCGGTCTTGGCCGTGCTGCGATAAAGTCCGCGGTTGGCCAGCATCTCCCACAGCACCACGCCCAGGCTGTAGACGTCGCTTCGCTGGTCGTGCTTGGGCGGCGCCGCGAGCTGCTCGGGGGCGCGATAGGGCAGCGCGCTCGAGCGCATGGCGGCGTCGCCCAGCGCGGCGAGCACCCCCGGCTCGGTCAGCATGGTCTCGCCGAAGGCCGCCACCGTCAGCCCATCGGGGACCAACCCGCCGAACGGATCGGGGGCGCCGGGGCTCTTCGAGAAGTGGTCGCGCATGGCGATCAATCCGTCCGTAGCGTCACGCACGATGGCGAGCGCCACCCCGGAGGGGATCGGGCTCTTGCCGCTCATCGCGTGCTTCATCAGCGCGCCGAGCGGCTCGCCGTCGACGTGCTCGCTGACCACCACCAGCTCGTCGTCGCGCTCGATCACCTCGAGAACCGCAGCCACCTTGGGGTGGCGCAGCGCCCGCGCGATCTCGGCGGCCTTGGCCGAGTGCGTGCGCAAGGCTGGCACCGTGCCGCCGAAGCGGATCCGGCGGATGCCGACCACGCGGCCCTGCTCGACGCCCTCGGTGGCCGCACCCGCCCACAGCTCGCCCAACGGCCCCTGCGGCAGGGCAAGTGCCAGCTCGTAGCGTCCGATCCGGACCGGCTCGTCGTGAGAGCTCGTCATCGTGGCGCCCCTCCGAGTGAGAGAGGGGCAGTGAGCGAGACTATCAGTGCCTTGGCGGCCGTGACGAAAAACGCTCAGATCCCCCGAGGGCGATAGACCTCGGAGGACTTGCCCGGCCGAGCCTTGGGGCGCGATTCGGGGGCGGGGCGCGGTTTGTCGGCCTCTGGCACGGCGGGGGCCGAGCCCGCGTCGACGACCGGGAGCGCCACTTCTGCTCGGACCGGCTCGGCGCTGGGGGCGGCGCTCTGCGTGGGGCTGGCGCTGGACACGGTCGAGCTGCCCGCGAGGCTGCGAAACCAGAACGCCCCACCCGCGAGCGCGACCGTGGCGCCTGCAGCCGCTGCAAGCCAGATCTTCCGGCTGCGCCGGCCGCGCTGGCTGGACGTGAGGCTGAGGCCCGGGACGGAATGGCGCGAGCTCTGCGTGCCGCCGCCGCGCGCCGGTGTCAGCGTGGGCAGCGAGGCCCGCGCCGGTGGGCGATCCGTAGAGCCCACCACGATGGGCGCCAGCGAGGCCGGCGGCTCCGAAACCCGACCCAGCCAGCCCGCGCGCAGCGAGACGTGAGAGGCGTCTTCGGTCACCCCCTGCCCGATCAACCACTCGGCCAGCGCGGTGCCCAGGTCTTTCGCGGTGGCGAAGCGGCGCGCCGCATCTTTGGCGAGGCCGCGCTCGACGATCGCCGCCAGAAGCTCGTCGCCAGCGCCGAGCTCGGTCAGGCTGGGGCACTCGTCTTCGATGATGGCACGGAGAACCGCGTGGTAGTTGTCGCCTTCGAACGGCAAGCGCGCGCTCACCAGCTCGAACAAGACCACCGACAGCGACCAGAGATCACTGGCCGGCCCCACCTCGGCGCCGCGCGCCTGCTCGGGGGACATGTAGACCGGGCTGCCCATGATGGCGCCGTGGGTGGTGCGCCGCGCGGCCACGGCCTCGGCGAGCGCGATGCCGAAGTCGAGCAGCTTGGGCTGCATGCGACCGCCCACCTTCGCCAGAAAGATGTTCTCGGGCTTGATGTCGCGGTGCACGATGCCCGCTTCATGCGCGGCCCGCAGGCCGTCGACCACGGGCAGCACGATCGAAACAGCCTCGACCGCGGCGACGCGACCGCGGCGGCACATGTGGTCGGCCAGGCTCTCGCCGTCGAGCAGCTCCATGGCCACGAACGGGTCGCCCCGATCGGTGCGGCCGCAATCGTGCACCCGCACCACCGCGGGGTGCTGCAGGCGTGCCAGCATGCGGGCCTCGGCCAGCAGCCGGTGTGCGGCGTGCGTCTCCGCCAGCTCGGGTCGGAGCAGCTTGAGCGCCACGTGCACGTCCAGGTCCACGTTGCGCGCAGCCCACACCGTGCCCATGCCGCCCTCGTCGAGCTTGCGCACCAGCTGGAACTTGCCGGCGATCTGGTCCCCTGACCGATAGCGTTCGCTGTCCGTCACCACTGACCCCCGACGAAGAAGTCGGCCGAAGCGCGCGCAGCATAGCGCAATTTGCGTCGGATGCCGCAACCCACCCGAACCTGTGGCACACCATGCGGGTCATGCTGCTGGAGCTCCTGGTCATTTTGGTCCTGGTGCTGGCCAACGGGCTTTTCGCCGGGGCAGAAATCGCGGTGGTGGGCTTCGAGCGGGCGCGCCTGGCGCCGCTCGTCGAGGCCGGGGGACGGCGCGCGCGTGCAGTACAGGCACTGCGCGACGACCCCGAGCGGTTCTTTGCCACGGTGCAGATCGTGATCACGGTCGTGGGGGCCACCGCCGGCGCCTTCGGTGGCGCGACCTTCGCCCGGGACCTGACCCCGGTGCTCACCCCCTGGCTGGGCGTCTACGCCGGCGAGGTGGCGCTGGCCGCGGTGGTCATGGTGGTCTCGTTCTTGTCGTTGGTGCTGGGCGAGCTGGTGCCCAAGTCGCTGGCGCTTCGCCAGCGCGAGCCCTACGCACTCTTGGTCGCCCCCGCGCTGCTCTGGCTGTCGCGGGCGGCGCGACCCCTGGTGTGGATCTTGACCCAGGCGTCGAACCTGGTGCTGCGTTGGTTCGACGACAGCACGACCTTCAGCGAGACGCGACTCTCGCCGGAAGAGCTGCGCACCCTGGTGGAAGAGGCGGCCGACTCGGGCACCATCGACCCCCGCGTGGGCGAGATTGCCACCCGCGCCCTGGACTTTGCCAAGCTCACGGCTGCTCACGTGATGATCCCGCGCACCCGCGTGGTGGGCATCGAGCGACGCGCCCAGGCCGACGAGATCCGCCGGGTGGTGCTCGAGCACGCGCACTCGCGGCTGCCCGTGTACGACGGTGACCTCGACACCATCGTCGGCTACGTGCTCTACAAGGACCTCTTGCCGCTGGCCTGGGAGGGGCGGCTCCTGGTGCTCGAGGATCTGATTCGCCCGGCGATCGTTGCCAGCGGCTCGCTGGAGGCGTCACTGGTGTTGCAAGAGATGCGCGCGCAGCACACGCACCTGGCGGTGGTTGCCGATCCAGAGGGGGGCACGGCGGGGATCGTGACCTTCGACGATCTGGTGGAAGAGCTGGTGGGGGACGTGTTCGGCGAGCTGCACAGCGCGACGCCCGACTCGATGCATCCCGGGGCCGATGGCTCGATCGTCGTGCGCGCCGACGTGCCGCTGCGCGACGTGAACCGCCAGCACGGCCTGGCGCTGCCAGAGGGCGAGGGCTTCTCCACCGTGGGCGGGTTGTGCCTCAGGCGCGCCGGGCGCGTGCCCCAGGCCGGTGACCGCTTGACGCTGGACGACGGCACCGTGCTCTTGATCGACGAGGCCACCGAGCGGGCCGTGGTGCGCGTGCGTCTGCTGCCCAAGGCTTGATCAGGCGCGCGGTTTGCGGAAGCGGTCCACCCCGCGGGCGATCACCCATACGAAGACGCACAGCTCGAGCAGCGCCGCGACGCCGAACAGCGCCGTCACCACCACCGGCGGCCAGGCGCTCGCGATCCGAAACTTCGGCACGAACTCGGCCGGGTAGTCCGGGTCGGCCTTGAGCGGTACGTTCTGCGGTGGCGCCACCGAGTCCCAGAACGGCTCTTTCACGTCGAAGTCGTCTTCGAAGCCCTTGTATTGCACCGCCACCTTGAGCGTGGTGCTGTCGTCCCCCTCGACGATCCACTTGCGCGAGAGCACGCCGGTGGCGTCCACGCCGACCATGTCCAGGTAGTGTGCGCGCAGGTCGTGGGCCGAGATGATCAGTGCTGCTGCCGAGATCCCCGCGGCCACGACCACGGCCCAGTCCTTCACGTCCCAGCCCCCGCGGCCCAGCTTGAGCAACAGCAGCACGCCCAAGGCGAGCGCCATGGGTGCGATCTGCCCCATGGCGAACACCACGAACCATGAGATGGGTCCCGCGCCGTCCACGGGGTCGAGCCTGCCAGCTCGCTGGGGTTTCAGGAAGGGTCAGCTGCGGCGACGGCGCGCCAGAGCCAGGCCGAGCAGCGCAAGCCCGGCCCAGGCAGAGTGGTTGCCGCCGCGCGGAGCCGTGGCACAGCCGCCCGAGCTGCCCGAGTCACTGGTGGCTTGCGGGTTTCCGCCGGTGCTTGCTCCGGCGCCTCCGGCTGCCGCGCCGCCCGCTCCGCCGGAAGCGCCGCCGCCGGCGCCGCCCGAGCCCGCGGTGCCGCCGCCGCCGCCGCCTGCTGCGCCGCCGCCGCCGCCGGTTCCCGTCATGCACATCTGGGCGCAGGGCGTGGCGCAGTTGGTGTTGCACGCGCAATATGCCAGGGCCTCATAGCCTGCGGCGCCCTCCGAAGGCGGGCCCTTGCAGGCCGCAATGCAGGCCGCGTCGGTGCACTTGTCGGCACACGCGAGGATGGCCTTGCACGAGGCCAACGCCAGGCAATCACTGGCCACGCTGGGGCACTCGGTATTGCGGCACTGCTCACACGCGGTGGACCCGCCGAGCGGCGCGCACGTCTTCACCGGCTGGGTGAAGATCGGGAACGTGGTGTCTTGGCAGACCATGCCGGTGGGGCACGACATGGCGCCGCAGAAATCGGTGCAGAAGCCACCCGGCGCGCACAGGAACGAAGAGCACTCGGCGCCCGTCTTGCACGGGCTCTGACCCACGGCCTTGGGCGTGGGGTTCTGCCCGGTGCCCGTCTCGAGGGTGGGCGACGCCGCCGCGGCGGCAAAGGCCTGGTTGATCAGGTCCTTGTGGTAGTCCAGGCGCACGTACTTGGCCGAGGCGTTCGGGTCGGTGCACTTCGACACGCGCGACGCGATGCCGATCACCGCGCCGCCCGCCGAGAAGATCGGGCCCCCCGAGTCGCCCGAGCACACCGCCTGCGTGGTCGAGAGCTCGGCGGCACCGGTCAGCTCGTTCCAGTCCTTGCCCACGCTGCGCACGATCACGTTGGCGCGCATGCGCCGCTTGCCCGAGCCCTGCTGGTTGTCGTTGACCGCGCCGTAGCCCACTGCGGTCACCGCCTCGCCGATGATCGGCGGCGCGTCGCGCCGGATCTTCAGCGGCGGCGCCACGGTCACGGCCTTGTTCAGCACCAAGAGCGCGATGTCCGCGTTGCACAGATTCTTGGTGTTGACGGTGAACAGCTGGCTGCCCACCGCGGCTGGCGTGCCGCTCCACGGGTTCGGCTGCAGCCCGGTGAACACCTTCATGCTCGAGGCTGCATAGTTGGCGCCGACATGGTCGCCGTTGGTCGACTTGCCGTTGATGTCGCAGCCGATGCCCTGGGTCACGTTCTGCGCAACGCAGTGCCGCGCGGTCAGCACCAGGTTGGGCGCGATCAGCGACGCCGTGCAATTGCCACCGGGGTTGGTGAGCAGCACCACCGCCGGGTGAGCGGTGTCGTCGACGCCGCCCACGATCTCTTCCGCGGCAGTTCCGGGTTGGGGTCGCTCGGGATCGTGACCCGAGCAAGCGAAAGCGGTGAGCGCGAGGCCAAGCAACAGTGCGCGTCGGATCATGGTGGGTACTGCTGGTCGAAAGGCGGCCCCCACCACCGAGTGTCGCACCTCGCCCGCGGCCGTGCGAGGTAGGTGCGCCACTCACCTCGGCGCCCTGCCTCAGTCAGTCCACCAGGCGAAGCCCGGCTGGGATCTCTTCCCCGAAGAACTCGGCGCGTTCGCGGTCCTCGATGGGAACCACCTCACGAACGGCCAGCACCCAGCTGGGATCGGCGCCTGCTGCTTCCAGGGCGCGTGCGGTCTTGTCGCGAAGCTCGCCGCTCACGTCGCGGGTGCGATCGCCGGTGGCTCGCGCCAGCAGCATGGCCGCGCGGGGTGCGGTCGCGAGCTCGCTCCACTTCTCGCGCAGCAAGTGATCGAGCCAGCCCTCGGCGGTTCGGGTCGCCACCACGTGGTGCAAGCTGGCATAGGCCGGTGCCCGGGAGCCCAGGCGCCCGATGGCGGCCCACAGGCGCGGGTTCTGCTCCGTCCAGGTGCGCTCGATCAGCCACTCGCCCAGCTTCACGCGGCGCTCGGGCTCGACGCGCTCGAGCGACGCGCAAAGCTCGAGCATCTCGTCCAGCGCCTGCGGCTTCATTCCCTTGGGCTTCTTCCCCGCCTGGCCCGGCGGCGCCAAGAACGGGTCGACGCGATCGCGGATGTGCGCTTGCAGGTTCTCGGCCAACCCGCCGGCCATGCGCCGCCACGCGATCCAGAACTGCTGCCACCCTCGCGCTTCGTCCTGGAACACCAACCCCTGCTCGAACAGCGGCGACAGCAGGCGGATCCGACCGGGATCGAGCGGATGACCGTAGCCGGGCCGCAGGCAATAGCCCGCGAGCATCCAGAAGACGCGCTCGTGGTCGAGCGACCGGCGGCGGGCCTTGGCGTGGGGCGAGATCACGTCGAACAGCGCACGACACAGCTCGCCGCTCCAGCCCTGGCGCTCGCCCAAGATGCGCGACAGCTCGCGCCACAGATCTTTGACCTCGCGCTCTTTCACGTCGGCCGCGGCCTTGCCGAACACCCGCTCGATGGCCGCGCGCGCCTCGTCGAAACGCGGGCTGGCCGGGCGCACGCTGGGCTGTGCGCGCCGTGAGGGTCGGGCAGCCTCTTCTTGTCCGGCACCTTCCCCGGCGCGCAGCTCGAACGCCAGCTCGAAGCGCCGAGGCGGCGTGCCCCCCGTCTCGAGGCAGCACAGCTCGAGCGTGCCCACGGGTGACAGCTCGCCGACCAGGGCCACCTTCACGTCCTGCCCGTCTTCGCGCGCCTCGAAGGTCGACGCCACCGGCGAGAGCGGCGACAGCTCGGCGATGTCCACCAGCTCGCCGGGGGCGTGCGCGGCGCGATCGGAGCTGTACAGCTCGAACCGCACCGGCCGCCCCACGCGCAGTGCGAGCGGCGTGGACGCGGCCACGTGACGCTCGCCCTCGCGAGCGCCGCGCGGCACCACGCACACTGCGCGCTTCTCGCCCGCGCCCTCGATGCCCAGGTAGAAGCCTTGGGCCGAGCCCCCGCCGATCACCACGCCGTGGCCGGCCAGCGCCAGCCCGTAGGCGACGGCGCCCCGCGCCACCGCCAGGTCGGGATCCCGCTCTGGCAGGCGCTGGCAAGGTTCTTCACCCCATGAACCGACGACCTCGAGCAAGCGATCGGCCAGACGGGCTCCGCGGAAAACTCCACCGTTTAGCAGCACCGCTGCGATTGGCTCGGCGGTGTGCGTCGCGACGAACCGCGCCACGTGCCGGGTGATGGCGGCGTCGTGCTCATAGGGCAGACCAAAGGCGACCAGCCCGGTGCGCCCGCGCTGCGGGACGTCGCCCCTGGCGCACGCGGGGAAGAAGCCGTCGAGCACCACCTGGCTGACCCGCTCGCGCTCGAGCTCGGTGCGCAGCGTGCTGCCCACCAGCGCCGCCCCCGTGCCCGCCACCGCGATGGGAGCCGCGGCGGGTGCGTCGCGGGACAAGAGCCGCTCTTTGGCCGCGCGACAGGCCAGCACCAGCTGGCCGAAGCGTCGCGCGTCCAGCCGCTCGGGCGGCGTGACCCAGCGGGCCTCACACAGGTGCGCCAGCGCCAGGTCCATGTTGTCACCGCCCAGCAGCAAGTGGCGACCCACGGCCACGCGCTCGAGCACCCCCCCGCGGCTCACGCGGATCAGCGTCAGATCGGTGGTGCCGCCGCCCACGTCGCAGACCAGCACCAGAGCCGAATCCCGCTCGGCCAAGAGCGCCTCGAAGCGCGGCAGCCCCAGGTGTGCCACCGCGTCGTAGAACGCCGCTTGCGGCTCTTCCAGCAGGCGTGGCAAGAGGCCCGCGGCCCGTGCCGCCTGCACCGTCAGCAGCCGCGCGCTCTGATCGAACGAGGCCGGCACGGTGAGCACCACCTCTTGCTGCCCCAGTGGGTGATCGGGGTGCGCGGCGTCCCAGGCATGGCGGATGTGGGACAAGAGCCGGGCGCTGGCTTCGACGGGGCTGAGCCGGGTCAGGTCGGTCTCGTCGCTCGCACCCCACGGCAAGATGGCCGCGGTGCGGTCGACCGCGGCGTGGGAAAGCCAGCTCTTGGCCGAGGCCACCACGCGCCCCGGGACCTCGCGGCCGCGCTGACGAGCGACCTCACCGATGGCCCACGGCGCATCACCGAACGGATCTTCGCCGAGCTCGCCCTCGAGCGGCGCATACAAGAACGACGGCAAGAGCGCCCGCGCCTCGGTGGCGCCCAGCGTGACCAGCTGCGGCACGGGAAAGACCTGCACCGGGGCGCCGGGGGCGCGCTCGGCCCAGGCCACGACCGAGTGGGTCGTGCCGAGATCGATGCCGACCACCCGCTTGCCCATCAGCGACTGCCGTAATTGTGCGCCGACTTCTCTTCGTTGCGGTCGGTGGCCGGCGGGGGTTCAGGCGACAGCGCGCCGATCTTGGCGAGCGTTTCGGGGTCGAGCGACAGGTTCGCCGCCGCCAGGCATGGCTCGAGCTGCTGCAGGCTGCGTGCCCCGATCAGCGGCGCCGTGACCCCGGGCTGCGCCGCGACCCAGGCGATGGCCAGCGTCGCGGGGTGATGGCCAAGCTGGTTCGCCAGGGCGGTGAACGCTTCGGCAATCTCGAAGTTCGAGGCCGCGCCGTAGCGCGTCTTGTACATCGCATTGTCGACCACGCGCCCCTGAGCCGGGGCCTTGCCCACGCCGTACTTGCCGCTGAGCAGACCACCCGCCAGCGGGCTGTAGGTCAAGACCCCGAGCCCCTCGCTGAGGGCGTGCGGCAAGATCTCGACCTCGGCCTGGCGCTTGAGCAGGTTGTACATCGGCTGCGATGCCACGATGGGTGACAGGCCCCGAAGCCCGGCGACCGCGAGCGTCTTTGCCGTCTGCCACGCCGAGAAATTGCTCACCGCGGGGTAGAGGATCTTGCCTTGCTGGATCAGCGTCTCGAGCGCCGCAAGCGTCTCGTCGATGGCGGTCATGTCGTCGAAGCGGTGCAAGTAGAAGATGTCGATGCGATCGGTGGCCAGGCGCTTCAGGCTGGCCTCGACCGCGCGCACCAGGTGATAGCGCGACGAGCCGCGGGCGTTCTCGCCGCTGCCGGTCGGGAAGTAAGCCTTGGTCGCGATCACCAGCTCGTCGCGACAGCCGGCGATCAGCGCGCCCAGGATCTCTTCCGAGCGACCCTTGGCATAGACGTCCGCGCAGTCGAAACAGTTGATGCCCGCGTCGCGCGCGCGCCCGAACAGCGCGGCGCTGGTGGCCTCGTCGGCGTCACCGCCGAACGACATGGTGCCGAACACCAGCTGCGAGACACGAACCCCGGTTCTGCCCAGAAAGCGGTACTCCATGACGTCACTGGTCTCTCGCGGCGCTCGCTCGCAGCGTCAACGACAATCGGGTATGAGCCGGTGACGGAGCATGGCCGGCGACAGCGACCCCACGGCGCGGGACCGTCCCGCGGAGGCCGATGCCGCGCCGACCGTGTCCCTGGCACCCGGCGCGTCGACCAGCGCCACCACGCCCGAGCTGGTCCGCGCCACTTCCGGCGGCTCGCTGCGCACCGCCGAAGCAACGCTGATCCTGACTCGCGAAGAGGCGACGCGCACGCGCGCTCTCTTCCGGCTGGTGGCGCCGCTGTCGGCGGTCGGCATGCTGGCGCTCTTGGTTCCGGCCAAGCAGGCACCCTTTCGCGGGCAGGCCGCGCTGGTGTTCGGCTCGACGCTGATCGTCACGCTCTGGCTCATGCTGCGCTTCCGCGAGCCCGAGCGCTACGACCCCCGACTGGCGCTGCTGCACGCCATGTTCTGCGTCGCCTCGGTGCTGTCGGCCACGCTCTATGTCGGCATCTTCTCGCCCACCATCATGGGCGGTTGCGTGGGGGTGTACTTCTTCGCCCTCAGCGACTCGAAGCTCGCCGCCTGGTCGGTCTATGCCGTGCTCAGCGGTGGCTATGCGCTGTTCGCGGCGCTCGGCATCAGCGGACTCGTCCCCCTCGACCAGGCCATCGTGGGCATCGACACGCCCGACGTGCGCGGGCTCTTGGCGCTGACGGTGATCGCCGAGATGTTCCTTGGGCTCACCTTCGGCATGGCGCGGCGCAGTCGCCGGGCCACGCGCGAGGCCTTCGAGCGGTTGGAGCAGGCGGCGCTTCAGATCCGACAACGCGAGGCGCTGCTGAACGAAGCCCGCGCCGATCTGGACGCTGCGCGGGGCGCGAACCTGGGCCGCTTCAGCGACCGCACCGTGGGCGAATATGCCGTGGGCGAGATCATCGGCCGAGGTGCCATGGGCGAGGTGTACCGGGCGGAGCACCTGCCGACCCACCGTCCGGTGGCGCTCAAGTTCCTGAATCCCGCCATCGTCGGTGACGCCGAGCTGCTCGAGCGGTTCTTCCGCGAGGCCGAGGTTGCGGCACGGCTCGAGTCGCCCCACGTGGTCGACGTGACGGGCCTGGGCCGCGCCGAAGACGGCTCACCGTTCATCGCAATGGAGCTGTTGCGCGGGATGGACCTGGCTGACCGCCTGCGCGAGGCCAAGCGGCTCGAGCTGCCCGAAGTGCTCGAGCTGGTCAGTCAGGTGGGGGAAGCCCTGGGCGCGGCCGATCGTGCCGGCATCGTGCACCGGGACATCAAGCCGCAGAACCTGTTCGCGGTCGACGACTCGCCGCGCCGCACGTGGAAGGTGCTCGACTTCGGCGTGTCGAAGGCCCGCGAGCTCACCAGCCAGCTGACCCAGGGCGCCATCATCGGTACCCCCAGCTACATGTCGCCCGAGCAGGCCCGGGGGCTCGAGGTGGACCACCGCAGCGACGTGTTCTCGCTGGGGGTGATCGCATACCGCTGCCTGACCGGGCGCCCGGCGTTCACCGCGCCGGATAGCGTGCTCACCGTCTACAACGTGGTCCACATGCAGCCGGCGCGACCCCTGGATGCCGCGCCGCACCTGGGTGAAGACGTGGAGCGCGTGCTGGCGCTGGTGCTGGCCAAAGATCGTGAGCGCCGCTTCTCGACGGCGACCATGTTCGCGGCCGCGCTGGATGACGCCGCCCGCGGGCGCCTGGACTCGCGCCTGCGCGCCGACGCCGATGCGCTGATCGCCGCCGAGCCCTGGGGCGCCGAGCTGGGGCGGCGATCGTGATGGACCGGCTCGCTCAGCGGTTCGAGCGGGTGCTCGCCGCCATGGCCCGCACCTCCGATCCGTTGGGTGATCCGCTGGCGCTCGACTTCGAGCCTTGCACGGGGCAGTGGCACGCCGAGCAGTGGCAGCGCTTCGCCCAGGGCGCACCCGCCGCGGGCCTGGTGCTCTATCTGCATCTGCCGTACTGCGCGAAGATCTGCTCGTATTGCCTGCTCAGCGCCGAGCGGCCTGACGGCGCGGGCGCCATCGAGCGCTACGTCGAGGCCATGGTTCGAGAGCTGGCCCGCCACGGCGAGATCTTGGCGGGCCTGCCGCTCACGCGGCTGCACGTCGGCGGGGGCACACCCACGCTGCTCCGCGCCGCAGCGCTGCGGCGCCTGCTGGGTGCGGCGCGAACTGCGTTCGGCCCGTCCCCAGGATCGGTCGAGGCGCACCCGAGCACCACCACCCGAGAGAAGCTCGAGGTGATGCTGGCCCACAGCGTCGAGCGGGTGAGCTTCGGGGTCGAGTCGCTGACGCCCCAGGTGCTGGCCCGGGCGAACCGCGCGGACCAGACCTTCGCGCGCGTGGCATCGGCGGTGCGCGCCGCGCACGAGCTCGGGATGAGCGTCAACGTCGATCTGCTCGCCGGGTTGCCCGGCGAGACGGCCGAGTCCTTCGAGCGGTCCCTGCAGCAGACGCTCGAGCTTCCGATCGATGCGCTGAGCGTCAATCGCTTCCTGGCCGAGGGTTCGCCGCTGGGTCGCTCGGGCCATGTACCTTCGCCGGACGACGTCCGCGCCGCCAGCGGGATGCTGGAGCGTACTGACGCCGTGGTGCGTTCGGCCCGGCCACCGGACTTTCCCGCGGCGGCGCCCGCGGACGCGCGCTACGGCGTGCAGTACCTGTGGCGGCGCGCGGCGCTCGAAGGTGGCTACTCGCAGCAGGACATGATCGATCCCGGCTCGGTGCTCGCCGTGGGTGCCGGTGGCATGGGCAAGATTGCGTCGGGCTATCACTACATCGCGCACGGCGGCGCGGCGAAGTGGGCCGAGACGGTGCTCGCGGGTCAGCTGCCCGAGCAGCGGGTGTGTCGCACCGACGCCCGCTTCGAGCAGGCGTTTCACGTCGCGGATCGGATCTGCCGAGGCGCGCTCGGCGATGGCGCGGAGGCGCAAGCGTTCCGCCCCGAGCTCGAC
Source organism: Polyangiaceae bacterium (assembly GCA_023150915.1). GTDB lineage: Bacteria > Myxococcota_A > Polyangia > Polyangiales > Polyangiaceae > JADJKB01. The sequence goes on from JAKLKA010000011.1 coordinate 80,924, forward strand.
TATCTCGAGAGCATCGGCGTGATCGCGAGCGGGCGACTGCCGGCGGGCTCCCGGATCGGAGCTGCCCACCTGACCGCGTTCCTCTCGGGGCGCACCGGCAGCCCGCGCGACGAGCCGGCGGTCCCCGAGTACGCCTTGATCGGCGGTGAGCTGCCGCCCTCGCTGCTCTGGTGCCGCCTCGCAATGCGCGCCGCGGCGGCGGCGCGGCGTGCGTAGGCTTCCTCCCCCTGTACCTTTGACGCAGCCCCCCGCGACGCGGGCTCTGCGCCTGGCAGAGGCCCCTCTCGCAAATCGATTCCACGGGGCCCGCACACCGACCCGAAATGCGCGCAATCGAGATCAATTGCTGCCCGTCTGCAGCTCGACACGGGGATTCGGCTCGCACGGCGAGCATTTCGCCCTTCTCAGTTGCCATCGACCCGCTGACCCGCCCGTTTTGCGCGCTCAGGGAGCAATTCGGCAGTTGCACGTGCCGGCGAAGCGTGGTGCGTCGCACGCAGCGGGATGGCCGCGCGAGAGGGACAGAGAGCTCCGAGCTGCACCGGCAGGCGAAGCTGGGTGCGACGCCCCGCAGCGGGATGGCGCGCGAGAGGGACAGCGAGCACCTCGGCGGTTGCACGTGCCGGCGAAGCGTGGTGCGTCGCACGCAGCGGGATGGCCGCGCGAGAGGGACAGAGAGCTCCGAGCTGCACCGGCAGGCGAAGCTGGGTGCGACGCCCCGCAGCGGGATGG